>JAZRVX010000172.1:0-22191 GCA_045599455.1 Faecousia sp. | reverse complement strand
ACCCACCTCCCCTTACACAGGGGAGGCTTTGGCTTGTGCGGCTAACATACTGCACTAAAGCTTCCTTAAACCACATCCATATGCGACTGCAGCTGAAGCCTTTCCCCGGTGATGGGGTGGGTAAAATCAAGGCTGTGGGCACACAGGAGCTGGGTGGCAAGTCCCATTTTTTCCGAGAATGCGCGGGATTCCTCACTTGCATACTGGGGGTCGCCCAGTATGGGAAAGCCCATGTAAGCACAGTGGACACGAAGCTGGTGGGTTCTGCCCGTGACAGGTTGCAACGACAAAAGGCTGTACCCATCACAGCGCCGCAGGACAGTATAATTCGTAATACAGGGTTTGCCATCGGGGGAAACCCTGCGCAAAAGACTTGGCAGGGGCAGCCGAGCAATGGGGGCATCGATGATACCGGCAGATTGGATTGGCGCGCCGAAGCACAGGGCATGGTAGGTCTTGTGCACCTGCGCCTTTTGCAGATGGGCATGGATATAGGAATTCTTGGCGATTAAAACAATACCGAAGGTATCCCTGTCGAGACGAGTCAGGGGGTGAAAGGCCGTGGTCTCTCCCCTGCTTTGCAGGTAGCCGGCAACGAAGTTTGCAAGCGTGCCCGAATTGCAGCTGCGCGACGGATGAATGAGCATGGCGGCAGGTTTATCCACAGCAAGAATGTAGGCATCCTCATAAAGGATATCCAAGGAGCCGTCCTCGGGGGTGTAGCTGACCGCACTTTCGCTCATCAGAACCGTGACCGTATCCCCGGATTTCACCGGAAAATCCGTATGCTGCGGCACCCCATTGACAAGGATATTCCCTGCCCACTTGGCGCGATTCATAAGGCCGGAGGAAACGCCCATGTCCTCCTTTAAGATGGCTGACAACCGCCCATCGCGGCGGGCTGTATAAGTTAAATCCAAGCAGGTCACCTCCTTAAAAAGCACTGTGTTCAAAGCAAAAAGTCGAATGTACTAAAAATTCGCATAAATCATTTATAAAAGATTCTTCGGCTCCGCTTCGCGTATTTTAGGGTATGATTGCCACCGGCAATCATATATTATCCAATTCGCTTCGCTATGCTCAGAATAACAAAGACGCAGCGCAAACAGAAAAAAGCTCCTGCTTTCGCAGGAGCTTAAATTTGCTTAGTTCAGAGCAGCCTTGGCCTTCTCGACAACAGCGGCGAAAGCGGCGGGATCCTGAATAGCCATCTCGGACAGAGCCTTGCGGTTCAGGGTGATGCCGGCCTTGTGAACACCGTTCATGAACTTGGAGTAGTTCAGACCGAAGGGGGCAACAGCAGCGCTCAGACGGGCAATCCACATGGTGCGGTATGCACGCTTCTTCTGCTTACGACCTGCGAAGGCGTAGTTGCCGGACTTCATAACGGCCTGCTTGGCCATCTTGAAGTGCTTGGACTTGGAACCCCAGTAGCCCTTAGCCAGCTTCAGGGTTGCATTTCTTCTCTTGCGCGTCATCATTGCGCCTTTAACTCTAGCCATTGATTATATCCTCCTTCTCTTATTTGTACGGGATCATCTTCTTGATTGCATCCACATTGGTGATATCAGCATAGGTGGTTGCACGCAGATGACGGGTACGCTTGGTGGTCTTCTTGGTGAGGATATGGCTCTTGAAAGCGTGTGCTCTCTTAACCTTACCGGACTTGGTCAGGTTGAATCTCTTCTTAGCACCGCTATGGGTCTTCAGCTTGGGCATAGTGATTACTCCTTCCGTATCTTTCGTAAATTCTTTCGGCCCCCTCCGAAACCACTTTGGGCGGTTTGGGAGGAACCGTTTCTTACTTGCTATTCTTGGGGGTCAGGAACATGGCCATGAAGCGGCCTTCCAGCTTCGGGTTCTTCTCCATGGTGGCGACATCCGCACAGGCAGTGCCGAAGTCCATGAGCAGCTTCTCACCGATATTGGTGTGTGCCATCTCACGGCCGCGGAAACGAACGCTGACCTTGACGCGGTCGCCGTCACTCAGGAACTTCTGAGCGGCCTTGACCTTGGTATTGAGGTCGTTGGTGTCGATGCTGGGGCTCATGCGAATCTCCTTGACTTCCACGACACGCTGATTCTTACGGGCTTCCTTCTCACGCTTCTTCTGGTCGAAGCAGAACTTGGAGTAGTCCATAATCTTGCACACGGGGGGAACCGCATTGGGGCTGATCTTGACCAAGTCAAGTCCCTGCTCCTCTGCCATGGCGTTGGCCTCGGCGGAAGAGACGATACCCAGCTGCGCGCCGTCGGCACCAATCAGGCGAATCTCCTTGTCACGGATTTCCTCATTGAGCTGATGATCTAACTTTGCGATGGTAAGCACCTCCAAAAATGTCAGCAAAAAAGCGGATGCTGAAGCATCCGCGAACTCACACAGTGACCCCATCAGGGGAAAAAGTATGAACCGTTTTGCCATAAGCTTACGGTGAGGCGGATGTACAGCCTTCTTTATTACCGATGTATATTAACACAGGCAATGCAATATGTCAAGGAATTTTTTCAATTTTTCACGGAATAACCCGGTGAAAAACCGTCTAAGATTTCAGTATCAGCCCGCCAGAACCTCCGCACGGACTACACCGTGGGTGGAAGACAGTCTTCCCATCAGCTCCTCCAGCGGGATGGTCAAGTCCATGGTCTCGGCGGAGATGGTGATAACCGCTGTGCCGTTGGTGGGCACGATGGAATTGATGGTGATGATGTTGGCCTTGCAGGAGGCAAACAGGCCCAGAATCTCGGACAGCAGTCCCTGCTCATCGTGAATGAGAAGCTGGAAGGTGATGATGCGGCCGGTCATCATATTCTGGAAGGGCAGAACGGAATCGCGGTACTTGTAGAATGCGCTGCGGCTGATATCGGTCATACGGGTGGCTTCATTGACGGTAGAAGCCTCACCGGTGGAAAGTAAACGCTTGGTTTCTGCAACTTTCAGAAAAACCTCGGGCAGTGCAGAAGCTTCAACAATATAATACTGCGGCTTGTTAGACATAGCTGCCTCCTAAAAATTATCGTCAACCCCATAGGGTACTGTTCTCTATCCTGTATTCTAGCATAGATTCTCAAAAAAGCAAGGGCGGCAAGTGGGGCGGCGGCGCTTTTTTTCGTCATTATTTTTTAAGTTTTTTGTCCTCTTTATTTTCGGTTTCCCTGCAAAGAATCCGTTATGGAAACATTTTTTTACGAAGGTGGTTTTTTTCATGGCTTTCCCTGTGCGAAAAGTCGCAATTTTTTTGTGCGTATTTTTCTTTGCATGGTTTTTTCTGCGTTTTGCGCTTCCCATCAGTCTCCCCTTTCTGCTGGGCGGCGTGCTGGCGCTGGCCTCGGAGCCCGCTGCAAAGAAGCTGACGAAGCTTCGTGTCCCCCGCTCCGTGGCGGCCGCAATCAGTGTAAGCATGTGTCTCGGGATTCTGTGCATCGCAGTGCTGGCGCTGGGTTCGCTGCTGCTGCGTCAGCTGACTCATCTTGCCCGGATTCTGCCGGACATGGCCGCCATGGCAATGTCCGGCATTGAATCGCTGCAAGCCTGGCTTGTAGCGCTAACCGGGCGGCTGCCCACGGAGGTGGGCGAGCCCATGGCAAATGCCATCCGCAGTTTCTCGAAGGGCGGCACGGCGCTTTTAGAGCAGGGCGTGCGATACACGCTGGGGCTGGCCGGGGGAATGCTGTGCGCCATCCCGGGCAGCGCTCTCGGTGCCGCCACGGCGCTCATTGCGGCCTACATGATTTCGGCGGAGCTGCCCGGCATCCGAAGCTATATTGCATCCAAAATCCCGGAGCAGAAGCAGGAACAATGGAAACAGCGGATTGCCCGTCTTCGGAGGAACGCCGCCATGTGGCTGCTGTCTCAGGTGAAGCTGTCGGCGGTGACACTGGGAATTCTCATGGTGGGCATGGTATTTCTGCGGATTCCCTTCGGCATCGGCTGGGCGCTGGCCATCTGCCTTGTGGATGCGCTGCCGGTGCTGGGCATCGGCACAATTCTGCTGCCGTGGAGCCTAATCTGCCTTTTGCAGGGGGACGGCGCCAGAGCGGCGGGACTTCTGGGGCTGTATGTCACAGCGGCGCTGGTGCGCTCGGTACTGGAGCCGAAGTTTGTGGGAAATCATTTGGGGCTAGACCCGCTGGTGACACTCTTTGCCCTCTACGGGGGCTTTCGGCTGTGGGGCGTGCCGGGAATGATGGTCATGCCCATGGTAGCCGTGGGCGCGGTGAGCGCGGTGAAGGAGGTTTAGCCCCCGCGCCGCTTTCACCGAAAAAGCAGAAAATCCGATGCGGATTCGTAAGCAAATACGATTCCACATCGGATTGTGCAATTTTCCACATCCGCTGTGCGGGTGCGTGATACGCGCCCGCACACCCGCATACGGAAGTGCATCCGCTTGAATTTCGGATTGGGGTATGTATGCTCCGCGGTTACGGAATATCCGCCGATTTTTCCTCGGGAGATGTCTGCGGATTCTCACTCGGAGCTTCCGCCGGAGGTTCTTCCGTGGGCGGGTCTTCCGTAGGCGGCTCTTCCGTAGGCGGGTCTTCCGTAGGCGGGTCTTCCGCAGGTTCTTCCGCAGGCTCTTCCGAAAGCTCCTCGGGCAGCTTCTCGTCCTCCGGGATTTCCTCGTAGAGGGCGTAGAGCGTATTGGGGCAGCCCGAAGCTTCATCAACGCAGTAGAAGAACGGATTTTCCTCATCCGTGAGGATATCGACGCCATAATCCGGCTCCTCGGCATCGGCAGACTTTGCCCAGCCGCGGAAGCGCCAGTTTTCCTGCACTTCGGGGATGGGCAGCCGGAAGCTGTTTTCCTCGGAGGAGAGGGTGTCGGATGCAAGGCTGCCATGGTCACCGGATTCCAAACGGAGTAAACAGGCACTCTGCGGCTCGGACACGGTGACGGTAAAGCTGCCGATTTCCACGCACTCCCCCGCCGCCAGTTTCTCCAGAAGCGGCTCGTCCATATGGGTCAGCCGCACCTCGCTGCGGTAGTCCGCAAATATCGTCTCCGCCTCGGCATCCAGCACGCCGGTGGGGCTGCCGCCGATTCCGTGCTCCTGCGCCGTGACACCGGGGGCACCGGTATAGGTAATCGTGTAGGTCAGCGGTTTGTCTGTGTGGCCGGTCAGCGTAATATACGCCGTGGCGGGAACGGAGGCATCGTAATTCACCGGCTCGGACTGTGCAGCCGGCACATAGCACAGCCGCTCACCATCCCAGCGGCAGACTCTGCTTCGGTGCAGCACCGCATCGGAGGTTTCCCAGCTTATCACCAGTGTGCTGCTCGGCTCTGCGTCCGGCTCCTCCGCCCGCACCGTAACCGGCAGGGCACAGAAAGCAAGCAGCAGAAGAGCGCAGGATGCAATCGCAGGAAATGCAAATCTTCTCATACCGACTCCTTTCCATCCCCCGATAAACCGGCAGGCGGGAGGGCCTGCCGGTTCAGCAAATTTTTTTATCTTTCCGGATTCCCAGTCCGGCATCGGGTTTAGTCGTTGTTCTCTTCGATGAACTTCACAACATAATACATCAAGGGCTGCTGCCACAAGCCTTCTTCATCAAATTCGTCGGCTTCAAATTCGTTCACCCAGTCTTTGATTCCTGCAATTAATTCATCTGAATATCTTGCATACATTGTGAAATTGAGCGTTATGGAGTCGTTTACCGGGGTCTCGTTGTTGGCAAACACCGCTTCGTTATCAAGATAGCACTTCAGCAGGTCTTCCTTGGTGGTTACTTCATAATCATTTTTAAGTTCCTCAACCAACGCTTCTAGGGTTTCAATTCCCTTTTCGTTCATATACGAAGCATACAGCTCGGAAACACGCCCATAGTACTCATTCAGACTGGAGCATGCGTTATCGTAGCCACGTCCGGTTACACTGGAACACCCATTGTTTCCAAGGAATTCATTCACCGCCTCCAATGCTCCGTATATACCATCATCAGCAATAGATACAAAGTCACCATCTTCGAACTTAATCTCAAATCCGTTCATGTTAACAGTATCTACATCAATCCCTTCAATCTGATCGTTGGGTTCCAGTTCCATAACAAACCCAGCGGTACCAAATGCGGCCTTGTTAACAACGGTAATCTTGGTTTCCACAACGGGATTCTGCGGTGCCACCACCTGACTGTCCGCTGTCTGCGTATCGGCGACATAGGCAAGCTTTTCGGGACTCCAAGTGTAGCTGCGCGCTCTTTTCAGGACAAATGCCGGGGCAGTGGATTCCCACGACACGACCATATGCCTTTCTCCGGAGGATAAGGTCTCAGTCTCGGTATCCAGCTTGGCAATTACAGGTACTTCTGCAGAACCAATGCCATCTGCAAACACTACCGTTCCGGACGCCAGAATGACGGCAAGGGAAAGAAACGCTGCAATCAGTTTTCTCATGTTGTATTCTCCTTTCAAGAATAACGATTTTCATTTATCAATAAGCCCGGATAAGGACTCAATGAACATAAATTTTAACCTCAATGTCGGTTTTCAGCCCCGCCAGAGCTTCATTGCTGCCCACGGCATAGAAGTTTAAGCGCAGTCTGCCGGTATACTGCCCCTTGCTCATGGCGGGCGCGGTATCCAGGAGCTTCATCCGCTCGATGCCGTAGCCCGGCTTTATCACGCCGGACTGCGCCAGCAGATACTCCTGACCGTCCTTATCCAGCAGTAGCTGAAGAACCGTATCATGGGTGGCTGTGGAGACTGCGGCATAGTGCATCGCAATACTGCCGGAGGCCGAATAGATATTAACCTTCGTATCGTAGTCAATCTCCATAGTTCCGCCGGTTCTCTGCCTGATGACCACCTTCAGATTGGTCTCGACAAGCTTATCCCCGCCGTATGCAAGGGTAATCGTTCCATCGTGTACACCGGACAGCAGCTCGGTTTTCTGCAGGAAGAAATCAAGAAATATCTCCGGAAGCTTTCCCTCCGTCACAAGCACATCGTCATCGAAAATGAGGTAGGCTTCGCCGTCCTTGCGCATGTAAGCCGTAATCCGGAGCATGCCCGAATACAGGTCTTCCTCATACTCCCTGTCCTGCGCTTTCAGAGCCTCATTCTCAAAGGTCAGAATGCTGTCCCTCAGGGATATATCGCCATCGGGCAATGTAATCGTGAGGGTATGGAAGGCACCATCCTCTGCAACAGGAAGCTGATTCCAATCCTCCTGCGCCAACTGGAAATCCGGGTGCAATACCGGTGTCGGCTTCAAAGCTCCCGACAGCAGAAAATACAAGCCCGCAATCACCGCCAACAGAAAAAAGACAATCAGAGGAATGACCGTCCTCCGGTACTCAAGGAACATGCCGCCGCTCAGGGGAATATAGCCGACGGTACGGGAAAATAAGGAATCCTCAATTTTATACTTCCGGTCACGGAAGAGCAGAAGCCTGTATTTTCCGCCGTCTTCGTCCTTAACCTCCTTTAAGGAGGTTTTTCCGACAATCCGGCATTCCATGCCCTGCTCCTGCGCTCTGCGGAAGCTGCGCTTGGACAGGTATCGGATTCCGCCGGTCTGCCTGTCCGGCAGGGACTCGTCAATTTCATCGGCTGAATAGGTGTATATCTTCTTCATCGATTTTTCTCCCAGAAAGCAGGCTCAATGAATACAAAAAGCGCCTGCGGGTTATGATGGATGTGATTATCCGATGCAAATATTCCGTTTTCATCGGAGAAGACCCGCCGACGGCACAGAACATTCAAAATCCGCTTTTTCCGGATTTTTCTACATTATACATCAAAAAAAAAAAAAAAATCAATGCTTTCCGATGTTTTCTAAACATTTTCGGAAAATCAGCAGAAACAGCGGAAATTGATATCTCCGAGTTGAGCGAATGATGCATCAATCTGTGAAAAACCGCAAAAATATGCAGCACCTTCGATGCCATTGCGAGAGATAACCGGAAATGCGCATGGGACTGCGCGGGTATTTTCCCCCGGCTGCAGGGCATGCCGGGGATGAGAGCTGATGCCTGACAACTCAATAATATTAACTATTGTGTATTTCCTTATTTTTTGTTATAATGTCGGGAAAAGAAAAAATATGCGGATGGGTTTTGAATTGTGAAATACGGAATCTGGAATGTGAGCACCCCACAGCCGGGTGCGGTAAATGCGCTGGTGAGCGGCGGATACAGCCCGCTAAGCGCCATGGTGCTGGCCGCCCGAGGGCTCGACACCCCCGAAAAAGCAAAAGCTTACCACAGCTGTGCGTGCAGTCTTCTCGACCCCTACCTGATGACGGACATGGCGCGCGCCGTGGGTCGCGTGGGGCAGGCCATGCGCGAGCACGAAAAAATCGCCGTCTTCGGCGACTATGATGTGGATGGCATCACTGCCACCTGCTTACTTACGGACTTCCTGCGAAAAAACGGTGCCGATGTTATCAGCTACATCCCCGGCAGACTGGAAGAAGGCTATGGTCTGAACATGATGGCCATTCGTCAGCTGTACGATGAGGGCGTGAAGCTCATCATCACCGTGGACTGCGGCATTACCGCCATCACGGAGGCACACAGATGTAAGGAGCTGGGCATCGACCTTGTCATCACCGACCACCACGAGTGCAAGGAGATGCTCCCCGAGGCCGTCGCCGTGGTGGATCCCCATCGTCCCGATGGCGGCTATCCCCACACCAATCTGTCCGGTGTGGCCGTGGCATTCAAGCTGGCCTGCGCCCTCAGCGGAGACCAGGAGGAAATCCTGAACCAATACGCCGACATGGTGTGCTTAGGGACTGTTGCCGATGTAATCCCGCTGCTGGGTGAAAACCGCGTGTTCGTCAGCCGAGGGCTGAAAATGCTGCAAAACACCCAGCGTAAGGGTTTGCAGGCGCTGATGAGAGAATGTGCTTGCGACCCCGCAAGTATCAGCGCCTCCACCATCGGCTACAACTTAGCCCCCAGAATCAATGCCGCCGGGCGCATGGGCAGGATTCAGCTTGCCATCGACTTATTCCTAACCGACGACGAGCAGGTGGCCGCCGACTGTGCCAAGGGTCTGTGCGAATTAAACCGCCAGCGCCAGCAAATTGAATCCGAAATCTATGCCGAAGCCAGAGGGATGCTCCCCGGGAACGCCCCCGAGGCAATCGTCTTAGCCGGTGAGACATGGCATCAGGGCGTGGTGGGCATCGTCGCCAGCCGCATTGCAGAGGAATATGCCTGTCCCACTTTCCTGATTTGCCTGGACGGAGAACACGGCAAGGCAAGCTCCCGCAGTCACGGCGGCTTTAATCTCTTCTCCTCCCTGCGTACATTATCTCCCCTGCTTGAAAGCTACGGCGGCCACGAATTGGCCGCGGGCTTCACAATCACCAGAAGCAATATCGAAGCTTTCCGCCGGGAGGTGACGGAGCTTGCCCGCGCCTATTTTGAGGTGGGCATGCCCAGAACCGTGCTGGATGCCGACTGCATCATAGGCCCCGAGATGATGACCGTGCCCAATGTGGAGAGTCTGTCCATTCTGGAGCCCTGCGGCAGCGGCTGTCCCAAGCCCATCCTGGTCATGGAGCACATGACGGTGGAACGCATCACCATGGTGGGAAACGGCAAGCACATGCGCCTGCGGCTGCGCGCCAAGCGGGAGAGCTTCGGTGCCATCTATTTCTCCGCCACCCCGGAAAGCGCCTCCATAAGTCAGGGCGATGTGGTGGATGTGGCATTCTACCCCCAGATTAACGACTTCCGTGGCGAGCGCACCGTCCAAATCAATGTGGTGGACATCCGCCCCAGCTGCAGCGCTCCCTGCTCCTGCGACACTGCCGACTACACCGCCCTGCGGGAGGACCGTCTGAGCGCCGAGGCCGCCGCCGCGCTGCTTCCGCCGCGCAGCACCCTCGCCATGGTATGGCGGTACTTATCCGGCTGCGGCGGTGACACCATCGCAGAAAATCCCATGTGTCTGTGCCGCAAAATTGTCCGCTGGTCAGGAAGCCCCCTGAGTCTGGGGCAGATGCTGACATGTCTGGATATCTTCACCGATGTGGGGCTCATGCAGCAGCACAAGGAGCACAAATACATAACCATCACCCTGACCCCCGGCTCGACCAAAGCCGACCTGAGTGCAAGCAAAACCATGCAGATTCTGGTGCAGAAAACGAAAATGTGAGCACCGCAGCGCCCCGACTTTTCCGGGCGCAGGAAAGAGAGCTGAAAGAAAAATGGAAACCTTTGAGAGCCATTATCTTGCCATGTGCATGGCAATCCGCAAACGGATGCCCAATGCCGACATGGATTTAATCAATAAAGCCGTGGAATACGCCACGGCGAAGCACAACCACCAGAAGCGCAAGGACGGTTCGCCCTACATCATTCACCCGCTGGCCGTGGCGCAAATCTGTACAGAGATGGGTCTGGATATGGATGCCATCTTAGGTGCCCTGCTGCACGACTGCATTGAGGACACCGATGCCAGCCACGAAGAAATTGAGAAAATCTTCGGCACCACCGTTGCCGAGCTGGTGGAGGGTGTCACCAAGCTGACAAGAGCCAATTTCTCCTCCTCCGAGCAGGCGCAGATGGAAAATCTGCGCAAGATGTTCATGGCTATGAGCAAGGACATCCGCGTGGTGCTCATCAAGATTGCAGACCGCCTGCACAATATGCGCACCATGCAGTACCAGTCCCCTGCCAAGCAGATTATCAAGTGTCAGGAGACCATGGATGTATACGCCCCCCTTGCTCACCGCTTAGGTATGCAGAAGGTCAAGTGGGAGCTGGAGGATATCTCCATGCGCTACCTTGCCCCCAAGGAATATGGGGAAATCATGTCCTACCTCGAAGCGCACAAGGAAGAGGACGAGGCCTTCATGGCGTCCATTCAGGCCAAGATTACCCAGCGTCTGAACGCCATGGGCATCCACAACAAGACCTACGGGCGCATCAAGCATGTGTACTCCATCTACCGCAAGATGCAGACCATGGGAAAAGAAATGGACGAGCTGTACGACATCTACGCATTCCGCGTGATTGTGGACACCATCCCCGACTGCTACAATGTGCTGGGTCATGTACATGACCTGTTCAACCTTGTGCCCGGGCGGTTCAAGGACTACATCTCCACCCCCAAGCCCAATATGTATCAGAGTCTGCACACCACCGTCATCGGCAGGGAGGGCATTCCCTTTGAGGTGCAGATTCGTACATGGGATATGCACGAGACCGCCGAATACGGTATTGCCGCCCACTGGAAATACAAGCAGGGCACCGGAAGTGGCGAAGAGAAGGACTTTGAATGGGTCAGAAGACTGCTGGAAAGCCAGCAGGATGCCGATGCCGAAGAATATGTGCAAAGCCTGAAAATCGACATGTTTGACGATGAGGTCTTCGTCTTCACCCCCAAGGGGCGCATTGTCTCCCTGCCCTCCGGCTCCACCCCCATCGACTTTGCGTACGCCATTCACTCCGGCGTGGGCAACTCCATGGTGGGTGCCAAGGTCAACAACCGCATTGCAAACATCGACACCGTACTCAAAAACGGTGATATCGTGGAGGTCATCACCTCCAAGACCGCCAAGGGACCCAGCCGCGACTGGCTCAACATCTGCCAAAGCAATCAGGCCAGAACCAAAATCAAGCAGTGGTTCAAGAAGGAGAAGCGGGAGGAAAACATCGTCCACGGCAAGGCCTCCTTTGAATCCGAGATGAAGCGGGACAGCCTGCCGCTGAGCATTCTGACCGACCCCGATATGGAAAGCCATCTGCTCAAAAAGCTGGCCTTTGACACATGGGACGATATGTACGCCGCCATCGGCTACGGCGGCTTAACTGCCGTGAAGGCCGTGGGGCGCATCCGCGACGATATCAACAAAGCCCTCAAGGCTCAGGCTGCGGAGAAGAATCCCAACGCCGTGCCCCTGAAGATGACCCCGGACTCCGATGCCATCCGCTTAAACCGCCACGCGGTCAACGGTGTCATCGTGGAGGACATCGACTCGTGCATGATTAAGTTCGCCAAGTGCTGCACCCCCGTGCCCGGTGACTCCATCGTGGGTTTCATCACCAAGGGCTTCGGTGTCAGCGTGCACCGCGCCGACTGCCCCAACGCCCAGAATCGGGACGACCCCAAAACTGCCGCCCGCTGGGTGCGGGTGAGATGGGCAAATATGGAGGAGCAGCCCTTTGAAACCACACTGGAGCTGGACTGCCGCACAAGAGACGGTCTGGTGCTGGATGTGGCGACGGTTATGACCACCTCCCGGGTAAGAGTCAAGGAACTGTCAGCCAAGGATTTGCCCGATGGGCGCTCCACCTTTACCATCCGATTTGAGGTGCGCAACACCTCGGAGCTGGATGCCATCCGCAATAAGCTCCTGAACATCCGGGATGTGACAGGCAGCAGAAGAGGACAGAATTGATGCAGGCATCAGCCGTCAGTTATCAGTCGTCAGTTATCAGCCGAAAACAGGAGAAAATATCATGCGTGCTGTATTAACCAGAGTGAAATCCGCATCGGTGCGGATTGACGAAGAAATCGTGGGACAAATCGGACAGGGTTTTCTCATCCTGCTGGGAGTCGGCCCCGAGGACACCGAAAAGGAATGCCGATACCTTGCCGAGAAAGCGCTGGCACTCAGGGTTTTCGAGGACGAAAACGGCAAGATGAACTTAGGTCTTGAGGATGTAGGCGGAGAGGTTCTGGTGGTGAGCCAGTTCACCCTCTACGGCAACTGCCGCAAGGGCCGCCGCCCCAGCTTCACCGATGCCGCAAATCCCGAATTGGGAAATAAGCTCTACGAGCAGTTCCTTGCCGAGTGCGAGCATCTGGGCTACAAACCCCGGCACGGGCGCTTCGGCGCGGACATGAAGGTAGAATCCGTCAACGACGGCCCCATCACCCTGATACTGGACACCGACCAGCTTATGAACAGCCCCAGGAGGTAACGACTATGCTTTTGATTCAGACCATGTGCCTTGGCGACCTGCACACCAACTGCTACATTATTCAAGACCGCGCCTGCACCCACTGCTGTGTCATCGACCCGGCCTGTGAGCCCGAGCGAATTCTGGGCTATATCCAAAAAAGTGGGCTGACCCTCGATGCCATCCTGCTAACCCACGGCCACTTTGACCATGTGGGCGCTGTGAAGGAGCTGGCTGCCGACACCGACTGCAAGGTCTACATCCACGAAAAGGAGCTGAGCCTGCCCGACCCCCTGACCGGCGGCAAGCTCTACTACACCGATACCTATGGCGAAGGTGACCATCTCCACTTCCCGGGGCTGAACATCGATGTGATGAACACCCCCGGCCACACAGAGGGCTCCGTATGCCTGCTGGTGGAAGATGCCATGTTCTCCGGCGACACGCTGTTTTCCGGCACCTGCGGCAGAACCGACCTGCCCGGTGGCGACGAAGTTGCCATGACCCGCTCGCTGTGGCGGCTGGCAGGTCTCGGCAAGGAGTACCGGGTATTCCCCGGTCACGGCAGAGCAACTTCATTATCTGCCGAAAAGGCCAATAATCCGTATATGAAGTGATTATTTTGCGTTTCATGTAGGGGCGGCTGGGAGCCGCCCGCATATTGTCCACAGTTTTCCGTATGCTCCCATTGAACCGAACCGTTTCGCATTGGTGCATTCCGATTTACAGTCTATACTGCCTGGCGGATGATAGCCGCCCCTACAGGCAAGGATTACGAAATGAATTTAGAAATTATCGGTCATGAAGACCAATATGCCGTGGAGCAGCTGATGCTGAGCCTGTTTCCCGAGGGAAGCGAGGGAGTTGTTGTCTCCAAGCTGACCCGAGGCAAAACCTATATCAGCGCTGTGACCGAGGTCACGATGGACGGCAAACGCCACCGCGCCTGCCGTCGGCTGAAAGCATGCGATGAATCCGTGCGTTTAAGGCGCCGGATTTTGCAGCAGAGCCTGTACTTAGCGGCACTTCCGTTCCTTCCCAAAGTGCCCGCATGGGGCGCACTGGCAGGGGTCCGCCCTACCAAGCTCTCCACCCGGGAAATGCTCTCCGGCGGGAGCCGAAGGGATGCGGACAAGCTCCTCAAAAATGTATACTTCGTCACGCCCCCGCGGCGGGAACTGGCGCTTGATTGCAGTGAATCCACCATAAAAGCCCGTAGCCTGCTGTCCCCGGGGGATGTTTCCCTGTATGTGGGCATCCCCTTTTGCCCCAGCCGATGTACCTATTGCAGCTTCGTCAGCCGCACCGTGGGCAAGAAGACGGAGCTTATGACCCCCTACTTAGATGCCCTGATTGCGGAAATTGCAGAAACAGGCAAGCTCCTGAAAGCGTCCTCCCACCGTGTGCGCACCCTCTACATCGGCGGCGGCACCCCAACCACCCCCACGGCGCAGCAGCTGGAGCGCCTCATGGGCGCCATTGCGGAAAATATTGACCTGACCGACTGCGTAGAATATACGGTGGAGGGCGGACGACCCGACACCCTGAACGCCGAAAAGCTGGCCGTCATCGCAAAGATGGGGGCAAGCCGCATGAGCATCAACCCCCAGAGTATGCAAAACCATGTCCTGCACGCCTGCGGAAGACCCCACGATGCCGATGCCGTGGTGAAAGCATTCCACGAGGCAAAGGCCGCGGGCTTCGATGCCATCAACATGGATTTGATTGCGGGACTGCCCGAGGACGATTACCCGGGCTTCTGTGACAGTCTTGAGAAAGTCATTGCCCTGAACCCCGACAACATCACCGTGCACACGCTGGCACTGAAAAAGGGCGCTGACCTCTTTGAAAAGCGGGAGAGCCTGCCGAGCGATGCCGAGGTTGCACGGATGGTGGAATACGCCAACACCCGCCTGAGAGGAATCGGCTATAAGCCCTACTACCTGTACCGCCAGAAGTACATGAGCGGCTCATTTGAAAATGTGGGATGGAGCAAAGACGGCAAGGACTGCCTTTACAACATCTACATGATGGAAGAGGTGCACAGCATCCTGTCGCTGGGCGGCGGCGGAATGAACAAAGTGAATCTGCCCGATGGGCATCTGGAACGGTTCCACAACCCCAAATTCCCCGAGCAGTACATAGAGCAGATTGAAAAAGTCCTGCATACGAAAAAAAAACTGTTTACCCTGCTGTAAGCATCACCGAAAGGAAATAATATGGATACTCTGATTTCCAATGCGACAGTCGTCACCATGAATAACCGCATGGAGGTGCTGTTCGGTGCCAACATCGGCATCACGGACGGCAAGATTGTCTCCATCTCCAAAAAATATCCCGAGGAAGCCCCCGCCACCATTATCGACGGCACGGGCATGGTGGCCATCCCCGGTCTTATCAACTGCCACACCCATCTGGCAACCACCGTGCTGCGCAGCTACACCGACGATTTGGGAAACCGCGAAGCACTGGAAGCACTTCTGCAGAAGGAGGCTAAGATGGACTCCCGCAGCGCCAAGGCCGCGGCGCTGCTGGGCATTGCCGAGTGTCTTCGCTTCGGCGTGACCTCCGTCAGCGACCTGTACTACTACCCCGATGCTACCGCCGAAGCTGTGAGCGAGGCAGGTATCAAGGCCAATCTGGCGCTGTCCGCCTACCGCTTTATCGACCCCAATGAGGACTTTGACTTTGAGACCGATGAACAGTGCAGGGAGCTTGTGCGTGTCAAGGAAAAATGGCATGGTGCCGAGGGCGGAAGAATAAAGATTGACGCGGGGCTTTACAGCGAGTATACTTCCAACTACAGGCTTTGGGAGGGTCTGGCGGGTTACGCCGCCGAGCAAGGTCTCGGAATGCAGCTGCACCTGAGCGAAAGCAAGGGCGAAGTGGAGGGCTGCCTTGACCGCACGGGCATGTTACCCTCTGAGCTTCTCTCCTGCCATCGGCTCTTTGCCGTCCCCGCCACCGCCGCAGGCTGCGGCGAGCTAACTGAGGATGAAATGAAACTGCTGGGCAAAAAGAAGGCAAGCGTGGTGGCGCTGCCCCTGAGCGATGCCAAGAACGGCCGCGGATGCGCGCGAATCTTGAGCTGCGTGCAGTCCCACATCAATGTGGCACTGGGCACCGACGGTGCCATTGAAAGCGGAAACCTCGATATGTTTGAGGTCATGCGCGGCGCTGCCATGAGTGTGAGAGCCGCCGAGGGCAAGGCCGATGCACTGCCCGCCTCCGCCGCCCTGATGATGGCAACGGTGTGCGGCGCACAGGCGCAGGGTCGAAGCAACGAATGCGGCACGCTGGAAGAGGGCAAGGATGCAGACATTGTCCTGCTGGACTTCACCGCGCCCCATCTGATGCCCTGCCACAATGTATTAAACGCTCTGGTCTACAGCGCTAAGGGCGGCGATGTGGCCATGACCATGGTAAAAGGCAAGGTGCTCTATCAAAACGGCAAGTTCCCCACCATCGACCTCACCAAGGTTGTTGAAGAGCTGACGAGCTACGCCATTCCGAAGCTGTTCAGTGAGGAATAAGGCATCAAGCATCAAGCATCGGGCGTTTTCATCCGAGATTTCGGATTTGTAAAGATACCGAGCAAAAATAATCGGGTAACGATTATATTCGCACCCGACACGCATTAAAAAAGGAGGTGAAGAGATTGTCCGAAGGGCAGAAAAAACAGAATTTCCTGCACGGCACGGTGCTGCTGACCGTGGCCACAATCGCGGTGAAGGGTCTGGGACTGCTGTATAAAATCCCCATGAACTATATCATCGGTGAAGAAGGCTTCGGCTATTTCAACACCGCCTATGAAATCTATAATGTACTGCTTTTGGTCTCCACCGCAGGTTTGCCCGTGGCCATGAGCCGCAAAATCTCCAACGCCTGCTCCCTGCGGGACTACAATCAGGTGCGGCGCATCTACGCCACCGCCCGGGGTATCTTCTTAGGTCTCGGCATTGTGGGAAGTCTGTTGATGACGGTCTTCTGCCGTCAGCTTGCCGCATTCCAGAACCAGCCGGATGCATGGGCAGCCATCGGTTTACTCGGCCCATGTGTGCTGTTAATCTGCATCATGTCCACTTACCGCGGCTTCTTCCAAGGCCAGAGCAACATGATTCCCACCTCAATCAGTCAGGTCATTGAGGCCATCGTAAAGCTGGTGGTGGGTATCGCCGCGGCAATGTATGTCATCCGCAAGACAAACTCCATCCCGCTGGCCGCCGGAGGCGCCATTCTCGGCGTGACGGTGAGCTGCATGGTATCTTCCGTCTACCTGTGGGCATACTTCCGTAAGTTCAGCAATACCCTGCCCGTCACCGAGGATGTACCCCTGAGCTACTGGGAGACCGCCAAAGGACTCATGGTCATTGCCATCCCCATCACTGTGGGAAGTGCCGGACTGCAGGTGCTCACCGTACTGGAAACAAAAATCTACATGGGACAGCTGCTGGCACTGGGCATGACCCAGCGCGAAGCCGATATCACCCGGGGCATCTACGGCATGACCCAGACCATCTTCGCCCTGCCCTGCTCCCTGATTTCCCCCATCACCATCTCCATCATCCCCGCCATCACTGCCTGCCTGACACTGGAAAAAGAGGACGAAGCCAAGAAGACCGCCGAGGCCGGTGCCCGGGTTGCCGGTCTTCTCAGCATGCCCTGCGCTGTGGGTCTGATTGTACTGGCAGAGCCCATCACGGCACTGCTGGGCGGCTACACCGGTGAGAAGCTGACCCTTGCCACCAGGAGTATGGCCGTGCTCGGCGTGGTGGTGGTATTCAACGCCATGTCCACCTTTACCACCGCCATCATGCAGGCACACGGACACATCAACCGCCCGGTTGCCAATATGTTCATCGGCGGATTTTTGAATCTGATTGCAGTGTATGTTCTCACCGCCAATCCCCAGATTAACATTCTGGGTGCGCCCATCGGTCTTGTGGTGTGCTACAGTTCCATTTCCATCCTGAATATCGGCTCCATCCGCCGTCTGGTGAAGAATCCCCCCGCCATCCTCAAAAACCTCTGGCGCTCGTTGCTGGGAAGCGCCATCATGGGCGTATTCACTTGGGCGGCACTGTGGGGGCTGAAGTATCTCGGCATCACAAGCAGACTTCTGCGCTGCCTGATTCCCATCGGTGTGGCCGTAATTATATATATGCTGTGTGTGAGCATCCTCAAGATTATCACCCGGGAGGACTGCCTGCTGCTTCCCAAGGGTGCCAAAATTGCAAGACTTTTGCGCCTGTAATTTGGGCAGGATTTCCTGTTGAAAACACTGGATTTTTTGAAATTATCCCTTGCTTTTTGAATGCAGTTATGTTAATCTATTTACCGACCAATTTTTTAGAAATGAGGAAAGAAAATTATGAATAAGACTGAATTGATTGCTGCTGTCGCTGAGAACTGCGGTCTGACCAAGAAGGAGACCGAGCGCATTGTGAACGCCACTCTGGACACCATTGTTGCTGCCATGACCAAGGGCGACAAGGTTTCCCTGTCCGGCTTCGGCATTTTTGAGGTGAAGTCCCGCGAAGCTCGCGTGGGCCGCAACCCCCACACCAAGGAAGCTATCGAGATTCCCGCTACCAAGGTTCCCGCTTTCAAGGCCAGCAAGGCTCTGAAGGACGCTGTTTCCAAGTAAGATGCGGCTGGATAAATACCTGAAGGTCTCCCGCCTGATTAAGCGCCGCACGGTGGCCAACGAGGCCTGTGACAATGGGCGCATCAGTGTGAATGGGCGTGTGGTGAAAGCCAGCTACGATGTGAAGGTCGGTGACCGAATAGAGCTTGCCATGGGCACACGAACCATCGCCGTGGAGGTTTTGCAGGTAGCGGAAACCGTCAAGAAAGACGATGCCGCCGCAATGTATAAGGAAGTATAAAAAAATCGCAGAGGTTTTTCCTCTGCGATTTTTGTTTGTGTGAACCGCGCGTGAGTAGGATAAAGGAAGCTTTAGCTCGCTTCGCTCGCAGTTGTCAGTAGTCAGTTTTCAGTTGTCAGTTTTAGAGTAAACTTTCAGATTTTCTCCTTTTATTCAGAAATCAATACCAATGCCGGTTGAAAAGTGTAATCTTCCCATTTTGCTTACTGATAACTGATAACTGGCAACTGACTACTAAAGATTCCTTTCGTTATCCAATCAGGCCAAAGTGCTCCAGCGCTTTTTCAAGGCCGCCCTCCATGACAGGGGCGGTGACAAACTCCGCAACGGACTTTAATTCCTCGCAGCCGCCGCCCATGCAGGCAGTATGGCGGGCAAAGCGGAACATGGGAAGGTCATTGTTGCTGTCGCCGATGGCAAGCGTCTCCTCCCGGGAAGTGCCCAGCGCATCCAGAAGACACTGCATACCGGAGGCTTTGGACGCGCCGTGCATGACCATTTCAAGCAAAGTATCTTCCCGGACTATCACATCAAATTCCTTTTGAATCTCGGTGATGAAAGCATCCCTTCGGCAATTCGCCCCATCGAAGGTCACAAACTTCTGAAAGGAAAAGTCCGAAAGATGCGCGCCGTCCAGCACATTGCAGCCCTTGCGCTTCATGCAGACGATTTCCTTCTGAATATAGGGGTGGTTATCCCTGCGGCTGTCCATAATCACCGTTCGGTCGGAGTCCTCGTAGATGGGCTGCATCCGATATTGTTCCACGGCGGAGCGTGCAAAATCCCGCTGTGCCTTGGTGGGGTAAGCAAAATGGATGCGATTTCCGTGAAGGCGCACCTCCATGCCGCAGGCACACACATAGGCATTGAACGCCATAGCGTGAATTCTCGGGTCAATATGGCCGTAAGGCCGACCCGTATTGACGGCGGCAATGTGACCGTTTGCACGCAGCCGCTCAATGGCACGGACGGTGCTTGACGGAATGCACTGGGTTTTTTCGTCAATCACTGTACCGTCAATATCAAAAAACACGACCATGGCGTTCTCCTTTGTATCCTGTGACAATTTAGCTCTCGGGCAGCCCCAACGCGGCGGTGGTCAGGATGCCTAAGTTATCCCGATAAATTTCATCGAACTGGGAAAGCGGCAGCGGGTTCGTCCCCTGCCCCACCTCGATGGTGAAGCCCGGGCGCTTATAGCGCTGGATGAACCAGTCCTTGAACCCGGCGTAGGAGGAGCTTTCCGGGGTTTCCTCTACGCTGTAGCCCGAAAGGCGGGCAAATTCCGCAGCCAGCGTTTCGGCACCCGCCACCTCAATACCCCGAAACTGCCAGTAAATGACCCTGCCCTGGGTGTGGAAAGCCAGCACCAGAGCAGGGGAAATATCTTTCGTAAGATGCACAAGAGCGATGCACTCCCGCTGAGTCAGGGGCGCGGTACCCACAAAATCCCGGGGGGCAGGACGGTTATAGCCCTGGGAAAACTTAATGGAACGGGCGGTGAGCCACCCGGCGGGGTACTGCAAATTCAAATCCACACCCAGAAGATTGGCTTTCCACCCTTGCGGGAATGGAATCGTCGGGAAATCCCCGGAAATTGCCCGGGCGCGGTCATACCCCGGCGCATCATCCGTCAGTTCCCCGGTGACCAGAGCCACGCCGTCCGGATCTACCATGGGCACCATAACAATCGTCACATTGCGGTCAAAGAGCCGCCCCGGAATGCCGTAGAGGTCGCCCCCGAAAGCAATGGCCTCGCACAAATCCTCTGCAAATTTGAGAAGTAAAGTAGCCGTAATCCACTCGTTGGCGTGGTGGGCAGCGGTGAAGAGCACCCGCCGTCCTCCCCTGCCCACGGTAAGACTGCGCACCGGGCGGTTATAAGCCGTGGTGATGAGCACCTCGGAGCGGGCAAAGGGATAGATCTCGGTAAGCTCTGCAATGGTTCTCTCGCACAGTGCGGGAGTCATAGGAACATCGGTTCTGACAATGGACAAAAAATCGCCTCCGATTATCCTATGCACCTGCACTTTTCATGTGCAAAATACTATTGAGATTCATACTTCCCGCTGAAAGCGGAATATCGATTTTGCGAAGCAAAAATATCGACAATCCTGCCGTAGGAAACGGATTGCCACGGTCACCGCACAAGTGCCGTGACCTCGCAATGACCATCTAATCAAGTTTGCGCAAGCCCCCTACAAGGGAAACCGGACTATTTCCTCTGCTCCAGATATATGAGCAGCACCGCGATATCCGCCGGGCTGATGCCGGAGATACGCCCCGCCTGACCGATGGAGACCGGGCGGATTTCCGAAAGCTTCTGCCGTGCCTCCAGACGAAGACCGGCAATACTCTGATAGTCCACATCCTGTGGCAATAACCTTGACTCCTCGCGCTTAAATTCCTCCACCTGCTTTTCCTGACGGGCAAGATATCCGGCGTACTTAATCTGAATCTCCACCTCTTCGGTGATGTCCGGGCTTAAACTCGGGCGTTCAGCGTCGAAGGGGGCAAGGTCGGAATACACCACCTGCGGACGGCGAAGCAAGTCCGCCAATCGGGCAGAGTTGGCAACGGGAGCAGTATCCCGGGAGGCCAGCATGGCATTCAGCGCCTCGCTTCCGGGAACGCCGGAGCCCTCCAACCGGGCAATCTCCCGACGGACGGCATCGTACTTGGCCTGCACCTCGGCTAAACGCTCGTCGCTCACAAGCCCCACTCGATTTCCGATAGCACTCAGGCGCCAGTCCGCATTATCCTGACGGTGCAGGAGGCGGTATTCACTTCGGCTGGTCATAATACGGTAAGGTTCCTCGGTGCCCTTGGTCACAAGGTCGTCAATGAGGGTGCCGATGTAGCCCGTATTGCGGGTGAGAATCATGGGTTCCTCGCCCTTGATTTTGAGAGCCGCATTGATGCCAGCAACCAGTCCCTGCGCGGCAGCCTCCTCATAGCCGGAGGTACCGTTGAACTGCCCCGCGCCGTAAAGCCCCGAAATCTTCTTGATTTCCAAGGTGGGGCGCAGCTGCGTGGGGTCGATGCACTCATACTCGATAGCGTAGGCAGGGCGCATCATCTCGGCATTCTCAAGACCCGGGATGGTGCGAAGCATGGCAAGCTGTACATCCTCGGGAAGACTGGAGGAAAAACCCTGAATGTACATCTCCTCGGTATTCAGGCCGCAGGGCTCCACAAAGAGCTGATGGCGGGGCTTTTCCGCAAAGCGGACAATCTTCGTCTCGATGCTGGGACAGTAGCGGGGACCCACACCGGAAATGGTGCCGTCATAGATGGGGCTGCGGTGCAGGTTCTGACGAATAATGCGGTGGGTTTCCTCGTTGGTATAAGTGAGATAACAGACGGCAGAGTTATTCACACCGTTTTGAGTTCGGTAGGAAAAGGGAACGGCCACATCATCCCCGGGCTGAAGCTCCATTT
>JAZRVX010000171.1:0-44335 GCA_045599455.1 Faecousia sp. | reverse complement strand
ACACATCATCAGCATGCAAAAACACCCCATCCGAAATCGGATGGGGTGTCGGTTATGCGGTAAGAATTATCTTACTTGATGGTGCACTTGTAGAAGTACTTGTAGCCCAGGGGGTTTGCGAAGAAGCCTTCCACGGAGTCATCCAGCATGTAGATATCGGTGTAGAAGTACAGGGGAATCAGGCAGCCGGTATCCATCAGGAAGTCCTCAGCAACATGCATCAGAGCGAAACGGGTCTCGGTGTCGGTGCAGCCCTTGATGATGGCAATCAGAGCATCAAAGGTCTCGGCCCAAGTGCCGTTCTCAACCTTCAGGTCGTAGCCGAACTCGGTCAGGTCGATGGAGTAAGCAGCAACATCCTTGTGAGCGCCCTTGCCGAACTGGACATCGTTGTTGCCGGAAGCGGTGGTCCACATATCCAGGAAGGTGATGGGATCGTTGAAGTCAGCCAGCCAGCCGTTACGAGCAACGCTGTAGCCGCCCTGCTTACGGGTGTTCAGGAAGGTGTTCCACTCCTGGTTGTCCATGTTCATGGTGATGCCGATGCCTGCCAGAGTTGCGCACAGGTTCTCACCGATGGCCTTGTGACCCTCGTTGGTGTTGTACAGGTAGGTCATGGTGGGGAAGTTGGTGAACTTGCCGGTAGCCTCGTCGTAGTTGTAGTACTTCTTCAGAGTCTCAACAGCAGCAGTGAAGTTAGCCTCGTATGCTTCCTCGGAAACATCGTAGTAGCCAACGAAGTCATTGTGACCGGCGTTCTTGTAGAACTCGTTGCCGTCCACATCAGTCATGCCCATGGGCACGAAGGTGGAAGCGGGAACCTGACCGCCCTGTGCAATGTACTCGACAATGTAGTTACGGTCGAACAGCAGGGCGATAGCCTTACGGACTTCAGCCTGAGCCTTCTCCAGCTCAGCACCGGACAGACCGGCAAGACCCAAATCCTGATTGACATTGAAGCAGACATAGTAGGTACCAATCTGACCGGCAACGAAGTACTCGGTGGGGTAGTTGGCCTTCAGAGTAGCCATTTCGTTGGTGGGCACATCATCAATGAGCAGCCAGGAGCCGTTCTTGAAGTTGGTGACCATGTTGTTGGCATCATCGGACAGGTAGAACTTAATCTCGTCCATGGTGACATTGGCAGCATCATGGAAGTTCTCATTCTTGGTCAGAGTGATGCAGGAGTTGTGCTCCCAAGCGGTCATCTTGTAAGCACCGTTGGAAACGAAGGTAGCTGCATCGGTGCACCATGCCTCGTTTGCAACCACATCCTCACGGACGGGGAAGTAGGAGGGGAATGCCAGCAGCTCATCCCAGTAGGCGATGTAGTTGGCCAGAGTAACGGTCAGGGTCTTGGCATCCACAGCCTCGACAGCCAGATCGTTGGGGTAGCCGGCGATGCACTCGAGCATGTAGCCGTAGTCAGCACCCAGCTCCTCGGAAGCAGCGCGCTTCCAAGCGAAAGCGAAGTCGGCAGCGGTCAGATCCTGACCGTCGGACCACTTCATGCCATCCTTCAGGGTGTAGGTGTAGGTGACGGTGCCGTCAGCATTGACAACACCCTCGACCAGCTCCTCGGCGCAGTCAGCGGTGATAACCAGATTGCCATTGGCATCGGTATCCCACTTAGCCAGACCGGCAAACAGGTGGGAGTCCAGAGTAGCGCCGTCAACAGCGGAGTTCAGAGCGGGATCCAGAACATCGGGCTCGGAAGCGATGGAGACGGAGATGGACTGCTTGGTCTCGGTGGGGGTGGATGCAGCGGGGGTCTCGGACTTGGAGCCGCAGGCGGCCATGCCCAGAACCATAGCCACAGCCAGCAGCAGAGCAATGATCTTCTTCATTTTTCATTTTCCTTTCAAAACTATTTTTTCCTAAAAGCCCCCGCGATTGCGGGGGCGCAGAAAACTAAAGTATTCTAACAGGTTTTTCAGATTTTGTCAACATGGTGACATGCAACAAAATGTCCTGCCTGAACCTCCTTGAATTCGGGCATGCTCACAGCACATTCCTCCGTGGCATGGGGGCAGCGGGTGCGGAAGGGGCAGCCGCTGGGTGCATTCAGGGGGCTGGGGATATCGCCGCTTAGCACGATACGCTTGTTTTCCCGGGCTGCCTTGGGGTCGGGCAGGGGCACTGCGGACATAAGGCTGCGGGAATAGGGGTGCAGGGGGTGAGAGTAGATTTCATCGGCATCCGCCAGCTCCACCATCTTGCCCAGGTACATGACGGCGATTCTGTCGGAAATGTGACGCACGACCAGCAAATCATGGGCAATAAACAGGTAGGTCAGACCCATCTGCTCCTGAAGCTCGTCGAACATATTGATAACCTGTGCCTGAATGGACACATCCAGAGCGGAAACAGGCTCGTCACAGACGATGAAGTCGGGCTTCATGGCCAAAGAACGGGCAATGCCGATTCTCTGGCGCTGGCCGCCGGAGAACTCGTGGGCATAGCGGTTTGCATGCTCGGAGTTCAGACCCACCCGGCGCATCAAATCCAGAATGTGCTCCTGACGCTCCGCCTTGTTCGCATACATATGATGCACATCCAGAGGCTCACCGATGATATCGGAGACGGTCATACGGGGGTTCAGAGACGAATAGGGATCCTGGAACACCATGGCGGTGCGCTTGCGGTACTCGGCAATATCGGCCTTGGTCACAATCTGCTTGCCATCGAACCAGATTTCACCGGCAGTGGGCTTATACAGGTGCAGGAGGGTTCTGCCCACGGTGGTCTTGCCGCAGCCGGACTCACCCACGA
The DNA here is from genome assembly GCA_045599455.1 of Faecousia sp. Taxonomy (GTDB): domain Bacteria; phylum Bacillota; class Clostridia; order Oscillospirales; family Oscillospiraceae; genus Faecousia. The sequence continues at coordinate 41,563 of JAZRVX010000171.1, read as the reverse complement.
GACCCAAAGTCTCTCCGCGATTTACAAAGAAGGAAACATCATCCACAGCCTTCAAGGGCTTGGAGGAGAACATACCGGTGTTGATATCAAAGTACTCTTTCAGGTGCTTGACCTCAACCAGAGGCTTCTTATCAGCCATTGTCAGTGCCCTCCTTTTCCATAATCTCTTTCACATTCATCCAGCAGGCTGCCTGATGGTCGTCGTTAATCTGCATACGCTCGCAGCGGCTGTGGATGCAGATTTTCATAGCCGCATCACAGCGGGGAGCAAAGGGGCAGCCCTTGGGCATATTCAGCAGGTCGATGGGGGTGCCGGTGATGGGCTGCAGCTTCTCACCATCGTTGGACAGCGTGGGAATGGAGCGCATCAGACCCTTGGTGTACTCGTGACGAGGGTTGTAGAAGATTTCATCGGCAGTACCCTGCTCACAGATGGAACCGGCGTACATGACGATGACCTCATCACACATCTGGGCGACAACACCCAAATCGTGGGTAATCATAATGATGGCCATACCCAGCTTTTTCTGCAAATCCTGCATCAGCTCCAGAATCTGCGCCTGAATGGTAACATCCAGAGCGGTGGTGGGTTCATCGGCAATCAGGATGTCGGGTTCACAAGCCAGCGCCATGGCAATCATAATTCTCTGGCGCATACCGCCGGACAGCTCAAAGGGGTACTGCTTCATACGCTTGGCAGGCTCATTGATGCCGACAAGAGAAATCATCTCCATGGCACGCTCTCTGGCCTGCTCCTTATTGCGGTCGGTGTGCAGTAAGATTGCCTCCATCAGCTGATGGCCGATGGTGTAGGTGGGGTTCAGGGAGGTCATGGGATCCTGAAAGATAATGGAAATCTTGTTGCCGCGAACCTTTTTCATCTCGGCTTCGGTGCAGCCGACCAGCTCCTGGCCATCCAGCTTCACGGAGCCGGAGACGATTTTACCGGTCTTCTCCAGAATCTGCATGATGGAATAGGCAGTGACGGACTTACCGGAACCGGACTCACCCACGATGCCCAGAACCTTGCCGTGGTCCAGGTTAAAGGACACACCGTTGACGGCCTTGACTTCACCGGCAGGAGTGAAGAAGGAGGTATGCAGGTCATTTACTTCAAGCAAAGGCATATTTCTTCTCTCCTTTCCTTAGTTCTTCAGCTTGGGGTCGAAGGCATCCCGCAGACCGTCGCCGAAGAGGTTCAGGGACAGCACAATCAGAGAAATGACGATGGCGGGAATGACCAGACGGTAGGGGTAGGAATTGACACCGTTCAGAGCATCGGAGGCAAGGCTTCCCAGAGAGGGCATGGGTGCGTTGACACCTAAGCCCAGGAAGGACAGGTAGCTCTCGGTAAAAATGGCGCTGGGAATCTGCAAAGCGGTGGAGATGATGACCACGCTGATGCAGTTGGGAAGCAGGTGCTTGCGGATAATCCAGCCGGCACCTGCGCCGGTGGACTGGGCTGCCAGAACATACTCCTGCTCACGCAAGGAAAGAATCTGGCCGCGAATCAGGCGGGACATGCTCACCCAGTACAGCAGGGCAAACACGATGAAAAGCGAAATGATGTTAGAGCCCAATTTTTCAAGGACAGTGCCCTCGATGGCGGGTCCTAAGGTGACCTTCATAACGGAGGCCAGCAGAATGACCATCAGCATATCGGGTAAAGAATAGATGATATCCACGATACGCATGATGATAAGGTCAACCTTGCCGCCCATGTAACCCGCAATGGAGCCAACCGTCATGCCGATAACAAGAACAATCAGGGAAGCAAAGAAGCCGACGGCCAGAGAAATGCGGGTACCGTAGACCACACGGATGAAGTAGTCACGGCCTGCGGAGTCCGTGCCGAAGACATGGGGGAAAATCTTCTCTCCTGCCTCGATACGCTTCAGCTCGGTTTTGCCGTACTGGAAGGGAGCCAGATTGTTGTAGCTGGGGTCGGTGGGCTTACCGGGGGTGATGCCCAGCATATTATCGTAGCTGTAGGGCCAGAAGGCGGGGATAATCAGGGCTGCCAGTGTAATCAGGATGACGATAATCATACTGGCGGTCGCAATCTTATTGCGAAGCAGGCGCTTCATGCCGTCCTTGAAGAAAGTGGTGGAGGGGCGCATCTGCACCATGTACTCCTTTTCTTCATCGCTTGCCGGCAGGAAGTCCTCCACATTCACATGCATGGTAAAGGGGAATTTTTTCTTATCCATTTTTCATTCCTCCTTATTCCAGAGTAATTCTGGGGTCGACAATCTTATACATAATGTCGGACACCAGATTCATAACCACAATGAGCACTGCCAGCACAATGGTGGTGCCCATAATCATGGGATAGTCACGGCCGGTGATGGAGCTGACGAAGGCTCTGCCGATGCCGGGCACGGCAAAAATCTGCTCAACCACCAGAGAACCGGTGACGATGTAGGCAAGCATGGGGCCAAAGTAGGTGATGACGGGAATCAGCGAATTCTTCAGTGCGTGGCCGAAGATAATCTTGGCAGGTGCAACGCCCTTGGCCTTGGCGGTGCGGATATAGTCCTGACCCAAGACATCCAGCATGGAGGAGCGGGTAAGACGGGTGATGTAGGCCATGGGGTACAGGCTCAGGGTGATGATGGGCAGCACCAGACCCTTGGCAGTCTCACCATTGGCGGGAAATACATGGAATTTCACTGCGAATAGGAGCAGCAGAAGCGTGCCCATAATGAAGGACGGCATGGACACGAATGCGGTGGTAATGACCATGATAATCTTGTCCACCAGCTTATTGCGCTGCAGAGCAGCCACAGAGCCCAGCACAATGCCGGTGCCCAGTGCAATGAACGCGGCAATGAGACCCAGTTTTACAGAGGTCTTCATACCGTCCATAATCACATCGATAACCATACGGCCGCGGAGCTTAATAGAGGGGCCGAAGTCGAATTTCGTAACAACATCGCGCAGATAGGTCCAATACTGGGTCATCAGTGGCTTATCCAGACCGTACTTGGCTTCCAGTGCCTTCTGAGCAGCTTCGGAAACAGCTTTCTCGCTCATGAAGGGGCCGCCGGGGACGGCACGCATGACAAAGAAGGTCACGGTGATAACCACCCAGACGGTCAGCAATGCCAGCGCAATGCGCTTGAGGATATAGAGCATAGTTCTTGCGTTCATCCGGTGTTCTCCCTTTCGATGTACCTTTTTACCCAAAATGGGTATAAGGATAGAATGTAATACATTATATCGACTTTTTATACAAAAAACAAGTGGATAAAAGCCCCAACATTATTATGCAGTCTTTGTGGGTTTTTGTTGCATTTGCAGTGTTACGGCACTTGTATATTTTGACTAAAAGCGGTCATCCTGTCAAGTTCTGTTTTGGTGGAAGTAATTCAATATTTTACCATGATAAAGTGATTTTCGAAGACTATCTCTTTCAAAAATGCAATTTTGCAATATTCAAACTGCCAAATCACGGGGTTTTCGTACATTCACCATCGGGTGTCAGCCAAAAAAGAAAGATTTCCTGCGTATAATTTCCGTCTTTTTTCTGTCAAAATATACAATTTTTCTTTTTCTCCCCTCTGCCGTCTCATTTTTCGCGCTTTGTTTGGGTTCTTCGTTGTTTTTTGGAGTGTCTTATGGTATACTCAGGGCAAACGGAGGGATTGTCATGGCAAAAGGGAACAATCAGAAAAGCAAACTTTTAATGCTTGCGAAGATTTTCAGCGAGGAGACTGACGAAAATCACGGACTGACCATGCCGGAGATTATCGCGAGACTGCAAAATGCCGGAATTGATGCCGACCGCAAAACCCTGTATCAAGATTTTGAAGAGCTACGACACTTCGGCTATGACATTGTGGCACAGCGCGCAGGCCGTGCCACGGCCTATAGCCTTGCCTCCCGAGACTTCGAGCTGGCGGAATTGAAGCTTCTGGTGGACTCGGTGCAGTCATCGCGCTTCATCACCGAGCGCAAGTCCAGAAGTCTCATCAAAAAACTGGAAGGCCTTGTGAGCATCCACGATGCCAAGGCGCTCCAGCGGCAGGTACTGATTGCAGGGCGCATCAAGACCATGAACGAATCCATCTATTATAATGTGGACAAGCTGCACACCGCCATTGCGGAAAACCGACAGATTCAGTTCCGCTACTTCCACTGGAATGTGCACAAGCAGGAGGAATACCGCCGCGGGGAGGGCTGCCACACGGTGAGCCCCTGGCATCTGCGGTGGGATGATGAAAACTACTATCTGATTGCCTTTGACCCCGAGTCCGGCAAGCTCCGCCACTACCGGGTGGACAAGATGAAATCCATTAAGCTTCTGGATGCGCCCCGTCAGGGACAGGAGGAGCTGGCAAACTTCGACCCCACGGTGTATACGCGCAGGCTCTTCGGCATGTACGGCGGTGAACCCGCCCGGGTGACGGTGGAGGGCGAGGAGCGCATGGTGGGTATCCTCATTGACCGCTTCGGCAAGGAAATCCCCATCATCCCGCTGGAGGGTGGGCGGTTCCGCGCCCACATTGAAGCGGCGGTGAGCCCCCAGTTCTTAGGCTGGATTGCATCCCTAAGTGATGGGCTGAAGGTCGTAGGCCCCGAGAGTGTGCTCACGCAGCTCAGAGCACTTGCCGAGCGCCTGTGTGAGCAGTACGAGAATTAACCATGGCAAAGGTATCTTGACATTTTAGGGTGGCAGTGCTATACTCCCGTCATGGACAAGGGCGTCCGGAAAGAAATTTCCGGGCGCATTTTCTTTTTTCGGGGCACGGAAGCTCCGAATCCCATTGACTTTATATTAAGGTGAGGTGCTTTCATTATGGAAAAGAAAAACATTGACTGGGCTTCCCTGGATTTCAGCTATCGTCCAACGGACTACCGCTTCGTCGCCACCTACAAGAATGGTGCATGGGATGAAGGCCGCCTTTCTACCGACCCCAACATCACCATGAGCGAATGCGCCTGTGTGCTGCACTACTCCCAGACCGTATTTGAGGGTCTGAAAGCCTACACCACCCCCGAGGGAAAAATCGTCATCTTCCGCCCCGACCTGAACGCCCGGCGTCTGGCCGACTCCTGCGCGCGGATGAAAATGCCCGTGTTCCCCGTGGACAGGTTCCTGGATGCCGTGGAGCAGGTCGTCCGCGCCAACGCCGCATGGGTGCCCCCCTACGGCAGCGGTGCAAGCCTCTATCTGCGCCCGGTGATGTTCGGCTATGACAGTGTGCTGGGCGTGAAGCCCGCCAAGGAATTTGAGCTTCGCATCTTCGCCTCCCCCGTGGGGCCTTACTTCAAGGGTGGCATCCGCCCCTTGAACCTGCGAATCTCCGACCTTGACCGCGCCGCCCCCAAGGGCACAGGGCACATCAAGGCGGGCTTAAACTACGCCATGAGCCTGTACAACATCGTCGATGCCCACGAAAAGGGCTACGATGAAAACATCTATGTGGATGCCGCCACCAGAAGCAAGATTGAGGAAACCGGCGGTGCCAATGTCATCTTCGTGACCAAGGATGGCAAGGTGGTTGTGCCCAAGTCCGGCTCCATCCTGCCCTCCATCACCCGCCGCTCTCTGGTTGAGGTGGCAAGGAGCTTAGGCATCAAGACCGTGGAGCGCCCGGTAAAGCTCAGCGAAATCGGGCACTTTGCCGAGTGCGGTCTGTGCGGCACGGCGGCGGTTATCTCCCCCGTGGGAACCATTGACAACCACGGCACGGTGCACACCTACGCGGGATTCGGCCCCGTGATTGAAAGGCTGTATAAAACCCTCACCGGCATCCAGATGGGTGCCATCCCCGCCCCCGAGGGCTGGGTCAGAGTCATCTGCGAATAAAAATGCGCCCTCCGGGGAACCCCCGGAGGGCGATGTGTTTTTTAGATTAAAGATTCAGTCATCAGCTATCAGACATCAGTCATCAGTTTTTGCTTGCTTAAATCGGCGCTTTCGCCTAAAGTCACCACTCTGATGACTGACGACTGATGACTACGAGCAAAGCGAGTTAAAGCTCCCTTTATCTGCACTCCGTCTCCGACAGGCTGCCGCCGTAGAGAGCAAAAACGCGCTCGGCGCTCACGCTCCATGCAAGGGCCATGCAGGCCGGGGCTACCGCAATCAGCAGCGGATAAACCGCCACCGCAAGGAAAACCAGCACGGTCAGCGCAACGAGAAGCATCGTCCACGGCAGGTGCCCCAGTGCAATGCGGGCAGCCGTTGCCGTCAAATCCCGGAATCCGTAGGTAAAGCGGGATGTAAGCAACTCCGCCCACACAAGCACCACCACGGGCACGAAGGAAACCACCCGATAGATTATGCCGATGCTCCCCTGACTGCCCATGACATTGGCAAAAAAGGTCAGAAGCAGTGCCGCCGCACCCCACAGGAGGAACTGCCCTGTGGCCAGCTTAAATTCCGCGTGGAAAGTCTCAAAGAACCGTCCGTAAACACCGCTGCGCCCGTAGCGCACACCCCGCACCGCCGCATCGTAGAGTGCCGTCACCGCCGCCCCGATGGTCACCACCGGGATGCAGCACAGGAAGAAGCACACGCTCAGCCCCAGCAAATCCGTCAGGAAATTCAGCACCCGCCACACGGGGCCGTAGGGTTCCAAGAACTCCTTCATGCCCCGACCTCCGGCAGACTGGCCGCCACGGCGGACTGACCCACGCGGCGGAATTTCTCATCGGGCAGCGCAATGGCAATCTGCCCGGCAACCTCGGGGTACTCGTCGGCAAGCACCTGCTTGCACACATTTACAATGGTATCTCCGCCGGAGCCGGACATAACGCGGCCCAAAAGCAGCACATGGGAGAATTTGTAGAAATCGTGATACAGCACCAAGCTGTGGGCAAGATACACGCCAATGGTTCGGAAAACCGCCTGTGCCCGCGCATCTCCCGCCTCCATCAGCTCCTGCACGCAGACAAGCTGCTCGGCAAGGGAGTGCTTCTCGTCCAAGGCAATCCCCGCCCGGGGTGCAAGCTTGATGACGGCATCCTGAGAAAAATACTTGGTGCCCACGCCATAGTCCAAAGACCACTCGTCAATCACGGCATCCTTCGATGCATCCACGGGTGCAAAGGCCAATTCATTGAGCCAGCCGGTGACACAGCCGTTTGCGTCTACGAAGCCGCCGGCCTCGCTGGTGCCCATGGCAATGCCCAGCACATTGGGCTGCCCTAAGCTCACCGCACCGGCCAGCGCGGACACATCGCCGTCATTGGCAACGCAGTAGGGAATCTGACCGAAGGTATCGGTGATGGCATTGCGGTAGATATTGACCACCTTTTGCTCGAATTCCTCCTTGGGAACCTTCAAAAACAGGGAGGCCACACGAGTGCGGTTGTCAATGAAAATACCGGCACTGGACACGCCCACGGCATCCACTCGGGGCATGTGCGCCGCTGCGGATTTCAGTGCCGCCACAATGCCGTCATAGTGATAGGCAGGATTGGTGGCAATTTTGGGAAACCACACCACTTCCTCCGAGTAGACCGTCTTCCCGTCAATGACTGCGGAAACCTTGCGGTCGGAGCCGCCCGCATCAAAGCCGATACGGCATCCGTTCCAGTTGCCGCCCTGCTTTCTGGGAAGGTCTTTATTAGCGGGAACCTCATCCGCAAAAACCACCTCGAAGGGGTGCTCATAGACACCTGCTAAGAAGTCACGGTCAAAGTCTTGTTTGTCTCCCACGGAGTAGATTTTCTTCAGGTATTCATAGATTTCCCGATCACCGCTGACATACAGGCGGAAGCCGCCCTTCATCCACAGGATGAATTTCACAAAGCGGTCAATATAGAAGCAGTCCGCTTCCTTCATATCGGGCGTACCGTGAATGAAGGTGTGATAGGATGCCATGAGCCCCAGCTCCCGTTCCAGCGCGATACCAACGGGTTTGCGGGCAGTTTTCAGAAAGCTTTCATTGAACTTGTGCATGGGAATAAAGCCCCGGTCAAGCTCCGGCACATTCCGAATGTCAATCTCCAGGCCTAAAAAATTCATAATGCCACCTCGCATCGGTTTTGTGTCTGCATTATAGCACAGATACCGCCCGTTTGTCACTATCTTTCGCAAATCGCCATATAGCTACATTATATAAACGAATTCACAAAATTTTTATCTTTTTCTCTTTTTTTTCGATTGCATTTTTTCGCACAGACGCATATAATGAGGCGCACAAGATTGTTCATTCGGAGGAATCCATTTCATGAAAAAAAGAATATTTTCCGCCGTGCTGGTCGGCATCATGCTTCTAGCCCTGACCGGCTGCCACGATAAAAACGATTTAGCACTCATTGAGGAGCTGCAGGGAGCCAATACCCGGCTCAGTGCCGAGGTTGAAAGTCTGAAGGCAGAGGTTGCTTCCCTGCGCAGTATGTCCCTGCAGAGCTGGGACATCACCGCCCGACCCTCCGAGGACGGAGCACTTGCCGATGTGGCATTTTCCGCTGTCCCCGATGGTCTGCTGGAGGGACAGAGCATCACCTTTGAGGTTGTGCAGGACGGTCAGGTAGGGGTCAGTCTCCCCTGCCTGTTTGACGGCACCACCTTCACCGCCAACGCCCAGCTGGAGCCCAAGAACGGCTACAGCTTCTACTGTGTGCTGTCCGACGGCAGCAACTCCTACAAGCGCGAAGCTCTGATGGATCCGGCAAATGCCGCCCTTACCACACTGATGAATCTGGCAGATGCCATGAACACCTACTGCAATATGGTTGTGGATGACTACAGCGCCGCAGACGGCAAGCTGAATCTGAAACTCAACCTGAGCGCCAAGCTCCCCGAATTTGTCAGCAAGGAGGCTCCCGCCGCTGTGGAGAGCGCAAAGCTCATCTTCACCATGGGCGAGGAGGAGCTGGAAACCAAGGATGTAACCTTTGAGGCCGGTGAAAAGGGTATGCTGGAGGCCGTCATGGACGACTGCAGTCTCACCATTCCCGAGAAGATGGAAAAGGATGCACAGCTGACTCTGACACTGAAAGTGAAGTTGACCAACGGTCAGGAGCTGGGGAGTGTCAGCGCAAGCTGGTTCATGCAGGACGACGCACTGGTCATGGTGACCGGTTAATTGCAAAGCACAGCCGCCTGCCGATTTTCGGCAGGCGGCTATTTGTCCGTCGGGTGCAATATACAGCATTTACCATTTGTCACAAAAACTCCGAGTTGGAGAATAAATTTATGTCAAACCTATAAAAATACAAAAAAACGCAAATTTTTTCATTGATTTTATTTGCGGAATGTCATACAATATGGCGTGAGCGGCTGAAAGTCGGTTCTTTCCCGCAAACACAGAAAGCCTGAGGTTACGCGTATGCTCAATGTCGTACTGGTGGAGCCCGAGATTCCGCAGAACTGCGGCAATATCGCCCGCACCTGTGCTGCCACCGGCGCAAGACTGCACCTTATCCGCCCTCTGGGATTCGATATCTCCGAGAAGGCCGTAAAACGCGCAGGGCTGGACTACTGGCATCTGGTGGAAGTTCTGGACTACGAAAACCTGGACGACTTCTTTGCTAAGAACGATGTGAAGCGTATGTGGTGTCTGTCCACCAAAGCTCCCCGGAGCTACACCGAGGCGGACTTCCGTGACGGCGATTATCTCTTCTTCGGCAAGGAAACCAAGGGTCTTCCCGAAGATTTCCTGAACACGCACTTCGACAGCTGCGTGCGGATTCCCATGCGAAGCTGCGCTCGAAGCCTGAATCTGAGCAACGCCGTTGCCATCACTGTGTTTGAAGCACTGCGGCAGACCGATTTCCCCGGCTTGACTGACTATGGAAAAATGCGGGGCGGAACCCCGGATTAAATGGAGGAAAACAAAATGAACTACAACAAGAAGTCCATTGAGGACATCGAGGTTGCCGGCAAGAGAGTTCTGTGCCGCTGCGACTTCAATGTGCCCACCAAGAACGGTAAAATCACTTCCGACAAGCGTATCGTGGCTGCCATGCCCACCATCGAGTATCTGGTCAACCACGGTGCAAAGGTTATCCTGTGCTCCCACATGGGCAAGCCCAAGGGTGAGTGGAAGCCCGAGCTGAGCCTGAAGGTTGTCGCTGAGCGCATCAGCGAGCTGCTGGGCAAGGAAGTCGTCATGGCTGCCGATGTGGCCGGTGAGGACTCCAAGGCTAAGGTTGCCGCAATGAAGGACGGCGATGTTGTCCTGCTGGAGAACACCCGCTATATCAAGGGCGAGACCAAGAATGACCCCGAGCTTTCCAAGGCTCTGGCCGACCTGGCTGACATCTTCGTCAACGATGCTTTCGGCACCGCACACCGCGCTCACTCCTCCACCGCAGGCGTGGCTGACTACCTGCCCGCTGTCTCCGGCTACCTGGTGCAGAAGGAAGTCTCCATCATGGGCAAGGCTCTGGCTAACCCCGAGCGTCCCTTCGTTGCTATCCTGGGCGGCGCTAAGGTCTCCGACAAGCTGAATGTTATCAACAATCTGCTGGAGAAGGTTGACACCCTGATTATCGGCGGCGGTATGGCCTACACCTTCCTGGCTGCCAAGGGCTACAGCGTGGGCACCTCCCTGCTGGACTCCGAGAAGATTGACTACTGCAAGGAAATGATGGCTAAGGCCGAGGCCAAGGGCGTGAAGCTGCTGCTGCCCATCGACACTGTGGTTGCCGCTTCCTTCCCCGACCCCATCGACGGTGAGGTTGCCGTTGAGACCGTTCCTTCCGATGCCATCCCCGCTGACAAGATGGGTCTGGACATTGGCGAGAAGACCCGCGAGCTGTTTGCCGAGGCTGCCAAGTCCGCCAAGACCGTTGTCTGGAACGGCCCCATGGGCGTGTTCGAGAACCCCACTCTGGCAAAGGGCACCATCGCAGTTGCTCAGGCTCTGGCCGACTCCTCCGCTATCACCATCGTGGGCGGTGGCGACAGCGCTGCAGCTTGCGAGCAGCTGGGCTTCGCTGACAAGATTACCCACATCTCCACCGGCGGCGGCGCTTCTCTGGAATTCCTGGAAGGCCTGGAGCTGCCCGGTATTGCCTGCCTGCAGGACAAGTAATTTGGTTTGAAACCGTCGGCAAATTCGGCCGCGGCGGAATGCGGCGTCTTTTCCTCCGGCTGTGCAGAATGAAAAGCGGGAAATACACAAAGTATTCCCACGCTTTCCATTCTTTCACCCGAAGAAAAATCCATCCGCCTCCGCTCTTGCCTCATTTGCCTCCGCTTTCTTAGTTTTTCTATAGGAAACTATGGAAGCTTGGTGAATTCGCATTATGTTTTTGACCACTCGGGGGAGAGTTCCTCTCCCCCATTGCTTTGTAAATTCTCACCTTGTGTGATTTTAATAAGAACATAACAAAATTAAGGAGAATATATCCATGAACAGAAAGTACCGCAAGACTGTCATCGCCGGTAACTGGAAGATGAACAAGACCCCCTCCGAGACCAAGGAGTTTATGACCCAGCTGAAGGCCATCATGCCCAAGGGCCGCTGGTGCGATATCGCTCTGTGCGTGCCCGCAGTGTGCATCCCCGCTGCTGTCCGTGCCGTCCGTGAGACCCGCGTGGGCATCGGCGCTGAGAACTGCAACGCCAATGCATCCGGCGCTTACACCGGTGAGATTGCCACCAACATGCTGGTTGACGCAGGCTGTAAGTATGTCATCATCGGCCACTCCGAGCGACGCGCCATGGGCGAGACTGATGCCGATGTCAATGCCAAGGTCCTGGCCGCTCTGGATGCAGGTCTGGTGCCCATCATGTGCTGCGGCGAGAGCCTGGAGCAGCGTGAGGCCGGCATCACCACCGAGTGGATTACCATGCAGATTAAGCTGGGTCTGGCAGGTGTGCCCGAGGAGAAGATTCGCAAGGTCATCATCGCTTACGAGCCCATCTGGGCTATCGGCACCGGCCGTACCGCTACTCCCGAGCAGGCTGAGGAAGTCTGCGAGGGCATCCGTACCGCTGTGCGCAAGCTGTACTCTTCCAAGAACGCCCGTGCTATCTCCATCCTGTACGGCGGCTCCATGAACGAGAAGAACGCATTTGAGCTGCTGGCTCAGCCCGACATCGACGGCGGTCTGATTGGCGGCGCTTCCCTGGTTCCCGAGAAGTTCGTCAAGATTATCGAGGCTGCCAACCAGCCCATCGCCTAAATAAAAACCACAGGAGGGAAGCTGTGAAAACAGCTTCCCTTTTTTAAGCGATTAAGATAACCGAGGTTTTTCCAATGGAAACTCTCATTTTGGATGCCGCAGCTCCCGGCACTGCCGAGGCGGCGGCGCACATTATAAAAAACGGCGGACTTGTGGCCATCCCCACGGAGACGGTTTACGGTCTGGGTGCCAACGCACTGGACGAAAAGGCCGTGGCCGCCATCTTTGAGGCCAAGGGTCGCCCCCAGGACAACCCCCTGATTCTCCATGTGGCCGAACCCATGGAAATGGAAAAGTTCTGCCATGACATCCCTGAAAGCGCCTACCGATTGGCGCAGAAGTTCTGGCCGGGGCCACTGACCATGGTGCTGCCCGCGAACAGCTGTGTGCCCAAGCGCACCACGGGCGGTCTGTCAACCGTGGCTGTCCGCTGCCCCGACAGCCATATTACCCAGGAAATCATCCGGCTCTCCGGTGTGCCCATCGCCGCGCCATCGGCAAATCTCTCCGGCAAGCCCTCCACCACCACAGCGGAGCATGTCTACCACGACCACGCAGGGAAAATCCCTCTGATTGTGGATGGGGGTGCCTGCTCCGTGGGTGTGGAGTCCACCATCGTGGACTTGACGGATGAAAAGCCGAGGCTTCTGCGCCCCGGCGGAATCACCCCCGAGCAGCTTCGTTCCGTTCTGGGGGAGCTGGTTGTCGACAAGGCCGTCACCGCCCAGATTGACAAGGATGCCGTGGTAAAAGCACCCGGCATGAAATACCGTCACTATGCTCCCCAGGCACCTGTGACCATCGTCTCCGGCTCCCGGGAGAAGGCCGCCGCCTACATTCGCGCCCACTTTGAAGACGGTGACCGGGTACTGTGCTTTGAAGAGGAGCTGCCCCTGTACGAGGGCTTCCGGCCCCTGCCCTACGGAAAGGAAGCAGATCCCACGACTTTAAGCGCCGGACTCTTCGCCGCCCTGCGGATTTTGGACGACCCGCAGGTCAAGGCAGTTTTCGCCCGGTGCCCCGTGGGCGAGGGCGTGGCCTACGCCGTGCAGAACCGACTGAAAAAGGCTGCGGCATTCCACATTGTCGATGCGGAGGCCGAGGTATGATTCTGGGAATCACCGGCGGGACAGGCTGCGGCAAAACCACGCTCCTACGCTGCATTGAGGAAAAAGGCGGTGTCGTCTTCGACTGCGATGCCATCTACCACCAACTGCTGGAAACAGACAAAACCATGCTTGCCGCCATCGGGGAGGCTTTCCCCGGGACGGTGCAAGGCAGCCGCCTGCTTCGTAAAAAACTGGGGGCAATCGTATTTTCCGACCCCGAAGCACTCCTGCGCCTGAACGCCATCACCCATGCGGCCGTGAAAGCGCAGATTGTGAAAGTATTGGAAAATCCGCCGAAGCTTGCTGCCATTGATGCCATCGGGCTGTTTGAAGGCGCGCTTGCGCCCCTGTGTGATATCACCGTTGCGGTCACTGCGCCGGAAGATGCCAGAATCGCACGGCTCACCGCAAGAGATGCAATCTCCGAAAGCTACGCCCGGGCAAGAATCGCCGCTCAGCATGAAAGCGGTTGGTTTGAAAGCCGCTGTGATGTTACCCTCCGCAATGACGGCACAGCCGAAGAATTTAAGCAAAAATGCCTTGCTTTTCTGGAAAAACAGGGCATCCTATAAAAAATAACAACAAGGAGTATTCCCATGAATGTTGATGAACTGAAAGAAAGTCTTCTCTACGCGCCCAAGAACGGCCTGAGCGTAATCAGCGAAACCGAGCGCGAGCAGATGAATGCATACTGCGCCCGCTATGCCGCCTTTATGGATGCATGCAAGATGGAGCGCGAAGCCACCGAGTGGGCAGTTGCCGAGGCCGAAAAGAAGGGCTTCAAGCCTTTGGTGCCCGGCATGGATGTGAAGCCCGGCGACAAAATCTACATGAATAACCGGGGCAAGAGCTTCCTGTGTGCCGTCATCGGCACCGAGAGTCTGGAAAAGGGCGCCAACATCTGCGCCGCCCATATTGACTCTCCCCGGCTCGACTTGAAGCCCCAGCCTCTATATGAGGATGCTGAGATTGCCTACTTCAAGACCCACTACTACGGCGGTATTAAAAAGTATCAGTGGACCTGCACCCCTCTGGCTCTGCACGGTGTGGTATACCGCAAGGACGGCACCGTGGTAAAGGTCACCATCGGTGAAAACGACAATGACCCCATCCTGATGGTATCCGACCTGCTCATTCACCTGTCCGCCGACCAGCTGAAAAAGACGCTGGCAGAGGGCATTGTGGCTGAGCAGCTCAATGTCATCCTCGGCACCGAACCCGTGGTCGGCGAGGGCAGTGACCTTGTAAAGCTCAATGTCATGCGGATTCTCAACGAGAAGTACGGTATCGTGGAAGCGGACTTCCGCTCTGCTGAGCTGACCATCGTACCCGCCGGCAAGTGCCGCGAGGTGGGTCTGGACAGAAGCCTCCTGGGTGCCTACGGTCACGATGACCGCGTGTGCGCCTACGCACAGTTAGAGCCCATCCTGAATCTGGAGAATCCCAAGCACACTGCCGTGTGCGTGCTGGCCGACAAGGAAGAAATCGGTTCCGTGGGCATCAGCGGTATGCAGAGCCACGCATTTGAATACTTCATGGGTGAGCTGTGCGATGCACAGGGCGTGAAGCTGAGCCGCTGCTTTGCCGCCTCCTTCTGCCTGAGTGCCGATGTGACCAACGCATTTGATCCCAATTTCGCAGAGACCTGCGCCCGCCGCAACAACTCCTACCTCAACTACGGTGTTGCCATCTGCAAGTACACCGGTGCACGAGGCAAGAGCGGCGCTTCCGATGCCTCCGCAGAGGCTATGGGGCATGTGCGCAGCACACTGGAAAATGCCGGTGTCCTGTGGCAGACAGCTACTCTGGGTAAGGTCGACCAGGGCGGCGGCGGTACCGTGGCCTGCTATATGGCAAACCGCAACATCGTCACCGTGGATGCCGGTGTGCCCGTGCTGAATATGCACGCCCCTGTGGAGCTGGTTTCCAAGCTGGACTGCTATATGACCATGCGCGCCTGCAAGGCAATCTACGAGGCATAAGAAGAAAAATTAAGCTGTCCTGCCAAACGGCAGGACAGCTTTTTTGTGGTTGGAAGGTAAGGATAAGGAAAGTATTTGGAATATATTACTCGCTTACGCTTGCAGTAGTCAGTTGTCAGCGGGGATAATGCAGGAATAGGAATATTATTTTGCGTTGCGATTAAGGACTGTAAGGAACATGCTATTCGTTTCCATCGCCGCGGTCGACGGTGAGCAGTGGAACGATTGAGCTGATGACGAAGGTGCAAATCTTACAATGTTACCGTAGGGAAGGGGCTTGCTCCTTCCGGCAGGATACAGTCAGATAAACGCATAATTCAATGAAAGACCGCAGCTTTTTATGATTTCGCATTGGGTTATCCAATAATTTCGGCGTGTACCGTGCGGCAGGAGCAAGCCCCTGCCCTACGGTCATCATCTCAAATTATACATCAACCATCTGCTCAGGTATCCGATTGCACATCCTTATGGCCGATGGAAACGAATAGCTCGTTCCCTGCGGTGTGTAACACAGTAATCGTCTTCAAATCCTGCAATAAAACACCGCCCATGGAGCCATGGGCGGTGTAAGTATTTATCGCTCTTCGCGGAAATAGGCAAGTCCCAAGCTCATGGGGGGCTGATCTTCGCGCTTGTTGCGCATGGAGGTAGCAATCAGCACCACGATGGTGACAAGGTAAGGAAGCATCTTATACAGCTCCTTGTACTCCATGTGGTTCATGCCGGTAGGCAGGAACAGATACAGGATGTACAGGCCGCCGAACAAGATGGAAGCCCAGATGCCGTTGGTGGGGCGCCAGATGGTGAAGATAACCAGGGCGATTGCCAGCCAGCCGCGGTCACCGAAAGCATCGTTGCTCCAGACACCGCAGGCGTAGTCCATGACATAGTACAGTCCGCCGAGACCTGCAATCATACAGCCGAGGCAGGTGGCAATGTACTTGTAGCGAGTGATGTTGATGCCGGCAGCATCGGCAGTAGCGGGGCTTTCGCCCACGGCGCGCAGGTGCAGACCCACGCGGGTGTGATTGAAGATGTAGGAAGCAACCAGAGCAACCGCAATTGCCACATAGGCCAGGAAGCTGTAGCTTAGGAAAATCTCACCGAACCAGCCAAGGCTCTTGTAGAAGGGAAGCTTGGTGCTGTAGAAGCCGGAGGTAGCGGACAGGGCAAGGCTGGGCACATCGGCACCGGAAAGCTTAATGAGACTGCCGCCGAAGAAATTGCCGAAGCCCACGCCGAAAGTGGTCAGAGCCAGACCGGCAACATTCTGATTGGCACGCAGGGTGACCGTCAGGAAGCAGAAGATGAGACCCATGACAAGACTGCCGAGCAAGGAGCAAAACAGGGGAATCAAAATTGCAAGCGCTGCATTCATCTGGCCGCCGCGGCAGGCCTGCTCATAGAAGAATGCGCCGATGACACCGCAGATACCGCCCACATACATGACACCGGGGATACCGAGGTTCATGTTGCCGGACTTCTGGGTGATGGTCTCGCCGGTGGAGCCGTAGAGCAGAGGAATGCTCTGGACAATGGCACGGGGGAGGAAATTCAGAAGAAAACCAAACATTACTTATTCTCCTCCTTCTTTTCTTTCTTGGCAAATACCAGCTGATAGCGGATGAAGAACTCACAGCCGATGATGAAGAACAGGATGATACCGGTCAGGATATCGGAGAAGCTCTGGTTCAGGGAGAATGCAGTTGCGATTTCGCCTGCGCCTCTGTCCAAAAACACCAGCAGGAAGGAGGACAGAATCATCATAAAGGGGTTGAACTTGGCAAGCCAGGAAACCATGACGGCGGTGAAGCCTCTGCCATCGGACAGGGAGGTTGTCAGGGTGTGGTTGATGCCGCAGGAAAGAAGCAGGCCTGCGATACCGCACACGGCACCGGAGATGGCCAGCGTGCGGATAATCACGCGGTCAACCTTGATGCCCACATAGCGAGCGGTACGCTCACTTTCACCTACCACGGCGATTTCATAGCCATGCTTGGTGTAGTTGAGGTAAATGTACATCAGGACGGTGAGAACACCGGCCACGATGATGGGAAGCAGGTATTTATTGCCGACGCTCATCCAGCCAATCTGGGTCTTCTGGTTGATGATGCCGATGGTACCGGAGCCCTTAGGCACCTCCCAGATGATGACGAAGTAGGCCACCAGCTGGGTTGCCACATAGTTCATCATCAGGGTGAACAGGGTCTCATTGGTATTCCACTTTGCCTTGAAGACGGCGGGAATCAGCGCCCACAGTGCACCGGCGGCAATGGCGGCAAGGACTTCCAGCGCAATGACAGCGCCATTCGGGAGTTTGCCCGCCATGGTAATCATCACAGCGGAGGAAGCAAGGCAGCCCATCATAATCTGCCCTTCGCCGCCCACATTCCAGAAGCGCATCCGGAAGGCCGGGGTGACAGCCAGAGAGACAATCAGCAGCATCGCCACATTCTGGAAAGTGACCCAAGCCTTACGGGATGAGCCGAAAGCGCCCTTGTAAATGGAGGCGTAAACCTGAACGGGGCTGTTGCCCGTGGTCAGGGTGGTCACGAGGCCGCACACCAGCAGCGCAATCACGATGGCTGCCACGCGAATGGCTACCGCCTTGGTGGTGGTAATGCTGCCGCGCTTCACAATGTGAAACAGAGGCTCGTTATTCTTATGCATTCTTGCCACCTCCCAGCTTTGTCATCATCATGCCGACTTCGTTTTTATTTGTCTTGCGGCCTTCCACGATGCCGCTGACCTTACCGGCGCACAGCACCAGAATACGGTCGGCCAGCTCCAGAAGTACATCCAAATCCTCGCCCACATATACGACACCGACACCCTGTGCCTTCTGCTTGTTGAGCAGGTCGTAAATCATGTAGGAGGAATTCACATCCAGACCGCGGACAGCGTAGGCCGTCAGCAGCACGGTGGGGGCGGAGGCAATCTCACGACCCACCAGAACCTTCTGGACATTACCGCCGGAGAGGCGGCGAACCGGGGTGGAAACACCGGGGGTATTGACCTCCAGCTCCTGCACCACCTGCTCGGCAAGTTTTTTGGGATTGCGGCGGTTGGTGAAGAAGGACTTACCTGCGCGGAAGGAACGGAGCATCATATTGTCGCTTAAGTCCATGTTGCCCACAAGACCCATGCCGAGTCTATCCTCGGGGACGAAGGACAACGACACGCCCTTGCTCTGAATGGCCAGGGGGTCGAGACCCAGAAGCTCTTCGGAGGTACCATCGTCATTGATATATGCAACGCTTCCGCAGTCCGTGGGCTGCAAACCGGCAATGGCCTCCAGCAGCTCTTTCTGGCCACAGCCGGAGATACCGGCAATGCCGAGGATTTCGCCGCTGCGGATGGTGAAGGACACATCGTCCAACTTCTTCACGCCGTCAACGGAGGTTACGGTAAGGTTCTTGACCTCAATACGGGGCTGAGGATTCACGGGCTCGGGGCGGTCAATGTTCAGAATCACAGGGCGGCCAACCATCATGTTGGTCATCTCCTGGGGGGTGGTGTTCTTGGTGAGCATATCACCGGTGAACTGGCCGTGGCGCAGGATTGCCACGCGGTCGGAAAGGCTCTCCACCTCGTGGAGCTTGTGGGTGATGATGACCACGGCCTTGCCGTCATTACGCATATTGCGAAGCACCGCAAAGAGCTTGTCGGTCTCCTGGGGAGTCAGAACGGCGGTGGGCTCATCCAGAATCAGAATATCAGCACCGCGGTAGAGCACCTTCACGATTTCCACGGTCTGCTTCTGAGAGACAGACATGGTGTAAATCTTCTGGTCGGGATCCACATCGAAGCCATAGGCATCACAGATGGCCTTAATCTTGGCGGTGGCAGCTTTCATATCCAGCTTTTCATCCAGACCGAGGACGATGTTCTCGGCGGCGGTGAACACATCCACCAGCTTAAAGTGCTGATGCACCATGCCGATGCCGTAGTTGAAAGCATCCTTGGGGGAGCGGATGGTAACCTCCTCGTCACCGATATAAATGTGACCGGAGTCGGGATAGTAAATGCCTGCCAGCATATTCATAAGGGTAGTCTTGCCGCTGCCGTTTTCACCCAGCAGGGAAAGAATTTCGCCCTTGTAAATATCCAGCCAGACACGGTCATTGGCGACAACCGAACCAAAGGTCTTGGTGATGTCGCGCATCCGTACGGCGGCAATTTTCTCTTCCAAAGGTTTATCCTCCTTTTGTTGTACCGTCACCGTAGGGAAGGGGCTTGCTCCTTCCGGCGGAAACTGTTGTATTTTCTGCCCATGGTGGGCGAGGGGGTATAATTTCATTCAATAAAAGCAGTCTTTTTTCCAGTTCTGCGGATTGCTGTGAATGTACAACCATATTTTTTCATAATCCATCTGACTGCAGATGATATGGTCGTGAAATGAGTTCTGAAACAATGTCTGCGTAAAACCCGCCGTGCGGCATCGCTTCACTGCAAGAGACTTAAATGCGCAGACAATATATATCGGAAAGGGATTTAGAAGAATCGCCGCCATCAATTGCAATGACAGCATGCAAATGGTTGGGCATTATAACGCGCTTATCGATTCTGACATTTGGAAATCTCTTGGGCAGACTATCCAATGTTTCCTGAACAATTCTTCCCAATTCCGTCAGGCAGTTTTCACATTTCTCAGAACAATTGCCTGTCTTTATTTCCGAGAGCAAGTGCTGTTTATGGTAGGTGCAAATCGTTATAAAATAATACCCCGGGGGTGTATAATCATATTTTTCAAGCCGCTGCCGTTTTCGTTTGGGTAAATCCATTTCCAATCCCCCTTTGGCAGTTCACTTCGTCTATATTATGGAATTCGTTGCGGAGCAAATTTGCGGCTTCTTCTTTTCACATCGGCAATCCAAAGCATTCGGGGTTATACTGTGCGGCAGGAGCAAGCCCCTGCCCTACATTCTTTATGGCAGGAAATCATGCTGCAAATTTCGGGGTAAACGCGTGTTTTGCACTGAAATTCACAGCATCTAAAAAGAACAATTCGGGAAGCCCCCCATAGGGGAGCTTCCCGTAAGGTTAGGGGAAATCAGAATGCCACGTCCAGCTGAGTGATGCCGTCGATGGTCACATCGAAGTAAGGAGCGGAGCGGAAGTTGGACTCAGCAAACTCGCCGTTCACGATAACCTCGGTGTCGGGAGTGTAAGCTGCATCGGAGTCAACATCAGCCATGTAGGAGGACAGAGCCTCGCCGTTCACGGTGAAGGTGGTGACATCGAAAACCTTCAGGGAGCCGTCAGCCAGCTTAGCCTTGGCAGCCTCGATAGCCTCGGCGGTGCCGGCAGCGCAGGCAGTGCCCAGCTCGGTCAGCTCAACAGAGCCGGTAGCGATGGTGCCGGTCCAGTCAGCAGCGATGGGAGCGCCCTTGGCAACGGAGGTGATGACATACTCGAAGTAGGGAGCCCAGTTGATGCGGGAGGACACCAGGAAGGTGTTGGGGCAAGCAGCAGCGGTGGAGCCGTTGTAGGAAACATCGGGCACACCTGCGGTCTCGCAAGCGGTGGGAGCGCCCATGGAGTCAGCGTGCTGAGAAATCAGCTTGCAGCCATTGGCAATCAGGGTGTTAGCGCCTTCCTTCTCGGCGGTCTCGTCATACCAGCTGCCGGTGAAGGTAACTTCCATGGTAGCGGTGGGGCAGACGGAGCGAGCGCCCAGGAAGAAGGAGGTGTAGCCGGAGATAACCTCAGCGTAGGTGAAAGCGCCGACATAGCCTATCTTAGCTTCCTCAGCGGTGAACTCACCGGCCTCAATCATCTCGTTGAGCTTCATGCCTGCGGCAATACCGGCCAGGTAACGGCCCTCGAAGATGGTAGCGAAGGCATTGTGGAAGTTGGACAGGTTCTCGGTGTGGGCGTTGGTGCCGGTAGCGTGGCAGAACTGCACATCAGGGCACTCGGTAGCAGCCTGAATGATGTAGGGCTCATGACCGAAGGAGTCGGCAAAGACAATGTTGCAGCCCTCGTCAACCAGATCCAGAGCAGCCTCGTAGCACTCCTCACCCTCGGGGATGTTGGTCTTCAGAACATACTCAACGCCCAGCTTATCGCAGGCTTCCTTGGCAGCGTTCATGAAGTTCAGGTCGTAGGTGGAGTTCTCATCATGCAGGAAGATGAAGCCCATCTTCACAACAGGAGCCTCGTCCACAGCAGGAGCGGGAGCGGTGGTGTCGGCAGGGGTCTCGGTCTTGGCGCCGCATGCACACAGGGACAGCACCATAACCAGAACCAGAGCCAGAGAAAGAATCTTTTTCATTTTTCTTTTCCTCCTAATGGTTTTTTCATTTTTCTTATATGTAAAGGGTATTGCTGACAAAATAAATCAGGCGCGGAAGGTAATGGAGGTATCGCTCATGGAGTCCAGAATTGCCAGACTCTCCACCCGCACGCCCTTGGCACGCAGGCTGTCGCCGCCGCCCTGGAAGCCCTTCTCCACGGCAATCGCCGCGCCCACGAGCTCGGCACCCGCCTGCTGTACCAGCTCGGTCAGGCCAATCAGAGCCTTGCCGTTAGCCAGGAAATCATCCACAAGCAGAACCTTATCTGAGGAAGTCAGATAGTCGCTGGAAACCACGATGGTGTAGTCGGTATTGTGGGTGTAGGAGTGGACAACGGAGGTGTAGGTGCTGCCGTCCACATTGCTGGACTTGTGCTTCTTGGCAAAGACCACGGGCACGCCCATCTGCAGACCTACAGCCGTGGCGATGGCAATGCCGGAGGACTCAATGGTGAGAATCTTGTTTACGCCGCAGCCTTCATAGAGCGATGCAATCTCAACACCCATCTGCTTGAGGAACTTGGTGTCGATCATCTGATTGAGGAAACTGCCGACCTTCAGGATGCCGCCGGGGAGCACCTTGCCTTCGGCAAGGATTTTTTCTTCCATTGCTTTCATGTAACCGCACCTTTCCATCGCAAGCCGATAAAAGAAGGACAGACCCACTCGTCTGCCCGCAACTACTGAAAAAAGGGAATAGCTCACCCAGGAAGGCTGAGCTGAACCCGAAACCAATAGTCACAGCTTTGGCGCTGTGGTAGAAACTCCCGGGCCATTTATCCGGTATTATATCGGCTGGGTATTGAATTGATGGATACATCGTAAAACAAAAAGACTTCTTTGTCAACATGAACAAACCCGCGAATCAAATTTTTTCGGTTTTGCCCAAAAAAGCGGCGCAATTAGTCGTCTTTTTTGCCTTTTGGACAATGACCGATTTCACAATGCAGACATATTGTGACAGGCAGAAAACACATTGCTCTCCAATGGGATAATCAACGCCAAGGCAATGATTATCATTTAAATGCAAATTGACACAATCCGGCGGTTATGATAAGATATAGAAAGAAAAGTATGGGCTTTGTACAAAGCCTCGAAAGATAGATGCGGTGCACCATGCACCCCGGGAAGGATTCCATGAAAAAAATGCATTCCACTGCCAACCACTGGATGTTGGTAATTTATGACACAATTGTATTTGCCATTGCGGCGCTGCTGCTGCTGACACTCTATGAAAGCACCACTCCGCTGAAACCCTCGGGTGTAATGTATCAGTGTGCAATGGCCTACGGCAGCATCATGCTGCCGCGGCTGCTGTTCGGCGTTTATCAGCAGATTTGGCGTTTCGGCGGCATTCAGTGCTATATCCGCCTGCTTGCGGTGGACACGCTGGCATTCTTTGTCTACTTCGGCATGAATATGTTCCTGCGTTTTCATCCGCTGCCCGGCTTCCAGCAGGTCACCTTCGCCCGTCAGATGTCTCTGGTCAGCCTGAATCTGCTGGGAAGTCTTACCATCCGCATGATTTACCGCTACGCCTATAAATGCGGCAATCAGGACACACGGCTCGGGAAATTTCTGAGCTTCCTGCTGCGGCTGTTCTCCGGTCTGGAGGTCGTGCAGAACAACGAAGCTCAGAAAATCAAGGTTGCCATCATCGGCGCAGGCCGTGTGGGTGTGAGCCTTGCCGAGGAGATGCTCAATAATCAGTCCTCCGTCCACACTCCCCGCTGCTTCGTGGATGCGGACGAGGCCAAGGTCGGCCGTCAGATTCACGGCATCACTGTTTATTCCGACGAGGAGGCAACCTTTGAAAAGCTCCGTGCGCTGGAAATCCAGGAGATTGTCTTCGCAATTCCCTCCGTCAGTGCCGAGCGTCAGGCAGAGCTCTACCAATACTACAAGCAGACCGGCTGCAAGCTCAAGGTCTATGACTACCCCACCATGCAGACCACCACGGGCAAGCGGCATCTGCGTGACTTCGACACCGAAGATTTGCTCTTCCGCCGTCAGATTAGGGTGGAGGACGAGAACACTGCTGCATACTACAAGGACAAGGTCATTCTTCTGACCGGCGGCGGCGGTTCCATTGGCTCGGAACTGGGTCGTCAGCTTGCCGGTATGGGTGTCAAACAGCTGGTGGTGCTGGATATTGCCGAGACGGGCGTATACGACCTCCAGCAGGATATGCGCATTGCTTACGGTGACCGTCTTGACCTGCAGGTGGAGATTGCCTCCATCACAAACTATGCCGCCATGGATCGGATTTTCGCCCGGTACCACCCGGACATTGTCATCAACGCCGCCGCCCACAAGCATGTTCCCCTCATGGAGAAGAATGTGGTGGAGGCCGTGGAGAACAATGTCTTCGGCTGTGAAATTCTGGTGAGCCTGTGCGAAAAATACGCGGTCGAACGCTTTATGA
This sequence comes from Faecousia sp., assembly GCA_045599455.1. GTDB lineage: Bacteria > Bacillota > Clostridia > Oscillospirales > Oscillospiraceae > Faecousia. The sequence continues at coordinate 17,653 of JAZRVX010000171.1, read as the reverse complement.
TGGTCTCCACGGACAAGGCGGTGAACCCCACCAACATCATGGGTGCCACCAAGCGCATGTGCGAGATGATTGTTCAGGCCGCATCCGTCACCGGCCATACCCGCTACAGCTGCACAAGGTTCGGCAATGTCCTCGGCTCTGCCGGTTCCGTCATTCCACTGTTCAAGCGTCAGATTGCCGCAGGCGGCCCCATCACCCTGACGGACAAGCGCATTATCCGCTACTTTATGACCATTCCCGAGGCAAGCCAGCTGGTCTTACAGAGCGGCACCATGGCAAAGAACGGTGAAATCTTCGTGCTGGACATGGGAAAGCCCGTCAAGATTCTGGACTTGGCCGAAAACATGATTCGCCTGTCCGGCGTGCAGGGAATTGAAATCGTGGAAATCGGTCTGCGCCCCGGCGAGAAGCTCTATGAGGAGCTGCTGGTTCGCACCGAGGAGCTGGATAAGACCGAAAACAAGATGATATTCATTGAGCGCGATGCGCCCCTGAGCACTGAGGAGCTGGCACGGCGTATGCAGATTCTGCATGCGGCCTGCGCCACCGGCTCGGATGAAGCTGTGCGGCAGACACTGCACGAGGTCGTGCCCACATTCAAGCGCCCCGAAGAGGTCAATAATCAGGTTGAATAAGCAAAAGAACCGCTTCCCGCTTGGAAGCGGTTCTTTCAATCTGTCAGGAAAACAAGAAAAAAGCAAGAATCTCCGTCTTGAAGGTCTGCTATAATACAAAGAAAAAACCGTAAAGGTGGTGTTTACCTTGAAGCAAAATGCTGTTGCTCCGCGTATTCAGGAAGCTGCCGTGCAAAACATGATTGGCAACGGCTCCGGGCTGACCGAAGAACAGGCTGCGAAAAGCCGTCAGCTTTACGGAAGCAATGCGCGCATGCGCAAAAATGACCGTTCCCTGCGAAAATGCCTCCGAAGAGCATTTATGAATCCCTTTTCGGCCATTCTTTTTGTATTGGCCGTCATCTCCTTCGTGACGGGACTGCTGTCTAAGGATGCCGGGAATCTGCGCTCCGTGGTGATTATTCTGGCAATGCTGTTCATCTCCGGCTGCATTCGTCTGGTGCAGGAGCTGCGCAGCAAGCGCATTGCCGATGGACTGACCCGGCTGGTGCACACAACGGTGACCGCACTGCGCGATGGTGTGTGGAAAGAACTGTCCTCAGAAGAAATTGTGGTTGGGGATGTGGTGCAGATTGAGGCCGGAGACCGCGTGCCTGCGGATATTCGCCTGACACAGGCAGAGGATTTGTTTGTCTCTCAGTCGGTGATTACGGGAGAGACCGCCATTGCGGAGAAAACCGCAAGCCCGCTTGTACAGGTTCCCTCCTGCATTGGGGACTACCGCAACACCGTTTTCATGGGAACAACCGTCACCGGCGGCAAAGGCCAGGGCGTTGTGCTGGCCGTCGGCTCTGACACGGTTTACGGTAATTTTGAAGCCCCTGAACGAAAAAAGGGCTTTGATCGCGGCTCCGGTGCCATTGCCCGGGTGCTGATTCGCTTCATGGCAATTCTGGTGCCGGTGGTGTATCTTGCCAGCGGTCTCACCCACGGGGATTGGCTCAGTGCGTTCCTCTTTTCCCTCTCCGTTGCAGTGGGGCTGACCCCGGAAATGCTGCCCATGGTCATCAGCGCCTGCCTTGCAAAGGGCAGCTACAGCATGGGGCAAAAGCAAACCGTGGTAAAGGATATCAACGCCATGCAGGGCTTTGGCAATATGGATATTCTCTGCGTGGACAAAACCGGCACCCTGACCGGGGACACCATCCGGCTTGAATATTACATGGATATTCTGGGCAATGAAAGCCAGTCGGTTCTGGACTGCGGGTATCTGGGAAGTATCTACCATACCGGGGTGCAGAATCATCTGGATGCCGCCATTTCTCAAGTCAGCACCATGCCGGGAAAAGAAGAATATTTCCGGCAGCTTACACAAAGCCACCCGAAGCTCGATGAACTTCCCTTCGACTACAGCCGCAGATTCGGAAGTGTCTTAGTAGGCGGCGGGAAGAACACCCTGATTGTGAAAGGAAGCATTGACGAGGTTGTCCATCGGTGCAGCTATGCGCAGCTGCGCGGGGAACGGGTGCGCGTCAGCGAGGATGCCTCCCGGCAGGTTCACATGGTGGTGGACGAAATGCTGGAGGACGGCATGAAGGTGATTGCCGTTGCCTGCAAGGAGCTGGATAAAACTTCTCTGACCCCTGAGGACGAATACGGTCTGACACTAATCGGCTATCTAGCATTCTTCGACGCGCCGAAGAAAAGCGCCGCCTCTGCCATTGAAAAACTGCGTCAGCGCAATGTCGGCATCCGGGTGCTCACCGGTGACCAAGCGGGAGTTGCCCTGTCCATCTGCCGACGGCTGCAAATCCCAACCGAGTCGATTCTGACAGGTGCGAAGCTTGCGGGAATCAGTGAAAACGATTTACCAATGGTCATAGAGCGCACCCATGTTTTTGCAGAGCTGTCCCCACGACAAAAGACGATGATTGTGGAAATCCTGCAAGCCAACGGGCACTGCGTGGGCTTTCTCGGAGACGGCCTGAATGATTTACCCGCGGTAATCGGTGCCGATGTGGGCATCTCCGTGGAAAATGCCGCCGAAGCAGTCAAAGAGAGTGCGGATGTGATTCTGCTGAAAAAGGATTTGGATGTGCTGGAGGCGGGCATCTTAGAGGGACGCAAAGCCTTTGCCAATATGACAAAGTACATGAAGATAACGGCATCGTCCAACTTCGGCAATATTCTTTCAATTGTATTTGCAAGTGTTCTGCTGCCCTTTTTCCCCATGACCTCCGTGCAGCTGTTACTGCTGAACCTGCTGTATGATACGCTGTGCCTGATTCTGCCATGGGATTCGGTGGATGAAGAAATGCTGCGCGCTCCTCTGGAATGGACCGGGAAGCGGCTGAGCCGCTTCATGCTGTTCTTTGGCCCGCTGAGCTCGCTGTTTGACATTGTGACATTCCTGTTTCTGTTCTTCGTATGTTGCCCGCAGATATGCGGCGGCAGCTTTGAAAGTCTGCCGTCACAGGCGCAAGCGCAATTCATTGCACTGTTTCAGACCGGGTGGTTTCTGGAATCCATGTGGACACAGGTGCTGATTTTGCAGCTGCTGCGGACGGAAAAGCTGCCCTTTATCGGAAGCCGCCCATCCAAGGCAGTGCTGTGGGTGACGATTTCGGGCATCGCGGGATTCAGCCTGCTGACGCTCACGAAGCCGGGCGCTGTGCTGGGGCTGACTGCCATGCCCCTGAGCTTCTATGCGTTTCTGATTCTGATTGTCATTTCCTATCTGCTGCTGGTCTCCATCGGGAAACGCTTCTACATCCGAAAATACCGGGAGCTGATTTGAGGAAGGAGGAAATCCATGAAGAAAAATATTGCATATATCGCGCTGGGTTCCTCCCTGGCAGATTGGCTCAGCAAGCATCTGGAGGAAGCGCCGGCAGGCCGAGAGCTGGCCGATGCAATCCGGGAGCTGGCACAGGGGCAGCACAGCGCCCTGATGCTGGAAATGGAGGATGGCGCAGCAGCGCCGCAGGAAAATACAATGCACTTCGGCAGTCTTACCATCCGGCCACGAAGCAGGCAGGTTATACGCGACAATACGGAAGTCATTCTGACCCCAAAGGAATTTGACATTCTACTCCTGCTGGCTCGGAATCCGGGAATTGTCTTTACAAAGAATCAAATCTATCGGGCAGTCTGGGAAAATGAATACCTGCTTGATGACAGCAACATCATGGCATTCATCCGCAAGCTCCGAAAGAAAATCGAGCCGAACCCGGATGCCCCGGAGTACATTCTGACGGTGTGGGGCATCGGATACAAATTCAACGACAGACTATAAATAAAATCGCAAGGAAATCGCAAGGCTTTCGCCATATGCATTTCCTTGCGATTTTCTTATACTGGGAACAGAAACTTTATAGGAGGTGAACTTCATGGATACGGACGGCAGTCCGAAAATAAACGGCAGGGACTGCTTCCCTGCTGACTGAAAAAGGAGGCAGAACGCCATGAAAAAGAAAAACACCCGCGCCCAAATCCGCAAAGTTGCTCTGCAGGCAGAGGATCGGAGCATTCTGAGCGAACGCATCCGATATGCCGCCACCCACACCATAAGCGAAAATCTGCAAAATCTGGACGCCGCCCTGCCGGGGCTCTCCGAGGAGCAGGTCGCCCGCCACCGCTTTGCGCACGGCACAAACAAGGTGACCAAGGGTAAAAAGAAGTCTTTGCCGCAGCGTTTGGCAGGCGCCTTTATCAACCCGTTCACCGCGATTTTATTCTGTCTGGCACTGGTGTCCACAGTCACGGACATGATTTTCCCGGCACTGAATCTCTTCGGAAATACCATGGAGGATTTCGACTGCCTGACGGTAGTCATCATCGTCACCATGGTGCTGATTTCCGGCACACTGCGCTTTGTGCAGGAGACCAGAAGCGGCAATGCAGCAGAAGCACTGCTTGCCATGATTACCACCACCTGTACCGTTTCCCGCAAAGGTGCCCCAAAGAAGGAACTTCCTCTGGACGAGGTTGTGGTCGGTGATATCATTCACCTGTCCGCCGGAGATATGCTGCCTGCGGATGTAAGAATCCTGGATGCAAAAGATCTCTATGTCAGTCAGTCCGGCCTCACCGGCGAGAGTGAGCCCATTGAGAAGCTATCCGGTGTCTGTGAAGAGGCAGCCGCCATTACAGATTACCAAAACATTGCCTTCATGGGAAGTAATGTGGTTTCCGGCAGCGGTACCGCTGTTGTTGTGGCAGTTGGTGACCACACCCTGTTCGGTTCCATGGCGGCCCAGGTTTCTGAGGAGGCTGTGGAAACCAGCTTCAGCAAGGGCGTGAATGCGGTTTCCTGGGTACTGATTCGGTTCATGATGGTCATGGTTCCGCTGGTATTTGTCATCAATGGTATCACTAAGGGGGATTGGCTTGCAGCGTTCCTCTTTGGTATCTCCATTGCCGTGGGCTTGACCCCGGAGATGCTGCCCATGATTGTCACCACCTGTCTTGCCAAGGGCGCCGTGTCCATGAGCAAGAAGCGGACAATTGTCAAAAATCTGAACTCCATTCAGAATTTCGGTGCCATTGATATTCTCTGCACCGATAAGACCGGAACCCTGACCCAGGACAAGGTGGTGCTGGAATATCATCTGAATGCGAGTGGCGAGGAAGATGCCCGTGTCCTGCGCCACGCATATCTGAATAGTTACTTTCAGACCGGCTACAAGAATCTCATGGATTTGGCCATCATCCGCAAAACGGAGGAAGCAGAAGCAGCCAACCCGCAGCTTCTCGATTTGTCCGAAAACTATGTCAAAGTGGATGAAATACCCTTTGACTTCACCCGCCGCCGTCTGTCCACGGTGGTGAAGGACAAATCCGGGAAAACGCAGATGGTGACCAAGGGAGCCGTGGAGGAGATGCTCTCCATCTGCACCTACGCCGAGCTGGATGGTGAAATCAAGCCCATCACCCGGGAGATTAAGCAGCGAATTCAAGCCACTGTGGACGGCCTCAATGACAAAGGCTTTCGGGTTCTGGTACTGGCGCAGAAGAGCAACCCCTCCCCCGTGGGCGTGTTCAGCGCCCAAGATGAGACGGATATGGTGCTGATGGGCTATCTGGCATTTCTTGACCCGCCCAAGGAATCCACCGCCGATGCCATCCGCGCACTGCGGGAGCACGGCGTGACCACAAAAATTCTGACCGGCGATAACGAAAAAGTCACCCGCACCATCTGCACTCAGGTCGGTCTGGAGGTGCGCAATATGCTGCTGGGGTCTGACCTGGAAAACATGAATGATGCCGAGCTTACAAAAGCTGCCGAGACCACCGATGTATTTGCCAAGCTGACCCCGGATCAGAAAGCACGGGTTATCGGTGTTCTGCGCTCTGCCGGACATACCGTGGGCTTCATGGGAGACGGTATCAACGATGCTGCCGCCATGAAATGCGCCGATGTGGGTATCAGCGTGGACACTGCCGTGGATGTTGCCAAGGAATCGGCAGACATTATCCTGCTGGAAAAGGACTTGATGGTGCTGGAGGAGGGTATCGTCGAAGGCCGCAAGACCTACGCCAATATGATAAAGTATATCAAGATGACGGCATCCTCCAACTTCGGAAATATGTTCTCCGTGCTGGCAGCCTCTGCGCTGCTGCCCTTCCTGCCCATGATGAGTATTCACCTGATTTTCCTGAACCTCATCTATGACCTGAGCTGCACGGCAATTCCATGGGACAATGTGGACGAGGAATTTCTGCGTGTGCCCCGAAAGTGGGATGCTTCCAGTGTGGGCAGTTTCATGATCTGGATTGGCCCCACAAGCTCCATTTTCGATTTTACCACCTACATCTTTATGTACTTCGTGTTCTGCCCGCTGTTTGTGTCAAACGGTGTGCTGTATAACGATTTGGCCGCCCACTTCAGCGGAGACAAGCTCGCGGCGATGCAGACGGCCTACATCGCCATGTTCCAGGCGGGATGGTTCGTGGAGTCCATGTGGAGCCAGACGCTGGTCATTCACATGATTCGCACGCCCAAGGTGCCCTTCCTGCAAAGCAGAGCTTCTGCTCCCGTCACGCTGCTCACCTTCGCCGGAATTGCCGTGCTGACGGTCATTCCCTTTACCGCTTTCGGGCGGATGCTGGGCTTTATCGCACTGCCCATGAGCTACTTTGCTTACCTGATTCCCTGCATTCTGCTATACATGATTTTGGCCACCGGCCTGAAAAAAGCGTATGTCCGCCACTATGGCGAACTGCTGTGAGGAGGTAAAAAAATGGATTGGAAAATGATATGGATGGCGCTGTTCGGCACAACAGAATTTGCAGGACTGAACATGGGCTTCTGGGTCGCAAACGCAGTGGTACTTCTGATTGTCATTGCCATGAATTTGATTTTCTGGAATCAGACACCCCATGAATAAAGCAACCCACCGCCCCGCAAATGCGGGGCGGTGGTGTTTTACAAATATATGCCTTACAGCTCGCGCAGGGCGTCGATAAGAGCGGTCTTGGAAGCGGTCTTGTCGTCCTTGACCTTAATCACCCGGGCGGGGCAGCCCGCCACCACGGTATTGGGTGCTACATCGGAAACCACCACGGCACCGGCGGCAACCACGGCATCGTGACCGATGCGGCAGCCCTCAATGACCACGGCGTTGGCACCGATGAGCACATTATCCTCCACGATGACAGGGGTAGCGGAGGCGGGCTCGATGACACCGGCCAGCACGGCACCGGCTCCCACATGGCAATGCTTACCCACGGTGGCTCTTCCGCCCAGGACAGCGCCCATGTCAATCATGGAGCCTTCGCCGATGACGGCACCGATGTTGATAACCGCACCCATCATAATCACGGCATTCTTGCCGATTTCCACCTGCTCCCGGATGATGGCACCCGGCTCAATGCGGGCGGGCACATCCTTCATATCCAGCATGGGGATGGCGGAGTTGCGGCAGTCGTTTTCAATCATCAGGTCGGCAAACTCGTTGCTCTCCAGCACTGGCTTTACATCCTTCCAGTCACCGAAGACAATCTTCTGACCGGGTGCGCAGACAAATTCCTTGCAGCCGGGGAAGGAAACCGGGGACTTCTCCCACACATAGACCTTCACAGGGGTCTTCTTCTCGGAGGTACGGATGTATTCAATGATTTCCTGAGCGTTCATAGGGGTTCTCCTTTGGCATTTTTCTTTAGCTTAGCATTTTTTGACTGCTTTGACAAGGGGAAATTGACAGCACGGAGCAAATGCAATATAATATAGGAAACTTTTTCGGAGGCGATTTGCCATGCAAATAATTGAAGACCGCCGTGCACTGCACAGGATTCCCGAGCCGGACAAAAACCTGCCCGAGACCTTTGCATATCTGGAAGCCGCCCTGTCAGGGCTTAAATGCAAGGTGTTCTCTCCCTGCAAGGGTGCGCTGTGCGCTTTCTTTGACTTTGGGAAAAAGCAGTCCATCGCCTTCCGCTCTGATGCCGATGCCCTGCCCATCAAGGAAATGACGAAGCTTCCCTTTGCCTCCTGCCATGAGGGGATGATGCATGCCTGCGGCCACGATGGCCACATGGCAATTTTACTGGAGCTTGCCCGCCGCCTGAACGAGAAGGAAGACCTTCCTCACAATGCGCTGCTGGTATTTCAGGGTGCGGAGGAAACCACCGGCGGTGCCCGGGATATCTGCAACACCGGCATTTTCAAAAAATATCACACCGAGGCAATCTTCGGCGTGCACCTGTGGCCGGGACTTCCCGAGGGTATGATTGTCAGCCGCAAGAACGAAATGATGTCCCGCTCCTGCGAGGTCAAGGTGGATGTCATCGGCAAGTCCGCCCACATTGCCAAAGCCGACGAGGGCTGTGACGCACTGGCGGCGGCTGTGGAATTCTACACCCGGGTCATGCGCATGATTGGCGCTCTGCCCAAGCGGGTCTACCGTGTGCTGAACTTCGGAAAATTTGAGAGCGGCACCGTGTGCAATGCGGTCTCGGGCTACACCCATATGGAGGGCAGTCTGCGGGTATTTCAGGATGACATTTTCTATTCCGTCCGCGCCTCCATCGTATCCATTGCCAAGGATGTGGAGCGCTCCTCCGGGTGCACCGTCAATGTGTACATGAATGAAGGCTATCCCGCTGTGATAAATCCCGCCGACCTCCACGAGAAGGTCAAAAAGTGCGTGGGCTTCTTCGAGCTGGACAAGCCCAGCATGATTACGGAGGACTTCTCCTGGTATCAGAAGACCCTGCCGGGTATGTTCTTCTTCCTGGGCGCGGGAGATGCTCCGGCGCTCCACGCTTCCGATTTTAATTTCAATGAGGAAATTCTCACCAAGGGTGCGGATTTCTTTGAAGACTTGGCGGTGAATTTTCAGTGATACCCTTAAACCGTAACCTAGCATCCCTGCAGCGAAGCGGCATCCGCCGCTATACCAATCTGGCACGGGAAACCGAGGGCTGTGCCATGCTGACCATCGGGGAGCCGGACTTCGACACCCCCACCCCCATCTGTGAGGCCGCCGTGGATGCGCTGCACGGCAAGCACACCCACTATGCCATGAATCAGGGTACACCCGACCTGCGCCGCGCCATCGCCGAATTTGAGACCAAGCGGGGCATGCCCTGCCGGGATGCCAATGTGCTCGTCACCGTGGGTGCCACCGGGGCACTGTTCACGGCGCTCCTCGGCATTCTGAATCCCGGGGAGGAGGTCATCGTCCCCGTTCCGGCGTTCTCTCTGTATGAGACCATCCTCACCGTGGCCGGGGCAAAGATGGTGGCGCTGGATGTAACAAAAAGCGATTTTCAGATTCACAGGGAGGATTTGCTGCCCCTGATTACCCCCAGAACCAAGGCCATCATCCTCAACTCCCCCAACAATCCCACGGGCGTGGTGCTGAATGAAAGCAGTCTGAACGCCGTGAAGGAAGCCATCTTGGGAAAAGATATTTTCCTCGTCTGCGACAATGTATATAATGGGCTGGTTTATGAGGATGTGCCGGATATCAGTCTGAACAGAGAATTACAGGCACAGATGCTCTACTGCCAGAGCTTCTCCAAGCCCTATGCCATGACCGGCTGGCGAGTTGGATATCTGGTCTGCCCGGAATATGTGATGGACAGGCTCCTGCTGCTGAGCGCCGCCCAGATTGCGGCGGTGCCGACCTTCGTGCAGGATGCCGCCATTACGGCGCTCGGAACGGACACCATGGACATGGTGACAGTCTATCGGAAGCGGCGGGACTATGTATGCAGGCGTCTTTCGGAAATGGGGCTTGCATACCCGAAGCCCCGGGGTGCATTCTATGTCTTTACAGACATTCGGAAATTCCACATGGACGACGACACCTTCTGCACCCGGCTTATCTCCGAGGGAAAGGTCGCGGCCGTTCCCGGAAGCTGCTTCGGCACCCCCGGCTTCATCCGGCTGAGCTACTGCTATTCGGATAAAGAGCTGGAGACCGGGCTCGACCGTCTGGAAAGCTTTATTAAAGGACTAAACTGACATGAAATTTTCACGCAAAGCGCTGTCGCTGGTGCTGATTGTGCTCCTGCTGCTTGCCGGATGTGCAAAGCAGGAGGCCGGAACCTTATCGGAAACGACAGTATTCACCCAATCAACTACGCCCACCGTGCAGCCCGAGGCTGCGGCAGAGAAGACCGCTCCGACGGAAACCGAAAATGTGCCGGATGCCGATGGGCAGTACACCTCCAAGGAGGATGTGGCGCTCTACCTGCATATTTACGGTGAGCTTCCCTCCAACTTCATCACCAAGAAGCAGGCGCAGAAGCTCGGCTGGGAGGGCGGCGACCTGTGGCGCTATGCCGAGGGGAAATCCATCGGCGGTGACCGCTTCGGAAATTACGAGGGGATGCTCCCCGAGGACAGGGACTACAAAGAGTGTGACATTGACTACCGCGGCGGAAAACGAAATGCAAAACGCATTGTATTCTCCGCCGATGGGCTGATTTATTACACCGGTGACCATTACGAGAGCTTTGAGCTGCTCTATGGGGAGGAATGACGATGATTATTTTGGATGCCTCCTGCATGGACGGACGGCGCAATGCCCACGAATACCTGAAAGAAATGCTGTCGTTTCCCGATTATTACAGCATGAATCTGGATGCCCTGTATGACTGCCTTACAGAGCTTCCCCGGACGGAGGTGGCCTTTGAAAATACGGAGGATGCCCCCGAGTATTTTCAGAAGGTTGCCCGGGTTTTTCGGGATGCCGCCCGACATAATGAGAATTTAACGATTGCAGATTGAACCAAGCCCCCCGATGGAATGTCCATCGAGGGGCTTGGTTTTTGCGACAGCGGTATTATACTCGCTTGCGTGAGCAGTGGTCAGTAGTGCAAGTGCAGGAATCGGAATATATTTTGCGTTACGAAGCGGGCGCTGTTTCGAAGCCCAACCGCCCGTAGGGCGGCTCGTAGAGCGGAGATGAGGGAGCCCAACGACAGTCCGTTTTTCAACCATCTGCCGTTATAAACGCAACATTTCGCTATTCTCCCTCAGTCTCGCTGACGCTCGACAGCTCTCTCTCGGAGGGAGCTATATTGGACTGTGTGTAACGCAGTAATCGTCTTCTTATTCTACACAGCGGTTACCTCAGATGATGGCAATATGGGCAATGCGGGAAAAGGAGAGTTCCTTCTCATCTGCCAAGGTGAGCATCTGGCGGGTGGGGTCGATGGACTTGACCCGGCCGCGCAGAGTCTCATAGGTGCCAACCTCTGTATAAGGGTCAAAACGGTAGTGGGTAAACACCGCCTCGGGCTGTTCCTCCAGCCGCTCAAAGAGTAGGCACAGGGTTTCGTTAATCTGTGCCTTTCCCTCATCGGACAGCTCGATTGGCTCCACCTTCTCCTGCTGTGTCCGGCGGATGACCTCATCATAGCCACGAAGGGCGGCAAAGGGCGCAAACTGTGCACCGCGGTCAAACAGGGGCATGGGGGCATGGCGGGACTCGGGGCGGTGAAGCTTCACAATATCTTCATAGGGAAAATTCATGCCTTGTGCCCTCCTATCTGGGAATTGCGCTCTCGGGCGGTTGCGCCCTCCTCCAAATCACAGCCCTTTAAGATGGCATTCTTGCCGAATCGGTTCTTAATCTGCAAGACTGCCTGCTGGCGGCGGCGCTCCCGAGCTTGGGCGGCCTCCTTGGCCTGCTTCTCGGCATCATCGGAAAACAAATCCAGCTGGGTATACGCCTCCGTCCGACTTTCCTGGGAGGAAACATTTGCGGAAATATTCATACGGCGAACCAGAAGTTCCGAATTTACCGTGCGGTCAAACACCGCCAAAACGCCCTCGATAATTGCCCGGGAAGAGGCGGTAGGCTCAGGAAGTCTGTAGCTTCCGTGGGCGTGCTTCGGCACCTGCCGGCCATAGAAGTCCGTGGTGACCTCCCCGGTGTAGCGCTCCCGGCGGGCAGGGTCCAAGAGATTTTCCACATCATAACCCACAGTCAGGGTCAGAAGGTCGGTGTGAAGACCCTTCGTCACCAAATCCAGCGCCAAGTCATCCGCCATCTCCCGCACCACAAGCCGGGCTTTCTCCCATGTGTAGGGGCCGGTCAGCACCTGGCCGGAGGACAGAGAATTGCTCTGAGGCTTATAGCCCTTGATATGCTCCATGCGGCATGGCTCATAGCCCCATGCGTGGTCAATGAGAAGCTCCGCATTTACGCCGAAGGTACGGTAGAGCAAATCCTCATTGTGAATCTCATTGGCACTGCCCAGAGAGCAGCGGGCAATGTCACCCATGGTGTAAATGCCGATTTTTGCAAGGCGGTTCGCCGTTCCCCTGCCCACGCGCCAGAAGTCCGTGATGGGTCTGTGGTTCCAAAGGGTTCGCTTGTAGCTCTCCTCATCCAAAATGCCCATGCGGGCGCCGCTCCTGTCAGGGGCGGCGTGCTTCGCCACAATATCCATGGCAATCTTGGCAAGGTACAGATTCGTCCCCACACCGGCGGTGGCCGTAATGCCCGTCTCGGCCAGCACCTCCGCCATGAGCATGCGGGCAAAGCCCGGGGCATCACACCCGTGCATGGTCAGGTATGGCGTGGCATAGATGAACACCTCGTCGATGGAATAGGGATGGATGTGCTCCGGCGCTACATGGCGAAGATAGATGCTGAAAATGCGGGCGGAAAACTCCATATACCACGCCATCTGGGGCGGTGCCACGATATAGTCCAGCGCTGTACCGGCATCACGCTGCACAAGGGTATCATCCGTGGACGAGCGGTCAAGGGTATGGCCGGGGGCGCACATACGCCGCTCGGCATTGACAAGCTTCACCTTCTCCACCACCTCAAAAAGGCGGGCACGACCCGGGATGCCGTAGGCTTTCAGCGAGGGGGACACCGCAAGGCAGATGGTTTTCTCCGTGCGGCTTAGGTCAGCCACCACCAGATTGGTGGTCAGTGGATCCAGCCCCCGCAGGACGCACTCCGCCGAGGCATAGAAGGATTTGAGATCAATGGCGATATACCAGTCCTGCTTCGGCATGGGGCGTCCTCCTTTCGTTTTTTATATTATAGAACATTTGTTCCACTCCGTCAATTGGAAAGTGGCGGAGAAACAGGGCAAAAGAAAGCTTTAACGACTTCGCCGTTAAAGCTTCAGCCGTCAGGCATCAGTTTTGTGCGTAATAATTAGCAGTACGCACCGATTTTACTGCCACTGATGCCTGATGGCTGATTCCTGATGCCTGCGAGCGTTAGCGAGCGAAAGCTTCCTTGAACAACACAACGCCGCTGCTTTGAACTGCAGCGGCGTTGATTATTCAAAAATTACTTCAGGTCCTCGCCCTTGACAAACTTGGCGGCGGGGGTCTTCACCACAAGGGCAAAAATCACCAGAATCAGCACCATGTCGGGCAGCATATAAGCGCCGTTATACAGAGCGGAATAGAACCAGGGGGTGGTCATGGTCATGTTGAAGAAAGTCTCGGGCATATACTCCGCCCAGATGGTGGCACCCACCACATAGTGCACCAAAAAACGCAGACCACAGGCAACCACGGTAGCGGGTGCCCACTTGCCCTTGAAGCACCCTGCAAAGCCCAGCACCATGTAGGCAATCAGATAGTCGCCCAGAATGCTCTGCCAGCCATAGGCAAAGCCGCCGTCAAAGAGCATCTGCAAAATGGCGTGGGCAGTTGCCACAATCATGCCGGGCGCAAAGCCCCAGCGGACACAGAACAGGATGACAGGGAACATGGCAAGATCCAGAGAGCCGCCCCAAGGCATCTTGTACAGGGGCAGGAAACCTAAAATCTCAGCCAGTGCCACCATGATGGCACCCTCGGTAAGCATACGGGTCTTTTTGTTGGTCATGATAATTCTCCTATGTATAAAAATTACCGCATTGCAACCGTCCGGGTGCAATGCGGCAACACAAGAAGCCCCATCATGCATCTTTCCCTCCGACGGTATTAGCCGTATCAGGTTCACGGGTCAGGCATACGCCACTCTCAGCCAAGCTTGGCTCCCCGAAGACATGTTGTTATGCAGTTGTGATTATTATAGCGAAAGCGCGCGAAATGTCAAGCCATTTCCAGCGCCAGAGCCTTGCCGCCCAGGATATGGAAGTGCAGATGCTGCACCGTCTGACCGGCATCGGCACCGCAGTTGGACACCACACGGTAGCCGCCCGTCAGCCCCTCGGCCTTCGCAATTGCGGGAATGACAGTGAAGATGTGGGCAACCACGGCGGCATTGTCGGAGGTAATACCGTTGCAGTCGGCAATGTGGTTTTTCGGCACTACGAGAACATGGGTGGGTGCCTGGGGGTTAATATCCCGAAAGGCATAGCACAAATCGTCCTCGTAAACCTTGGTGGAAGGAATATTGCCCTTGATGATTTCACAGAATAAGCAGTCCATTTTTCATTTCTCCTTTTTAGAGGTTACCTTTATAATCCGATGGCATGAAAGCCCAGCAGGGAGGCCGTGACCATAATGGCGGCGGCCATGCACACACCCAGGGTAACGGAAATGGCAGTCTCCTTGGCGCCCATATTCAGAAAGCTTGCGCCCAGTGTGCCCGTCCATGCGCCGGTGCCGGGAAGCGGAATGCCCACAAAGGCAATCAGCGCCACCATAAGACCGTACTTGCCGTACTTGCTGCCGGAAAGCTTTTTTCCTGCCTGCTCGCCCTTGTCATGGAAAAAGTGGCAGATACCGGAAATAAAGGGCTTATCCAGTCCCCAAATCAGAAAGCGACGGGCAAACAGATAGATAACCGGAACGGGGAGCATATTGCCCACAGCGCACACCGCAACCGCCGGGAGGGCGGGAAGTCCAAAGCCGATGGCAATGGGAATGGCACCGCGCAGCTCAATGAGCGGCACCATGGAAACAACGAAAACAATGAGCCATTTTAGTAGCATAGAATCACCTGCGTTTGAATTTTTGAATATCGTAACACATTTTGGGGGGCAAATCAATTGCCATAACAGAGACTTGAGATTGCCACGGGCGCAAAGCGCCCTCGCAATGACCGCATAGGGTAAGGGCACATATCAACTGTGGTGGTAAATCTTTCGCTCCAAGGCGAAAATGCGCTGGGAGAAGGTACCCTCGGGAACGGAGGGGAGTGTCTCGGAATAAATCTCCATGCGGCTGTCGATGAGGTCAATGTAGCTGAGCATCTCCGCCTCGGCGCACTGGGGGCGCACTGCCGCACCGTAGTCCGGCTCGCCGTGGTGGGAAAGAATCATGTGCTGCAATAAAAGACTCTTTTCCTCCGGGGTGCCCAAGGAAGCGGCAACCTCCGCAATCTCCTGCGCACCCATGACCAGGTGTCCCAAAAGCTGACCGCGCACGGTGTAGTCCGTGACCAGTCCCAGCTCGGAGAAGGCAAACTCCCGCTCCTTGGCAAAGTCATGCAAAAGCGTGCCTGTAAGCAACAGGCTTCGGTCAATCACATCGGCATAGAGACCGGACAGAAAGTCCGCCGTTTTCAGCATATTGGCCGTGTGCATCAGAAGTCCCGACACAAAGCTGTGGTGGACACTCTTGGCAGCGGGAATGGCGCGGAACGCACTCTTATGCCGGGAAAGCATCTCCAGTGCGATAGCGCGGTAGTCGGCATCCTCGATGGAGGCAACGGTGTCCTCCACCCCCGCAAAGGCGGCATCCAAATCCATGGGGGCAACGGGTACCAAGTGGGAAATATCGTACTCATCGGCGGCTTCCGCCAGACGAATACGGCCGACATTGAGTTGCAAACTTCCTTTATACTCCGTGACCTCGCCGCGAATCTTGACCACATGGCCGATATCGGCAGGGTCTGCACCCACGGGGCCGGAATAGTCCCAGACCTTCACATCCATGGAGCCGGATTTATCGGCAATCACGCCGCTGAAAAAGGGCTTGCCGGCTACGGAGGTTTTCAGCTGGGCATCCTTGAGGGCATAGAAGCCCTCCACCCGGTCACCCACAACCATATCACATATCAGTTTATTATAATCCATATTCGTTACCTCAGTTGTCAATTATGGAGAATCAACCCCGATTTGAGAATATAAAAGGAGCAGGTACAGATGCGAAGATTCTTCGACTCGCTGATGCTCGCTCAGAATGACAAAGGGGGGAGTCTTTAAAAATAGAGTTCTGTCGCCAGATTGCCATGGACATAGTAGCACACGGCTTTGCGCATGAAGTCCTCGGTAACACCGAAGTGCTCAGCCAGCGCCCACAGCTCCGTGATGCCGCAGGCAATGGCATCATCGAATTCACTCAAGGGAATGAGCGCTTCAATCGCCCATTTATCCGCGCGGTTTTCATGGCGCCGGCGGCTGTCCACCGCCGCGTAGATATTATAGAAAGCACCCGTGATGCAATGCCCCAGCTCGTGGCTCAGGTGAACACGCTCACAAACATCTCCGTCACAGACGGATTCATCCATGCCGATATAGCAGTTCCCCTCCGGGCTCATAACGGACATGGAGCGCGTCGCGCGCAAGGGGAAGGACACAATGGGAATATTCTCTTGGGATGCCAAAGCATGAAGCATCGGCACAGGCACCATATTACCCCTTCTTTCGATTCTCCCGCTGCTTTACATATTCGGCAAAGCTGCGAACCTCCTGATACATTTCATCGGTGATTTCGCCGTCACCGCCGAACAAAGCAAACTTGATTTCTTCATCTGTAACGACACGATTGCCCCCTGCTTCGGCACTCTCCCCCAGAAGCTCGGACACGCTGATATCGAAATAGCGGGTGAGCTTACCAATGACATTTCCGGTGGGGCGGACAGAGGCATCATTTTTCCACTTGGTGACGGTGGACTTGCTTAAGCCTGCATCCTCCGCGGCGCGGGAGGGCGAGACACCTTTTCGGCTGCACAGGAGAACAAATCGGTCGTAAAACATATTGACACATCCTTTATTTCATCCTCTTCCTCGGGGGAGTAGAAATTTTTGAACGCACCACTTGACATGTTTAGTTTTTTGTACTATACTGTGGCTACAGTTGAATAAAGCGAACAAAACCCGAGGCTAGGTTTTCTGATTGGAACGAACGCGTGAACAGTCTGTGCGTTCCATCCGGTTTTATTTTACCACAGTCGTTCTTGTTTTTCAACCCTTTCGACAAAATTTCTTATTTTGTAAACTTTTCGGTTCTCCGGTTTGTTTGCCGAATTCACTGTAGCAAAAACGGTGTCCAAAAATCAGGACAGAAAGGAGCGCGCATGGCCGCATCCCGGAGCTATACAATCTGGCTCTGAGCCGATACCGGGAAGAGGGTGAGCGGATGATGGCAGACTATGAGATGCTCCTGAACGCTGACCGTCGGGACTATGAACGCTATCAGGATCGCGTTTCCGACTGGCAGCGAGACTATGACACCTTAAACAGCATCTACACCGACCGCCGGGACTTCGACTACGGCGCATACCGCGACACGGTGGCCGACGAGCAGTGGGCGGCAGAATTCGAGGAAGATTTGCGCCGATTTGAGCTGGAATGGGCGGCAAAGCACCCCGTCTCCTCCGGTGGCGGCGGTGGGGGCGGAACCGCCAAGAAGTCATCCTACGATGTAGTACTTAACAACTCCGTGAGCATGGCCAAGAGCGGCGACAGCTGGA
>JAZRVX010000170.1:0-78971 GCA_045599455.1 Faecousia sp. | reverse complement strand
GAACCTGAGCACGCTCCCATGCGTACCAGTCGGGAATGTGAGGAAATTCACAGATGCCGTCGTCCGCTTCAAGCTGTCCCAGTGGGGTCAATGTGTAGGTCTTTCCGCAGCTGCGGCAGGTGAGCGTCTCGCCCCGTCCCTCGGTCTGCCCCTCGGAAAAGCAGTGCGGGCACTTATAGAGAATTCGGTGCAGACCGTCGGCGCGGAAAGAATCGGTAATCTGCGTGTTCGTTTCCTTCTGCCATGCGAAGTGGTCAAAGGCAAAGGCCTCGTCCAGCTTGTCGGAAAGTTCCTGCACGCTCATTTTCTTTATCTGCTCCCGGGTGAAGAGCACCTGAACATCTGCATGGATGGGCACGCTTTTTCGCACCTGCAATTCATTATACAGGGGGTTGCGGGAGAACGCGCCGGTGGTCTTCACCATGACCACGGGAACATCAAACCGCTTGAGCAGCACACCCATTTTCCGGGGCAGGGCGGTGGCGGTGCCGTCGAAAGAATAGCTTGCCTCGGGGTACATGAGCACGGAACATTTTTCCTCCCGCAGACAGTGGGTGATATCCTGCACGAGGGAGATGTCTGTCACGAATTTTCTTGTAGGGAAGCATCCGATGGCGCGCATGATTTTTTCCATAAAGCCGCCCATGCCCACGAATCCGTCAGCGGTGCAGACGATGGTATAGGGCTTGGGATAGAAAATGCGGCTGACCATCATCAGGTCGAGAAAGCAGGAGTGGTTCATAAGAATTAGGCAGGGCTCATTTTCGGCAGGTTCCCGGGAAGTCCATTCATAGGTAAACTTTGAGCCGCTCAGACCGAAGCCCGACAGCACCCGAAGAAGTGTGCGAAAGACGATATTCGGCTTTTTGGGAAGAACATGGGCAGGCTTCGGAAGCCCGGCAACATTCTCATAATCCATCTGCTTTACGGTAGTCTTCATGCTGTGCCCTCCCTGATTGGATGGTAACAGTATAGAGCCTCGGAGGATTTTCGTCAAGAAAATGCAGTGTAATTTCCTTTCCCGCGCACACAATAAAGGTGCAAAGCGGCGCGGACGGGTTTACATGGCGGGAGAATTCTTAAAATTTGTAAAAGTTCTTTGCAATTGGGCGATTGTGTGCTATACTATATAAGCAAAATTATGTATTACATGATACTATCAGAAAACGAGGCGATTTCATGGACGAACTGTCCCGTGTTGCTGTGGTTCTTCCCTCCCTTGACCCTGACGAAAAGCTCACTGCCGTTGTTGACGGCCTGATTTCCCATGGCTTTTCCAGAATCGTGCTGGTCAACGACGGAAGCCACGCAGAGAATGTGCATTATTTCACCGATATTATTGCCGCACATCCCGAGTTCACCCTGCTGACCCACGAGGTCAACCGTGGCAAGGGCGCCGCAATGAAGACGGCTTTTACATGGATTATGGAGAACCTGCCCGACACTTTGGGCGTGGTCACGGTGGACGGCGACAATCAGCACCATCCCGCCGATACCCGCGCCTGCGTGGAGCACATGCTCAGCTCCGGGCGTATTACCCTGGGTGCTCGTGATTTCTCCCAGCCCGATGTTCCCCCCAGAAGCCGCTTCGGCAACCGCACCACCAGCGCCATCTTCAAGATTTTCTGCGGCATCACCATCACCGACACGCAGACGGGTCTGCGCGCATTCCCCATGGCGACCCTGCCCTTTATCAACGGCATCTTCGGTGACCGCTATGAGTACGAGACCAATATGCTGCTGGAGATGAAGAATCACGGATATCCCTTTGACGAGGTGAAAATCCGCACTGTGTACATCGAGGAGAACAAGAGCTCCCACTTCCATGTGCTGCGGGACTCCTGGCGCATTTACAAGCTTATCTTAGCGCACTTCTTTCGCTACACCCTGAGCTCCGCCGCCTGCTTTGTGCTGGATGCAGGGCTGCTGTATGTGCTGAATGTAGCCCTTCGCACGGTGCTCCTCGACCCGGTGCTGACGGTGGTGACCGAGGCCGGTGCCAGAATGTGCTCCTCCCTTGTGAATTTCTATCTCAATAAGAAGCTGGTGTTCCGCTCCGATGCCAAGACCGGAAAAGCCCTGCTTCGCTACTATGCGCTGGCGGTTCCCCAGATGCTTGCTCAGATGGTGCTGACCTACGGTGCCTATAGGCTCTTCGGCATTGCCGAGAGCCAGTCCGGACTGCGCACGGTGCTGCACATCGTGGTCATGGCGATTCTGTTCCTGCTGAGCTTCACCATCCAGCGCAAGTGGGTATTTGCCAACGAAACTAAAACCGAGAGGTAATGATATGCGTAAGAATCAAGATTTTGAAACGATGGAGGTCGCTCCCAAGCCCCGCAAGGGTCATACCGCTCTGCGGATTGTGGGCAGATTCTTCCTGGTGCTGTTCACCCTGATTTTCCTGATTATCGGTGCGCTGGCACTGGCTGCCAACCTAATTTTCAACGGCCCCAGCACCGCCGCTCGCGATGTGCTCACCATGACCCTGACGGAGCCCTCCGCTACCAAGTGGATTCCCGGCCTGTTTATGGACGAAGAAGTGGTGGATGCCATCCGCAATAAGTCCGGCGATGCACTGACCGAAACCGAGACCAATACGGAGCTTGTGGTCATCAACCAGGGCGGTCTGGGCGCAGACTCCGACGAGTGGGCAAGCCATCCCGATGGTATCCGGATTGAGAGCGTTTCCGGCAAGACCTATAATGCCCATGTGATGATTATTAAAGACCCCAGCCGGGTCTATATGGCCACCTCCACTGAGGGTAAGTTCTCCACCAGCATCCCCGGCACCCGTATCAACGAGCAGATTGAGACGGAGAAGGCTGTAGCGGGTGTCAATGCCGGCGCATTCAACGATGACGGCACCGGCGGAACCTATGTCGGTTCCATTCCCGCAGGCATTGTCTATTCCAAGGGCGTGTTCCGCGGCAATCAGGAGCGCGGTCTGCTTCCCAACCAGGGCTTTGCTGGCTTCACCAATGAAAATATTCTGGTAGTTGCCAAGACCATGACCGTGGAGAAGGCCAACGAGCTGGGCATCCGCGATGCCTGTGAGTTCGGTCCCGTGCTGATTATCAACGGCGAAGTCAATCAGGAGGAATACGCAAAGGCCTCCGGCTGGAATCCCCGTACCTGCATCGGACAGAGAGCCGACGGCGCTGTGGTGTTCTTGTGCATTGATGGCCGTCAGGCCAGCTCCATGGGCGGCACCTTCAAGGACTGCATCGACATTATGATGGAATATGGCTGCGTCAATGCCTGCGCCATGGACGGCGGTTCCTCCACCGTCATGCTCTACCGCGACACCCAGGGACTGTACGATGGTACTTCCAATCCCCGCTTCGGCGCAAATGATGATGTTGTCATGGTCAACAGCTATTCCGTGCTTCAGACGGTACCCAGAAGAATGCCGAACTTCTGGATGGTTCGGGCACAGTAAGGAGGGTAAGGGATGTATCAAGGTAAATTTTCTTCCAATAATGCCAATCAGGGCAGTATCAATGAGGAACTGCTGGCCGCAAGAGACAGCGGCGCGGGGGTAAAGCCCGCTGCGAGCAAGGAACCCGATATTATCCGCCCCAAGAAAAGGGCTGCCCAAGCACCCGAGCAGGTGCAGACCGAGCCTACGGCGGCTCCTAAGAAAGCCAAGAAGGCAAAGCCGGTTCAGACAGACTTCCAGCAGGCAGTTCAGCTGGAGAGCTTTGACGAACAGGAGGCCGAACCCCGCAAGAAGGGGGCCTCCCTCGGTACGGTGATTTTCTATACCCTGTATTTCCTGTTCATTGCCATTTTCGTGGGCGCAACTTTCCTCGGCCTTAACTGGCTCAATGGCTGGCTGGTTTCCTTTGAGGCTGCACAGCCCACTGTCAAGAGTGAGCAGGTATTCCAAAGCCTCTTTGCAAATCCCGATTGGGGCACCATCTATGACCTGTCCGATATGGAGTCCACCCGCTACGAGAGCAAGGATGTCTTCGTTGCTTATATGAGTGAGAAGGTTTCCAACCCGAGCGAACTGAACTTCGTTGAGACCTCTGCCGGTATGTCCGGCGGCAAGAAATACAATGTCCGTCTGGGAGAGGAGCGCATTGGCTACTTCACTTTGGCTGATGCCAACCATGTGACCAACAATACGGACATCCCCGACTGGAAGCTGGATGAAGTGAAGATTGAGGTCTCCCGCAATGAGACCTACCGCATCAGCAAGGTGGAAGACCACACTGCCTTTGTCAATGGCGTGGCGCTGGATGACGACTACACCATCCAGATTGCCTCCACCAAGGCCGATGAATATCTGCCCGCAGGCATTACCTCTGCCCGCACGGCGGTGATGGAAATCGGCGGTCTGCTCATGAAGCCCGAGGTTGTCATCAAGAACCCCACCGGCAATGAGATGACCGTGACCTATGACGAGGAAACCCGCACCTTCACCGAGGCAACCGATGGCAACACCATCACCAAGGACTTGGAGGAGCTGGCTTTTGCCACAGCCGAAACCTATGGCAAGTATTCCTTCGGTGCAGTGACCGCCGGTGCACTGAGCAAGTATTTCGTCACGGACTCCGACACCTATAAAACCATTACAAAGCTGGAGCAGTGGAACAAGAGCAAGTGGGCAAGCAACAAGGTCACAAGTCAGGAAATTCTGGCCTACGAGCGCTATGCCGAAAATGTCTTCTCTGCCCGTGTGAAAATGGTCATTACCCTGAGCCTAAAGGTTGGCGGCACCATGGATTGGGAAGTGGACTCCACCTTCTTCTTCAACAAGCGCGATAACGGAAGCTGGATTTGCTACAATATGACCAATGAAGATGTGCAGGCCCCCGTGGGTCAGGTGCGTCTGACCTTCATGGACGGCGCCACCAAGCTGGACAGCCGCTTTGTCCAGACCGATGCCAAGGAGCTGCAGCTGCCTGTGGTGAGTGTGCCTCTGGGCAAGAGTTTCGGCGGCTGGGTCAAGGAGACGGTGAATGAGAACGGCACCAAGGAGCTGACCGTTATCTTCACCCCCGATGCAGAGGGCAAGGTCACATTGGCTGCCGGCACTGTGCTGGAGCCCATGACCCTCTACACCTATTTCGAGTAAAGGAGCAAGACAATGCTGAACCTACTGAACTCTTTGGCAGTCAGCTTTGACCTGCCCATTCTGGACTGGATTCAGGCACACCTGCAGAGCGGCTTCATGGACTTCTTTATGAAGTACATCACCTATTTCGGTGAGTACGGCATTTTCTGGATTGGTGTTGCGCTGGTGCTGTGCTTCCTGCCCAAGTACCGCAAGACGGGAGCTTCCATGCTGCTGGCGCTGATTCTGGGCGTTCTGGTGTGCAATGTGATTTTGAAACCTCTGGTTGGCCGTATCCGCCCCTATGATTTCCAGATGGAGCATTTCGGCAGAGAGATTCCGCTGATTATCCGGGCGCAGCACGATGCGTCCTTCCCCTCCGGCCATGCCATTGCGTGCTTTGAGGCCGCTGTCCCGCTGTTTGCGCAGGATAAGAAGTGGGGCATTGCCGCACTGGTGCTGTCCGTGCTGGTTTCTGTGAGCCGCCTGTACCTGTACCTGCACTATCCGACCGATGTTCTGGTCGCCATTGTGCTGGGTGTCGGCTTGGCTCTGCTCAGCATGTGGGTCGTGGATAAGTGGTTTGACAAGCACCCGGTCTACGAAGGAAAATATGTAGCATAAATTCCATCACCCCGGCTCCCGCCGGGGTGATTCTTTTACTCTCGGAAAGGGAATAAAGGGAGCTTTGGCGCAGATAAAGCCACAAGTAGGGGCGGCTATTAGCCGCCCGGCAGCGAAAAACGAGACTTTCAAAAATTTCAATGCGAATTCGTACAACTTATCGTATTCACATTGGATTTATCGCATTCTATTCGTGCATGCTGTGCGGGCGGCTGGTAGCCGCCCCTACTCCGGCAACTGAAAACTGACTACTGATAACTGCGAGCGAAGCGAGCCAAAACTTCCCTATTTACATTGCCCCTCTCTTCCTTGTAATCCTTGACAAGGAATGCTATAATAAAAGATAACGATAAAATAAAAGAAAGGTGTGTCACTATGACAAAGGTTGATATTTACTCCGGCTTTCTGGGTGCCGGTAAGACCACACTGATTAAAAAGATGATTGCCGAAGGCTATAAGGGTCAGAAACTGGTGCTCATTGAGAATGAGTTCGGCGAAATCGGCATTGACGGCGGCTTTTTGCAGGATGCCGGCATCAACATTACCGAGATGAACTCCGGCTGCATCTGCTGCTCTCTGGTGGGTGACTTCGGCGAAGCGCTGAACAAGGTCATTGCCGAGTACAATCCCGACCGCATCATCATTGAGCCTTCGGGTGTGGGCAAGCTGTCCGATGTAATCGGCGCTGTGAACAAGGTGACGAATGACGAGGTCACTTTGGGCTACACCGTTGCCGTTGCCGATGCAGGCAAGGTCAAGGTGTATATGAAGAACTTCGGCGAGTTCTACAATAATCAGGTGGAGACTGCCTCCACCATCATCCTATCCCGCACGGATTCCATTCCTCAAGCCAAGCTGGATGCTGCTGTTGCGCTGCTGCGTGAGCACAATCAGGTGGCAACCGTAATTACCACCCCCTGGGCAGAGCTGGAGGGCGCTCAGTTGATTGCCGCCATGGAGGGCAAGGCTTCCCTGGCTGCCGAGCTGGCACGGCTGGAGCAGGAGCGTCTGGAGGCCGAGGAGCACGAGCATCATCACCACCATCACCATCACGATGAGGAGGAGCACGAGCATCACCATCATCACCATGAGGACGAAGATGATGAAGATGAACATGAACATCACCATCACCACCATGAGGATGGCGAGTGCTGCTGCGGCCACCACCACGATGATGCGCACGAGCACCATCATCATGATGAAGACGAGCATGAGCATCATCACCACCATGAGGATGGCGAGTGCTGCTGCGGCCATCACCATGAGGATGAGCATGAGCATCACCACCATCACCATGACCACGACGAGGAGCATGAGCATCACCACCATCACCATGACCACGACGAGGAGCATGAGCACCATCATCACCATGAGCATGATGAGCACTGCACCTGCGGCTGCCATGACCACCATCATCACCATGCTGATGAGGTCTTCACCTCCTGGGGCGTAGAGACTGCCAAGAAGTTTGAAAAATCCGCTGTGGAAGCTGCACTTCACGAGCTTGACTCCGGGAAATACGGCTCCGTGCTGCGCGCCAAGGGCATCCTGATGGGCGCGGACGGCCAGTGGATTCACTTTGACTATGTGCCCGAGGAATACAATGTCCGCGTAGGCTCCGCCGATATCACCGGCAAGCTCTGCGTCATCGGCGCGGAGCTGGACGAGAAGGGCATTGCCGCTCTGTTTGGGGTGTAAGCCGTGACACAGATTCCCGTATATTCCTTTACCGGATTTTTGGACTCCGGCAAGACCAAGTTTATTCAGGAAACACTGGAAGATCCCCGCTTCAATGCCGGTGAGCGGACTCTGGTGCTGATTTTTGAGGAGGGTGAGGAGGAATATGACCTCTCCACCTATCCCGAGAAAAATGTCTTCTTTGAAGTGCTGGATCAGACCACTGTCACCACCAAGCAGCTGCAGGACTTGCAGAAGAAATATAAGGCACAGCGTGTCGTTGCTGAGCTAAACGGTATGCAGCAAGTAGGCGACCTGTATATGCGCTTCCCCGAGAACTGGGGGGTTGCGCAGGAGGTGCTGTTTGTGGACAGCACTACCATCATGGCCTACAATGCCAATATGCGCAATCTGGTTATGGATAAGCTGGTGGGCGCCCAGATGGTGGTATTCAACCGTCTTCAGCCCGGTCAGGACACGCTGCCCCTGCACAAGCTGGCAAGAGCAGCCAACCGCCGTATTGACATTCTCTACGATTATACCGACGGCACCACCTCCTTTGACGATTTGGAAGACCCGCTGCCCTTTGATATCAATGCTCCGGTTATCTGTGTTAACGATGAGGACTTTGCGCTGTGGTACCGGGATGTGTCTGAGGAGAGCAAGAAGTACAACGGCAAGACCGTCTGCTTCAAGGCACAGGTTGCCATGCTCCGCCGCCAGAAGGAGGGCATGTTTGCCCCCGGCCGTTTTGTGATGACCTGCTGCGTGGAGGATATTGCATTTTGCGGTATCCCCTGCCGCTATGACAAGGCAAAGGACTTGGAGGCCAGAAGCTGGGTTATCGTCACGGCGAAGATTTCCGCCGAGAAGCACCCGCTTTACAAGGGCGAAATCGGCCCCGTCCTGACGGCAATCAAGGTGGAGACCGGCGCAACGCCTGCAGACCCGGATGTTGCAACATTCTGAAAACCGAACCACCCCGCCATGCGGGGTGGTTCTTTTACTTGGCTCAGCAAAGCCGGATGAAATGCAGTGATACTCGCTATGCTCGCAGTTGTTAGTAGTGCTCATGCGGGAATAGAAATCTATTGCTGCGATATATCGCGTAGGGGCAACTATCAGTCGCCCACACAGAATGTACCCAAGATAATTTGGTTATCCAGTGTGAATTCCATAAAATGAAACAAATTTGCATCAGATTTGTCCGGAATTCTAATAGGTACTGTGCGGGTCTCTGTAGCCGTCCCTACAGTTTCAAACACAGGAATCGTCTTCTTTATTCTGCGTTATCAGCCGCAGCAATGTAAATAATTCGTGACCACACCGAATGCCACTTGAAATAGGAAATCATTCATGCTATAATTTATGTAGCATGCGACATTTTTAGGAGGTGATAGCTTGTATCCCTATACCAACATGATTCGCAGGCTCCATATCTCCACCCGTCAGCGTATCGATGAAGCGCTTACGCAGATGGACTTAACCGCTGCGCAGGGCCCCATCATCGGATTTTTGATGCTGCGCAAGGATGCCCCCTGCCCCAAGGATCTGGAGCAGGAATTCCATTTGAGCCATGCCACGGTTTCCGGATTGCTTTCGCGCATGGAGAAGAAGGGCTTCATCCGTCAGGAGGAAGACCCCGCCGACCGTCGATGTAAGCGCATCTACCCCCTACCCAAAGCAGAAGAATGCGGCGAGCGCATTCACCGCACCATCGTGGAGAGTGCCCGGCAGATGCTTCAGGGCTTCACGCCGGAGGAGCAGGCGCTCTTTGCCGACCTTCTGACCCGCGCCGCCCAAAATATGGGCATCTGCACAAATACCTGTGAAAATCAAAACAAGGAGGAATCCCCGAAATGATAAAAACCCTTTCAAAATCCGTTCGGGAGTACAAGAATGCGGCAATATTAAGCCCTCTGTGCATGGTGGGCGAGGTTGCCATGGAAGTGCTCATCCCACTGGTGATGGCACGGCTTTATGACTACGGCATTGTCCTGCAGGACATGAAGGTGGTCTGGCTCAATGCAGGACTGCTCCTGCTGTGCGCCCTGTCTTCTCTGGCCTTCGGCGTGGCCTCTGCGACCTTCGCCTCCAAGGCGGGCACGGGCTTTGCCAAGAATCTGCGCCATGATATGTACTACCATGTGCAGGATTTCAGCTTTTCCAACATCGACAAGTTCTCCACCTCTTCCATCGTCACGAGACTGACCTCCGATGTGGCAACCATCCAGAACGCATTCCAGATGATGATGCGTATGGCCATCCGCTGCCCCATGATGCTGATTCTGGCTCTGATTTCCGCCACCGCAATCTCCCCCCGCTTAACCCTCATCTACTGCATCGCCATCCCCCTGCTTGCCGTTGTTATCATCGGCATCATCCCCTTCGTCTTCGGCATCTTTGACCGGGTCTTCAAGACCTATGATAAGCTCAACAATGTGGTGCAGGAGAATATCCACGGCATCCGCGTGGTCAAGAGCTTCGTCCGCGAAGACAAGGAAGTGGAGAAGTTCACCGGCATTTCCGGCGCCATCTACAAGGACTTCCTGAAAGCAGAGCATATTCTCGCCATCAATATGCCCGTGATGCAGTTCACGGTGTATGCCTGTATGCTGGCTATCTCCTGGTTCGGTGCCCGGATGGTGGTTGCCTCCGGCAATAACCCCGCTGTCGGCCTGACCACCGGTCAGCTCAGCTCCATGTTCACCTACACCACCCAGATTCTCATGTCGCTTATGATGCTGTCCATGGTCATCGTCATGGTCACCATGGCAAGAGCCCCCATGCGCCGCTGCTGCGAGCTTTTGCAGGAGGAGCCCGACCTCTGCTCCCCCAAGGAATCCGTCAAGGAAGTCAAGGACGGTTCCATCGACTTTGAGGCCGTCAGCTTCGCCTACAGCAAAACCGCCAAGCGCAAGGCCTTGCAGAATGTCACCGTCCACATTCCCAGCGGTGCCACCGTGGGCATTCTCGGCCCCACCGGCTCTTCAAAATCCACCTTCGTCCAGCTCATTCCCCGTCTGTACGATGTGACCGAGGGCACCTTGAAGGTCGGCGGCGTGGATGTGCGCGACTACGATTTGGAAGTTCTGCGCGACAATGTTGCCATGGTTCTGCAAAAGAATACCCTCTTCTCCGGCACCATCAAGGAAAACCTTCGCTGGGGCAATCCCGGGGCATCCGATGAAGAGCTTATCCACGCCTGCAAGTTAGCCTGCGCCGACGAATTCATCTCCCGCTTCCCCGCCGGCTACGACAGCCACATCGAGCAGGGCGGCAGCAATGTGTCCGGCGGTCAGAAGCAGCGTCTGTGCATCGCAAGAGCCCTGCTGAAGAAGCCGAAGATTCTGATTCTGGACGACTCCACCTCCGCTGTGGACACCGCCACCGATGCTTCCATCCGCAAGGCCTTCCGTGAGGAAATCCCCGGCACCACCAAGCTGATTATCGCCCAGCGTATCACCTCCATACAGGACTCCGACCTGATTATCGTCATGGAGAACGGCACCATCGCCACCATGGGCAGCCACGATGAGCTGATGGAAAAATCCGAAATGTACCGCGATATCTACAACGCTCAGCAGAAAGGAAGGGATGAATAATGCCTCCTGTCAGAATGAGAGGGGACGGCCGCAAAGCCGCCAACCCCAAGAAGACCTTACTTCGTCTTCTCAGCTACCTGCGCAAATATATCCCCACCCTGATTATCGTCCTGCTGTGCATCGCCATGACCTCCATTGCACAGGCCGCCGGCAGCCGAAGCCTCGGCACCCTGGTTGATGACTATATTCTGCCTATGGTGGCAGAGGGCTCCACGGACTTTGGCCCCGTGGCCGCGTACCTTATGAAAATTGCCGCCATCTTCGGCCTCGGCATCGTGTGTAGCTTCGCCTACAACTGGCTCATGGCAGGTGTGGGTCAGGGCGCACAGAAGACCATCCGTGACGAGATGTTCACCGGCATGCAGAAGCTGCCCCTGCGCTACTTCGACTCCAATGCCGCCGGCAATATCATGTCCCGCTACACCAGCGATATCGACACCCTGCGCCAGATGATTGGTCAGTCCATCCCCCAGACCGCATCGTCTGCAATCACGCTGATTGTCGTGCTGTATAACCTGATTGCCACCTCCTGGATTCTGACCCTCGTAATGCTCTTCACCGTCACCGCCATCGTGCAGGTGACCAAGTTCCTGGCCATGCGCTCAAGCAAATATTTCATTGGCCAGCAGCAGGCTCTGGGCGCTGTGAACGGCTTCGTGGAGGAGATGATTACCGGCCAGAAGGTCGTCAAAATCTTCAACCATGAGCGCATCTGCGAGGACGAGTTCGACAAGCTCAATGACAAGCTTCAGGTGAACGCCTACGCAGCCGGCAAGTTCTCCAATATGCTGGGTCCCATCAACAATAACCTCGGCTATATCCAGTTCGCCATCTTAGCCGTGGTGGGCGGCAGCATCGTGGTCTACTCCGACGGCCGTCTTCTGACCCTGGGCAGCCTCATGGCATTCATGGTGCTCTCCCGCAGCTTCAACCAGCCCATCTCTCAGATTTCCAACCAGATTAACGCCATTGTCATGGCACTGGCCGGTGCTGAGCGAATCTTCAATCTCATGGACGAGAAGCCCGAGGCTGACGAGGGCTATGTCCATCTGGTCAACGCCGAGATTTCCGAGGACGGCACCATCACCGAGGTTTCCGAGCACACCGGCCACTGGGCATGGAAGCACTTCCACAAGGCAGAGGGAACCGTCACCTATACCGAGCTTAAAGGTGACATCTATATGGAGGATGTGGACTTCGGCTATGTGCCCGAGAAGACCGTCCTGCACAATGTCTCCCTGTATGCCCACCCCGGCGAGAAGATTGCCTTTGTCGGTGCCACCGGTGCCGGCAAGACCACCATCACGAACCTTATCAACCGCTTCTACGACATTGACGACGGTAAAATCCGCTACGACAATATCAACATCAATAAAATCTGCAAGCCCGACCTGCGCCGCTCTCTGGGCGTGGTGCTGCAGGAGACTAACCTGTTCACCGGCACCGTCATGGAGAACATCCGCTACGGCAAGCTGGATGCCACCGACGAAGAGTGCATTGCCGCGGCAAAGCTTGCCAACGCCGATGACTTCATCCGCCGTCTGCCCAATGGCTATGACACGGAGCTGACCGCCAACGGTGCCAGCCTGTCTCAGGGTCAGCGCCAGCTGATTGCCATTGCCCGCGCCGCCGTTGCCGACCCTCCCGTTATGATTCTGGACGAGGCCACCTCTTCCATCGACACCCACACCGAGGCACTGGTTCAGGCCGGTATGGATGCGCTGATGAAGGGCAGAACGGTGTTCGTCATCGCCCACCGTCTGTCCACCGTCCGCAACTCCGACTGCATCATGGTGCTTGACCAAGGCAGAATCATTGAGCGCGGTACCCACGACGAGCTTATCGCCCAGAAGGGGACCTACTACCGTCTGTACACCGGCGCATTCGAGCTGGACTAGGCAAAACGAAAAGCAGCCGCTTCAGTGAAGCGGCTGCTTTTTTGCAGCTTCAGGATTAAGTAGGGAAAGGGCTTGCCCTTTCCGTCGCCGCCCACGGCGGCGGGCAAGAGAATGAAAGAGCTGATGAAAGCCGCACAAGCTGACCCAATATCTGTAGGGAACGAGCTTAATCAGTGAAAGCTGCTTTCACAAGCTGAAATCAGGTTTATTCTCCAAACAGTAGGAAACCCAGTTGCCGTTTTCAATCAGTTCCTCCCGGGCAAGCGCCATGAAAAGCTCACATCTTCGCTCGGGACAGGCGTCAAAATATTCCGATGCCTTTTCAAATAGCGCCGCCATTTTCCCATGGTCGGTGCATTTGCGCGCCAGAGACAGCTTTCCGTAGTACGATGCAGTGAACACCGTCACGGCGGACAGACTACCCCACAAAATCGCCATCCAGTTTCGCACCGGCAGGGTCAGGATTTCTCTCCCCGCCGGGATGGGGAATGCCCACTCCAAAATACTCACCAGCACCCACATGACCAAGGTTGCACCCAGCATGGCCTTGGTAATCCGGGACTGCTTGGATAGCTTGCGTCCATCCTTCTCAAGTGCGCGCCGATGATAGTCAAGCTGACCGTCAAGCCATGCTGTTTTCACCCCATCCATGTCGGTTTTCTCCGGTTTTTCTCCCACGCACAGAGCCTGCACCCCTTTGGAAATCCACAGGGCATCCTGCCGCTGAGTCCATGTAAAGCCGTCAAAGGCAGTGGTTTCGCAGCCGGCGGCATACAGATACATCCGAATCCGCATTGCCTCGGCAAGGGAGCGGTACTGCACATAGCATTCCAGATTGCGGCTCCCCACCAGACGGTAGCACAGGGCATACAGCCCCACCACCGCGCCATAGAGCGGCAGGCAAATCCGCATTCCCGCCTCGTCATAGATTAGATACAGCATCACCAGCGCCACGGAAAAGGCAGCAAACAGGCCGAATGACCACAGACTTCTTTTCTGCCGTTTCAGGGACATTCCATCGGCAAGGGTATACAGGCGCTGCATGGTTTCCAGCTGATTGTCCATGCACGCGGCAGGAAGAATATCATACCCCTCCCCCGGCTTGAAGCTTTTGGCAGCTTTATTAAATTCGTCCGTCTTTTGAAGAACCTCCCGAAGACTCCCTGGGGTGCTTTCCAGAAGGCAGGATTCTATGATTCTATCCTCTGCACCGGCTCTGGGGGCAACAATGTGCCACACTGCACCGGAGGCGAAGCCGCGCAGGAGATTTCCGCTTTCGAAGTGTTCTTTCAGGGCGAAGTCCACCGCCTCGGCAGTGCCGCAGCCGCCCTCTTTTCCCGGTGCACCGTCCCACAATGCCAGCAGCACATGGCTATGAGAGGCCACATAGATGCCCGCCTGACGGTAGTAAAAATCCCGTCCCGGACGCTGTGTCTCCGTATTCGGCGCAACGAAGACCTTTTCGGCTTTCCCCAGAAGCTCCGTGAAAACGGCATCCTCCTCGGGCGAAAAGTCCCTGCGGTAGTCCGCTTCCTCCATGGGCAGCGCCGCCCACAGTGAAATTCCCATCTCCACCGCCACCCGGGCGCAGAGCACATCCGC
This sequence comes from Faecousia sp., assembly GCA_045599455.1. GTDB lineage: Bacteria > Bacillota > Clostridia > Oscillospirales > Oscillospiraceae > Faecousia. The sequence goes on along the minus strand of JAZRVX010000170.1, from coordinate 64,500 downwards.
CCCGGCTGCCAGCGAATTGAGCATTACAAGGGGCGTATGGGGACATTTCTCTTTTATATCGCGCAGTGCATTTTTTACCTGCTTTTGTAGAGCGGGAATATCCCCCGGGCGCAGATTGCGGTGTCCCGTCACGCCCACTACTATGGGGATGGCTGTCGTGTTGTTCATGTTATCACCTATTGTATGCTTCCGTATAGAATATGCGATAGCTGAGCCCGGTCGGAATCTCCACCGGGAATACGCTCTTTTCCAGATAAACTTCCGTTAGCTTCGGGCAGCCGGCAAGGGACTGTAGGTTAACCGCTCCCCCACCGATGGTCAGCTTCTCCAGATTGGGCAGGTACCGCAGGCATTGCAAATCTTCTGTCTGTGCGCGCTCCAGTGTCAGCGCCGTGATGTCCTCCATCCGGGTCAAATCCAGGTAGGTTTCCGGCTTTTCGCCTGTTGGGAGCACCTGCATAAGCCAGTCCAGTTCCTCGGGAATCTGCACCAGAAGGTCACCCTTACCGGCGCTTCCCGCGATGGCCTGTCCCAGAATACCTCCGATATTCACCGTCTGAGCGGCAGGTTCCGTGGTTTCGGGCTCCTGTGTCGTTTGCAGTCCCGGCAGGACTGCATCAAACCAGCCGGCAAACAGTCCGTAAATACCCACAGCCAAAGCAATCATCAGCCCGGCGCCGAACAACGCCACCCGGCTCCACGGATTGTCCGAGCTGCCTGATTCCATCACCGCATGGTAGCCCGAAATGCCGTCACCGAGAAGGCTGTCGGGCAGACTTTGCCGCAATTCATCCGTGCTTTTTACCGTGGTACAGTTTTTCAAAAGCGGATGGAAGCTGCCATCCAGGCTGTACACAAAAATCGGATGCGCTTTCAGCGCCTCTTTAACCTCATTTTCGCAGTTGAGGGAGGCCAGCGATGATGCCGACACGAAAATCAGCACCGCCGCGGCGGCATTCAAATGGGTCTCGATATTCTTCGGCCATTCGCTGCCGGGGGCAATGCCCTCGTCATACCACAGCCGGTATTTGTCCGCAAACAGAGTCTCCACCACCGGCATAACCAAGTGGGAATCTTTGTGGGCATAGCTGACGAACAGATAGTCCTCGCGACCTTCATAGGCGGGTACTTTATTCATTTCGCCACCTCCACCGGGATTCCCATACGGTAGATTCGGGATGCCAAATCCAGTTGATTTTGGTTGATGCGCACCGTGTCCACATGAATCTTTTCAAGGCCGTCCATGTTTTCAAACTCCCCATCGGAGATATCCAGCGTGCCGATGGTAAAACCCTCCAGATAGGAAAGTGCTTCCTGCCCATAGGAGGAGATGTTTACATATTCGCTTCCGTCGACATTGCGCAGGGCATAGCGCGGCGAGGAGCGAAGCTGCACCGTAAAGAATGCCGCCCCCAGAAACAAGCACAGCGCAATTACCGCCATGGCCGCCATGAGGGGCTTCTGCCGATTTTCCTTTTTCACCTGCATCCCGCCGCCCATGATATCCTGGGTCAGCACCCCGGAGGTCAGTAGAGCCTCGGCGCTTTCGGTTCCTTGCGTAAAGCTCAGGCATTTTACATTGGCAAGCTGCATGGAAAGGCCGTCCGAGAGGGAAAAATCACCCAATTTCAGGCAGATAACCGCCTTTTTTAAACTCAGAGCAAAGTTAATTTCATTGCGAAATGCCTTGCTTCTGCATCCGTCCTCCGTCAGGAAGAATACGCAAGCCGCCGCGCCATCAATGGCACCCGACACCGCTCCGGCGCTTCCGCTTCCGTCATCCCAGTATAGTCTGGTTCCCCGGCCAATGAGGCTTTCGAGGGTCTTCGCCGCCTCCGGGCACACACCGCCCCAGCCGAAGAAGATATAGTCCTCCGCCCCGGAATAGGGTATGTAAGGAAATTTCTTCATAGCTCAGTCATCCCGATACTCGATTTCAAAGTGGGCATTTTGAAGCTGCGTTTCAACTTTGTTGCGCATATCGGAGGAAACGGTCAGATGCTCCATCGATTCCAGCGCCAGAATGGGAGTTAAGTCCTCAAGATTAAAAGCATACTTCAAATCCAGTGCTTCGATACCTTCGAAGTGCTCGATACCCTCCAGTGTTTCCAGCTTGCTCCATGCAAGGTTCAGCTCACCGCCGCGGGTCTTCCCTACTTCGGCAATCTTCACCCCGGAAAGCGGCTCCAGAGATACCGTGTCCAGTCCCGCCCAGCACAGGTGGGCAATGGGCTTACCCTCAATCAGGGGAAGCAATGCTTCGGCAGGTACACCATCCAAGTTCAGAAAATCAAAGGACGATATTTTTTCCAGCTCGGAGTAATCCCAAAGGTTGTGGCACCCCCTCATATCCAAAGATGCTCTGCGGGAAGCAGTGCTGTGCAGCACGGGAATCTTTGTAATCGGTGTGTCGCTGCCGTTAAACTCAGCCAGCCGTGTTAAGTTCTGCAAGGGGCTTACATCGGAAACCCGGGTATTACAAACATTCAGAACTTCCAGTCCCGGGCAGTCCTGCACACCTTCCAGACTTTGCAAATCACCGTCATCCAGATACAATTCTCTTAGAGACTCCATGCCGGAAACGGATTTCAAATCCCGCACTCTTGTACCGCCTGCCCGGATTGAAACAATGTTCGGGCACTGCACCAGCGGGCCTAAATCTGCAATGTTGGTAATGTCCATCTGCAGGGATTCCAGCTCTGTACACTGCGCAGCGGGGGTTAAATCCACCACATCCGTGCAGGCAATGCTTAAGAACTGCAAATTCTTTAATTTCTCAATTCCTTCCAAAGATACCACGGGATTGCAGTTGATGCCCAGCTCGCAAAGGCTCTTCACCTCGCAGATTGTGGAAATATCCGTAATCTGCAAGCCCTCCAAGTAAAGCACACGAAGATTCGGCATTTTCTTCAGCACGGACAGGTCTTCAATGACGCCTACTTCCACGCCCTCCGTCAGGGTCTGCTCACCCCACTCATTCGCCACATTCACATACATGAGGGTCTTCTCTTCGTTCTGATACCACGCATGAACGAAGTGGGGGTACACATTGTTGCCCACGATGTACAGCTCGGTGATATTCTCCAAGTCCTCCCGGTTTAGACCCCACTGCTGCAAGATACGGTTCTGCTTCATCACGGGGACAATCATCAGCGGGTACACCACTGCGCCGAAAATCACCACCGCCGCCGCAATGGGCGCCAAAATCATGGCCAGACTTCTGCGCTTTGCAAATCGCTTCTGTGCCTCGGTGACGGAAATACCGTTGAAGATTTCCGCTTTTTTCAGCGCTTCAACGAGCGTCTGCCCGTCCATATTCTTGGCAAAGACTGCCTGCTGTGACCCTAGCTGCATGGAAAGCCAAGGGGTTTGCTCTAAGTCCTCCAGCTGCACGCACAGGATGTTTTTACCCAGTGCGCAGGCACTGTCCACAATGGCGTGGAAACGCTCACTTTGGGCAAAGGCGCGGTCTGCAAACAGCAGCACCGCCCATGCGCCCTCCAAGAATTTATCCTCGGACTTTTTGAAGTCGCCGGCATAGTGGAAGGTCACGCTTTCGCTTAAGCTTTCCATTGCGGCAAGGCTTTTTTCGTCCCCTTCCGGGAATGCGGCATAGATATAGGGCTTGTCAAATTGGCTGTAAGACTTCATGGCAATCTCTCTTTCTTTTATGTGTTATCCCAGCTCGAACACCACGCCTGCCACCGCGGACAATGCAATAAACCAAATAGGGTGGAGCTTTTTCGTCTTCTTTACATAGCGGGTCAGCACCAGAATTACCGCCGCCAGAACAATCGCCAAGGGGTTGATTTTCGCATCCGCAATGTGGAATAAATCCTGCACACCCAGAAGAGAAAACAGCACGATATTGATGCCCGCGGCGCTAATCAGCGCCACGGAGGCGGCACGCAGACCATAGAGGGTATTGTTCACCACCTTGGCCTCCCGGAATTTTTTCAGGAAATAGGAGATTATCAGGATGATGATGACCGAGGGGGTGATAAGGCCTAAGGTGGCAATCATGGCGCTCATCACGCCCATGGCAACGCCGCCGTGGCTGACACCCACGGTATAGCCCACGAAGGTAGCCATATTCACGCCGATGGGGCCGGGAGTGGACTCGGAAACCGCAATCATGTCGGCGAGCTGCCCTGCCGTATACCACCCGGTGCGCAGGGCGATATCCTGCAGGAATGGTACCGTTGCCATGCCGCCGCCGATGGCGAACAGGCCGGTCTTAAAGAATTCCCAGTAAAGCTGCAAGTACATCATTTTCCCTGCACCCCCCACTTCACCAAGAGGTTGCCGGCCACACCTGCGATGACCACCGCCGCGATGGGACTGAGGTCATAGAAAAGCGTGCCCAGCAGGATGAGGATATACAGCACCATAGTTGCCTTGTCCTTCACGGCAGACTTCCACAGCTTCAGCACGGCATTGAAGATGAACACGCACACGCACACACGGATGCCGCCCAGGGCGTTTTGCACCCACTGGACGGATGCGAAGTTGTTAATCAGGCCCGCAATCAGGCTAATAATGATAATGCTGGGACTCACCACGCCCAAAGTCGTGACGATGCCGCCCATGATGCCGCGGTACTTGCGGCCGATGAAAGTAGCCGTATTCACGGCGATGACACCCGGGGTGCACTGGCCGATGGCATAGTAGTCCATAAGCTCGTCATCCGTTGCCCAGCCCTTGTTTTCCACAATCTCCCGCTGCAAAATCGGCAGCATAGCATAGCCGCCACCGAAAGTAACCGCGCCGATGCGGAAAAAGGCCAGATACATTTCCAGCAATTCTTTCACAAAAGTTTCTCCTTTGCGTTGTTTTTTCTATCTTACCATAGGAAATACCGCAATACAAGTCAATCACACACAAAAAGCTCCCCTTACGGGGAGCTTTTCTCACTTGAAAATGCCGGGGGTATTGAGCACCGTGGTGCTGTAGAGAAACAGCACATCCTTGCCCTCAAAATCCAGAAGCTTTCCCAACTGGGCGGCGGGCAGATACCGAATATCCACAAGCTCCACCGTCTCATAGCCCTGCAAAAGCAGGGGCACCAGGGAGGAACCGAAGGAATCCCGGAACACAACCAAGTGTTTTCCCGGCTTGCCCGCCGGGTTTTCAATTGTCATCAGGCCGTTGGCACCCGATAAGAACACATCATATGGATCACGCCCCGAAAATTTCGGCAAATCGTAGACTGCCGTTTCTTCCTTGGCACCGAAGGCCGTAACCGTACAGTTTTCAATCAGGTCACTTGTTAAGATTGTCATGGTATCCTCGGCCATGGGCAGCGCAGACTGTCCCCTATACACGCCGTAGAAGTCTCCGAGGGTCTTCTCCCGCAGCCCTTCCGGGGCAGGGGCATTCAGCGCCGTGCAGATTTTTTCCGCTGTGGGCAGGATTTCTTTCTGGTTCCAGTGCAAATCCGTTGCATAGTAGCTTTCAAAATGCAAAAGATTTCGGATATCCGCAAAGTCTCCAAGCTGCGCATCTTCAACTACAGTGAAAAACACATCGTAATCCATGGTGGGATAACCGCCCTTTAAGTAGAGCGCCTTGTCCGGAACCACACAGGAGACAATGCGGTTTGCGCCCTCCAGATACTGCGCCGAAAGGGCTGTCAATTTGGAAAGATTGGCCGTCAGTGCGGCGTTATTCAGGGGGTATTCCAACTTCACGGCCTGTCCGTCTGCCAAAGCGATACCGTTGGAATCGGGCATCGCCAGTGCGAAGCGGTCAAAGAGGGCTTTCGCTGTCCTGAACATCTCCCGCCCCGGGAACTGATCCTGAGATGCCGACTCAAAGTCGGACATAAAAGTGCCCTGCACAATGCTCTGCACCTTAACAGCCGGGAACTGCGCAAGCTTTCTGCGCTCCGTATCAGAGATGTCTTTCCTCGGGGCAAACCACAGCGCTGTGCTCAGCGCCAGCCACACGGTCAGAACGGGAATCACAATTCGTTTTTTCTTCATGTTCTTCCCTCCTTAAAACCGGAAATACAGGAAGGGGCTGTAGGACCCGCTGACCAGCGCCGCCGTGCACAGCAGCAAAACACTCACCATGAACGCCGCCGTCAGCACCGGGCTTGAAAATCTGCCTGCCAGCTCCTTGGGAATCGGGGTTGCGCCGATTCCCGAAGCAGCCAGAAGCACGCCATAGCTTCGCAGAAGATAGCCGCTGTACATGTCGAATGCGGCTGCACCAATGCCGAAAAGCCCTGATAAATCCTGCACCGCCGTGCCTTCTGCATTGAAAATCACAAATCCCAGCGTGACCGCCAGCATGACATACACATGGCTGAAGATTCCGGGGAGATTTTTCAGCTTCGGGAATGCTTTCTCCGCCAGCAGGAGCGCCGCATACATCAGCCCCCACAAAACGAAGTTCCAGCCCGCACCGTGCCACAGTCCCGTGAGCATCCACACAATGAGGATATTGCGCACCCATTTGGCCTTGCTCACCCGACTGCCCCCAAGGGGGATGTACACATAGTCACGAAAGAATGACCCCAGACTCATGTGCCAGCGCCGCCAGAATTCCGTGATGGAGCCAGACAGGTACGGATAATTGAAATTCTCACAGAAGTGAAAGCCGAAGATATGCCCGAGGCCGATGGCCATGTCGGAATAACCGGAGAAATCATAGTAGATTTCCAAGGTAAAGCCGATGGCATAGAGCCAATGGGACAGCACGGTGGGCTCCGCCATGCCATGGGCGGCGGCCACCAGCCCCGCAAGGCCGTCCGCTAAAATTACCTTTTTCCCGAGTCCCACACAGAAGCGCAGTAGACCTTCCGCAAAATCCTCCCGGGTGGTGCTGCGGCTCTGCAGCTGCGCCGCAATGTCTGCATAGCGCACAATGGGTCCCGCCACGAGCTGGGGAAACAGGCACACATAGCAGGCAAAATCTGCCGGATTCTTCTGTGCCCGCACTCTGCCCCGGTAGACATCCGCCGCATAGCTCAGGCACTGGAAGGTATAGAAGCTGATGCCCATGGGCAGCGACAGACGCAGAAGCGGCACGGGAATCCCCGTGATAGCGCGGAAGGAATCTATGAAGAAATCGGCGTACTTAAAAACGCCCAGTGCCCCGATGCCCCCCGCAACCGACAGCCAAAGAACCGTCTTTTTGCACCGGACTTTCTCAATCAGCAGCCCCGCGCCGTAGAAAAACGCCACCATGCCGCACAGCAAAATCAGATACTTGGGTTCCCCCCAGAAGTAAAAAAATAAGCTTGCGCCCAGCAGCACAAAATTCCTCCCGCCCTTGGGCACGAGAAAGTAGATTCCCACCGTGATAGGCAGGAAGGTATATAGAAATGTCAGGCCGGAAAAAAGCATACTATCTCCTGAAAAGGCCACCTTCACAGGTGGCCTTTGTATTGTTTTCGTCTTGAAGTGCCCTGATTCTCAGGCTACATAGGTGACATTGCCGCACACCGCTTCCACGGCAGCCTGCATGTCCTCCACAGTTGCCTGGTCGGCAAATTCCGTGGACACCATGAAGAACACCGCCAGGTCTCCCACAGAGCCTGCAAACTTGCTGTCTGCCTGCACGCAAATCCACTTGCGCATATCCACGCCGTCATACATGGTCTTGGCGACCTCCGCCGCCTTGCCGGCGTCGGCACAGCGCACCAGCACCAGGCTGTAGGGCTGACCCATCATAGGCTCGGACACGGAAATTTCGGTGATGCCGTCAATGCTTGTCAGGGCGGTATTGTACTCCACCGTGTTGTTGTCGGACAAATCCAACGGCATGGTCAGCAGGGGCAGCTCCATCTCGTGATGGTTTTTGTAAATCTTATCGATGATTTCCTCGGTGGTGCCGGGAACATTGGAAATCTGCACCATATTGTCGGCGGGCTTTTTGGCACAGCCAAACAGAGAAGCCGCCAGAACAAAGGTCAGCACAAACGCAGTCAGTCTTTTCATATTATTTCCTCATACTTTTCATAAATTTAAGAGCCGTCAGCAGCAGTGAAAGAATCACCAAGCCGCTTACGCTCCCTGCAAAGTCAATCCACACATCCACCAAAGAAGAATAGCGCCCCGGAGACACAATCTGGATGGTTTCATCCACACAGGCTGCCGCCAGACTCAGGCTCGCGGGTGCATACCGGGAAGTACTCCGCTTTGCTCCCCGGCTTCGGAAGGTCAACCCCAGCAGGCACCCCAGCAGCGCGAACTCGCAGAAGTGGGCAAGCTTACGGATGATAAAACCGTCCATCCATCCGAGAACAGGCATTACCCTCAGCAGCCACGCAAGTATTGCGCTGCTCAGCGCCTCGGATTCCTCCCCCGGCAGACAGGAGTTACCCCAGATGACGGTGAGCACCGCAAGGGATAGGCTCAGCCACAGGCGGTAGAACTTTCTGTCCGTCATGCCAATACACCCAGATGCTCCAGAAGAATCTTCAGGCCCAGACCGATGAGAATGATGCCGCCGGCTATTTCCGCACGCTTTTCGTAGCGTGCACCGAAAACACTGCCCATCTTGACACCCAGTGCAGACAGGCAGAAGGTGGTAATGCCGATGAGCACCACGGCAGTGAAAATATTCACATTGCCCGCCATGGCAAGGCTGATGCCGACGGCCAGTGCATCAATGGAGGTTGCCACCGCCATGATGAACATGGTCTTCACGCTTAAATCTGCATCGCCGGGTTCATCCTCACCCGAGAAAGCCTCCTTGAGCATATTGATGCCGATGATGGCAAGCAGGCCGAAGGCAACCCAGTGGTCAAAGGCTTCAATGGCATCGGCAAAGAGTGTGCCGAGGAAAAAGCCAATCAGCGGCATCAGCGCCTGAAATCCGCCGAACCAGCTGCCGCAGATGAGACCCGCCCTCAGGTTGGCACCTTTCATGCTCAGTCCCTTGCATACGGACACCGCAAAAGCATCCATGCTCAGTCCCACAGCCAGTAATAGTAATTCCACAAATCCCATGGACTATTCCTCCAAAGTAAATGCACTTTACAGGTAGGCAAAGCTTACCAGGGAAAGTGCAGGAAGTCAAGAAAACAAAGATAAACTTAAGATTAACCCTTAAAGAAAACGCAAAAGTGCGTCCACCGCAAACACCGCTGCCGATGCTGTCAGCGCAACCACAATCAGGCTCTTGCCCCGATAGGAAAGCGCCACCGCAACCACCAGCGCCGCCGCCCCGGAAATCAGGCTGTCCGTGGAGTGCAGGATGGCCGGGAAGGTCATGGCCGTCAGACAGGCATAGGGCACATAGTAGAGGAACGATTTTAAGAACCTGCTCGTGATGGGCTTACGGAAAATGGTCAGCGGCAGCATACGAATCAGGTAGGTGGTCACCGCCATAGCCGCAATATAGGTGTAGATACTCATGCCGTTTCCTCCTCTACAGGGAACACTGCGGCGCAGATTCCCGCCGCCGCCACGGTGCACACCACGATGGCAATGCCCGAGGAGAACAGATGCAGGTAGTACACCGCGCTCGACAGCACCAGTGCCGCCGCAACCGCCGCAAGCACATTCCTATGCTCCTTGGCCGGGGGCACCACGATGGCGATGAACATCCCGTAGAGCATGACCCCCAGCGCCGTGCGGATGGAAAGGGGCAGGACGGAGCCCGCCATGGCACCAAACAGGGTTCCCCCCGTCCAGCCGATGAACGGAAGTGTGCCCAGCCCCAGCATATAGGGCGTACTCAGGGGTTCTTTTCTCGCCATAGCCAGTGCGAAAATCTCGTCCGTATTAAAGAAGGCCACCAGAAGTCTCGGCACGAAGCCGATGCGGCTTCCCATTCTCTGGGACAGTGCCAAGCTCATAAGAGCATAGCGGCTGTTGATGATAATCTGGGTCAGAATCAGCTCCCACAGCCCGGCGGAAGCCAGAATCAATGTCAGCCCTGCGAACTGCCCGGCACTGGTCAGATTGGAAGCCGAAATCAGTCCGGCATCCAAAATGCGGATGCCGTTGGCCGCCGCCAGAGTGCCGAAGCCGAAGCTGACGGAAAAATACCCCAGTCCCACGGGCACGCCGTCCCGCACACCAAGGGTATATTCATTGTGTTTCATTGGAATTTGTCACTCGATTCTATGTAAGAAAGATTTCTTTCATTTTACTGTATTTCCGATTTTGCGTCAAGGCACTTACATTCCCCGCCTGCGCTTGACATAGGCGTTCAGGATTCCCCCCACCACGATGATGGCACCGGCCATGTACAAGACTCTGATGGCAGCATCCTGGGGAAGCTCCGAGCGGTCTGCGATGGAGTCCACAAGAAAAGTCAGCGCATAGGAAATCTCCACCGGGTGGCCCATGGCGGTGGTGTCGGCAATGACGGCCATGGGGGCATTCCACACCGACACAGGGATGGTAAAGGTAGAATAGCGGCCGTTCTGCGCCTCATTTTCATAGCGCACGCCGTCCACAATCATGTAGTCATAGTTGGCGCTGCTCCATGTAATTTGGGCGTAGGCCGCACCATCTTTGATATCCAGCGGCGCAGGGGATGAAACGGCAGCCTTACCGCTGCCGCCGGTCAAGGTCACATCCACGCAGTAAGCCCCATCGGGCAGCGCAGCCCCCGGCAGAAGCAGGCAGGAAAATATCAGCAGAAGAAGTGCAGAGCAAATGTATTTTTTCATTTCCCCGCCCCCTTACAAATTCTGTTTGCGGTAGATAAACCACAGCGCCCACCCGGTCAGTGCCGCAAGATAGGCGCACAGCACCACCGCGCCCGCAAGACTGTAGCCCTCCCCATAGGAGATGGCGCGCACCACGGTGCTGGTCTCGCTCAAGGGAAGATGGGCAATCACTGTGCGAAGCCCCGCGGGCATATTGTCCGTGGAGAAGAAGGTATTGCACAGGTAAGCCATGGGCATGATGAAATAGGTGGAAAACCGCGGCACATCAGCATGGTTCTTGGCAAGAAAGCTCACCACCACGCCGAGAGCTGCAAATACGCACCCATTCAGGAACAGAAACAGAAAAGACACGGCATTAAAGACGAGTCCCGTGCGGATGGGTGCCACCAGAAGCAATATCACGCACCCGGCATATAAGCCTCTGAGCGCTCCCGCCACAATCTGCCCCAGCACAAACTGCCACAACGGCGTGGGAGAAATCATCACCTGGTCAAAGGCCTTTTCATAAAGCCGCTGAGTATTCAGATTCTGGGCGATGGCATTGAAGCTTCCGTTCATGGTAGTCAGGCTCACCACACCGGGGATTAAATAGAGAAGATAGGGTTTTCCATGGGATACGGTCTGCACACCCATGCCGAAAACCAGCAGATACATCATGGGGGCAATCATGGCAGCTAAGGTGATTTTATAGAAATCCCGCCGAAATTCCACCCATTTTTCCCAGAGGACGGTGATAATTCCCATTATTTCCCCACCTCCGTGTCCCGAATTTTCTTTGCTTGGGCAACAAATACATCTTCCAAGGTGGTCTGGCGCAGACCCGTAGAATCGGGATTTTGGGATGCAAAGGCCAGCGCATCCTCGCGGTTTTCAAAAAATCGGGATGTGTCTTCCATGTCCACGGCAAAGGCACCGAGGCTGTCAATGAAGCCCCGGGGAGTATTTACCGCCTCGATTCTGCCCTTTTCCATCATGGCAACCCGGCTGCAGAGCATCTGGGCTTCCTCGATGTAGTGGGTGGTGAGCAAAATGGTCATACCCCGGGCATTGAGCTTTCGCAGAAGCTCCCACATCTGCCGTCTGGCCAGAGCATCCATGCCCACCGTAGGCTCGTCCAGCAGGAGGATTTCGGGGTCTGTCAGAAGTGCACGGCAGACCATGAGCTTGCGCTTCATGCCGCCGGAGAGCTTGCGCACCGTCTTGCGCCGATGGGCTGTCAGGCCGCAGAATTCCAGAAGCTCTTCGCTCTTTTTTCGGATGTCCTTGGGGTTCATGCGGTAGAGCCGTCCCTGATACTCCATGATTTCATCCATATTCATATCCTGCCGCATGGAGTATTCCTGGGTGATGACACTGATGCGGCGCTTCAAATCCGTGCGGTGCCGGGTGAGCACCTCGCCGTCAATGCGGATTTCCCCGCTTGTGGGAAGCAGCAATGTGGAGAGCATACTGATGGTGGTGGTTTTGCCCGCGCCATTGGAGCCCAGCAGCCCGAAGAATTCCCCGGTGGGGATGGTCAGGTTCACATCGTCCACCGCTACCGTTTTGTCAAATCGGCGGGTCAGGTGACACAGCTCAATCATTGCCGTTCTCCCGGGCAATAATCAGAGAATAGTAGCCAGCATCATCGGGGATGGCATCTAAGTTTTCATAGACCTTTTCGTTCTCCGCGCCGCAGTTTTCCACCATGACGGCCTCACGGCCGGACTTACGGATGCGCGCCTTCACTTGTGCCATCTTGGAGCCGGACTTCATCAGCACGCAGGTGCCGGTTGCGGGCAGGCCGCCTTCCAAATCGTGGACGGCGGGCATCACATGGATTTCCTCATTCCAGATGGACAGGGGAATATTCATCCGTGCGGCGGCGGCGCAGAAGGAGGGAATACCACTGACATACTGCACGGCAAAACCATCCTCCTCCAGATATTTCTGCAGGTAAGTAAAGGTGCAGTACACCGTGGAGTCACCCAGGGTCAGATACACCACATTTTTTCCTTCACGCAGGTATTTTTCCATGCGCTCGGCACCCTCTTTGTGTGCCTTAGCCTGAGCATCCAAATCGTGGGTCATGGGCATGTAGACGGGAATCAGCTCCTTGTCTGCAAGCTCCGGCACAGCCGCCACCGCAATACGGTAGGCAACCGTTTCTCTGGGGTTCTTGCCGGGCAGGGCAATCACATCGTTTTCCCGAATGAGCCTACAGGCCTTCAGGGTCATCAGTTCAGGGTCACCGGGGCCAACGCCAACACCGTACGCAATTCCGTATTTCATAGTTCTACCTCTTTCGCTTTCTCTTGAAATGGTCTCAGGATTTCGGTCAGGAGCGCTTTTGCATCGGTGCTCCGGGCACTTGCAAAGCGCAGGTTGGAGCCGTCCTCGGAGCCGAACATGGCAAGCATGGAATAAGTCTTTCCATCCGTCTCGCAGTAGGCACCCACGGGCATGTGGCAGCCCACATTCAGCGCCCGGATAAACGCCCGCTCACAGCGGCAAACCTTTTCCGTGGGTTCGTGGCAGATGGATTGGAGCATCCTTGCAGCCGTCTCATTGTCCTGACGGTACTCCGCTCCCAGAATGCCCTGTGCCGGGGCAGGAATCATCTCCCCGGGGCGAAGCTCCTGCGTGATGACATCCGAAAACCCCATGCGCTCCAAGCCCGCAGCCGCCAGGACGATGGCATCCAAGTTTTCCTCCCGGAGTTTTTTCAGGCGGGTGTCGATATTGCCGCGGATGCTCACAAACTGCAAATCCGGGCGAAGACGGCGCAGGCAGAAAATCCGCCGCAGAGAATCCGTGCCCACTACAGCGCCCGCAGGAAGACCCTCCAAAGATTTTGCCTCCCTGCAAATCAGTGCATCCCGGGGATTGGCACGCTCCAGCACCGAGTGCAGCGCCAGCCCCTCGGGCACCCGGGCGGGCATATCCTTCATGGAGTGGACTGCAAAATCAATGTTACCGTCCAAAAGCTGCTGTTCCAGCTCCCGGGTGAAAAGCCCGGTGGTACCCACATCCTTCATGGGTCTGTCGCGGACGGCATCGCCCACAGTCTTCACAACCACGATTTCAAAATCATACTCAGGATAACGCTCTTTCAGCGCATCCATCACCATATTCGCTTGTTTTAATGCCAGTGCCGACCCTCTGGTTCCGATTCTGAACACCATAGCCGCCTCCGTAAAAAAGGGGGCCACCCTCTCGGCGGCCCCTGAAGTGTCTTTGTATATACTATAGAAAAAGTGTGGTTTCGTCAAGGGTTAATTGCCCCTGCGAGGGTCTCATAAAGCATATGGGTCTCGAATTCATTTTTTCCCGAAAGCAGATAGGTGACTTTCCCTGCCTGTACCCTGATTGCGGTTTTTCCGCCCGTGTAGGTATAGCGGATGTAGTCCCCCAGTGTGCTGCTTTTGAAATTGCCCATGGCAAGCCTGGCCGATGCAAAACCCCATGTGCGCCAGCCCCCGTCGAAGCCTTCCAAAAGCTCGGCATCCGTAATTTCGGCGTAGGGAATCCGGGCATCCGAGTAGTAGGTTGCGGAAATCCGCAGGGACTCTTCACCGAAATTATAGTGAATTTCTCCCGTGAACATGAGCGCGGCAACCAGCGTTAGAATTACCACCGCAATGCCAATGCCCCACTTTTTCGGGAGGCCTTTCACTGTCCAATCCTGCTTTTCATAGCTGCCTCCGGCTAACTGACGGCGGTAGTAGCCGTAGGAATAGCCCACGGGGACGGCAATCATAACCAGCAGCAGCGCCATCATCGCCACCACCGATGCGGTCTCCGGCAGGAATGCCGCCGCAAAGAATCCGATGCCGACACCCACCCAAACCTTGCCTGTAAAACGGTGTGTGGCATTCCAGTTTTCTTCGTTTTCCAGTGTCCATTTGATTTTCACACCGATGGTGGAGTTGCGGCGGGTCTTGGGCAGGTAATTTCCGATGACGATGCACAAAACACCCATTATCACATTGAGAAACAGTGCCGGATGAATGAAAATGCCCCGCTGCGCGCCGCGCATCATCCCCGCCTCCAGCGCAGAGACCACCGGCATGATCCACAGCAGCATGTCAAAAACCTTTTCGCTCTGCTCCCGGTTTCCGGGGTCCTTGGCTGTAAAGCCGATGCAGAACCAGTGCCCTGCCAGCAAAACGAGGCTGATAATCAGGCCGCCGAAGCCGCCGTCCATCAAACTGCAAACAGCCCCGGGAAGGAGCACCAGTGCGGATGAAAGCGCGATTTTCCACTTTGCGATTTTCATAGCGATTCCCCTTTCAAGTCTGCCAGAAACAGCATGACTTCCTCCAGAACGGAGGCATTGAGTTCGTAATAAATGTATTTACCCTCCCGGGTGTCGCGCACCAAGTCCGCTTCCTTCAATACTGCCAGATGGCGGGAGATGGAAGCCCCGGTGACGGGGAAGGAATCGGTCAGCTCCCCTGCCGAGCGCCGCCCGTTTTTGAGCATATTGAGGATTTCCCGCCGGGTGGGGTCGGACAGGGCTTTCATGGTTTGCTGTAATCCCATGGTTATCTTCCTTTCATTTAACATTTAGACTAAATGTTAAATGAAGTATAGCATACCCCGTTTGATTTGTCAATCCCCCTACCCGGGGTGAGTAAAAGGAATCAGTTTTTTGCTTGCTTAAATCGGCGCTTTCACCTAAAGTCACCACTCTGATGAGTGACGACTGATGACTACGAGCGAAGCGAGTGAAAGCTTCCTTTCTCACGCTTGTCACAAGGCAGCAAACACCCCGCCCGGGCAAGCCGGGCGGGGTGTTCATCACGGAATTCTGTATAAATTCTTGCCGTTTTGGTAGGTTATACGCTCGACTTCCTCAAGGGATAGCCCACGAAGCTCGGAAAGCTTTTTCGCCATGTAGACGAGCTTACCCGAATCGTTTCGCTTTCCGCGGAATGGCTCGGGGGACATATAGGGGCTGTCGGTTTCCAGCACGATGCGCGAAAGCGGAATATTGGATGCCACCTCCACTGCTTTTCTCGCGTTCTTGAAGGTCAGCACCCCCGTAAAGCCAATGTACCACCCACGGTTTACAAGCCACTTTGCCATCTCCAGAGAACCCGAGTAGCAGTGAAACACCCCTGTCACCTCCGGAAATTCCTCCACGATTTTGAGGCCATCCTCGTGGGCTTCCCGCTCGTGGATGATGACCGGTAAGGAAAGCTCCCGGGCGAGCTCCATTTGCAGACGAAATGCCCGCTTTTGAATCTCCCGCGGGATATCTTCATAGTGATAGTCAAGGCCGATTTCGCCCACAGCCTTGATTTTGGGGTTATCCCGATACAGCGCCCGATAACGCTCAATGAGACCCTCGTCCACCTCGTCGGCGGCATCCGGGTGGCTGCCCATGGCGCAGTACACATAGTCATAGCGCCCCGCGATTTCAGCCGCGGCAACGCTGGACTCCCAGGAGCATCCGGGATTCATCAGAAGCCCCACGCCGCCCTTGGGGAAAGCTTCCAGCAGTGCCTCGCGGTCAGCATCAAAGGCTTTGTCATCCATATGGGTATGGGTATCAAAGAGCATCGTCTTCCTCCTCCATTACCGCCACCAAGCAGCCGTCCATCTCCCGCACTCGGGCATCTGCTAGGGAGAAATCCGTCTGATTCGGAAATCCCTGCAATCCCGTGCCCTTCATCTTGAAGTAGCTCTCCTTGAGCACCCAGAAAGTCAGAAGTGCCCGGCGCTTGTCCCGGGCTTGCTCAAACTGCGCAAGCTCCCCGGGGGATAAGATTTTCTTTGCAAGGGACAGCTTCACCGGGCGGTCAAGCTCCTCCGCATCGATGCCCACCTTATGCTCCGACAGCACGCAGAAAGCGTGCTTATCCGTGTGAGTAAGGGAGAAATAATAGGGGCTGTCCATAAACTCCGGGCGGCCAAAGGCACCAATGGAAATGGGAGGCAGTGCCTTCCCGGTTTCGCGGCGGTAGACCTCGGCCAGAAGCTCCCACGCGGCGTGGTGTCCGCCCAGCTCCGAGATGGGGCAGGATGCAAGCTTCATTGTTCCTCCTGCACTTCAATGACACCCGCATCCAGAACGGTTCCGTCTGCAATGGGGCTTCCCAGCTTGATGCGGCCATAGCCCTCGGCGGCACCTAAGAGAATCAGTGCCGCGCCGCACAGACCCATCACCAGGCGGCTGGCCGTCATGGGCACGCACACCAGCAGCACGCCCACGCCAGTTGCAACCACTGCCCATGTCATGCCGCACTTCCACTCGATGGCATGCAGAATGTCCTGAATGCCCTGCAGGGCAATGAGAATACCGGCAACACGCCCCAGGACGGATGCCAGTGCCAGGGGGTTATTCAGCAGCCACACGCCCACTGCAAAGCATGCAATGGCGGGCACTGCCCGAAACACAATGTAGTCCCGAATTTTGATAACGAATGCCGTGCAGACAACTCCGCCGGCAATGAGCAGCCAGCCCAGCACCTTGCCCACCAGCGCAGAGGCGGAGTCGGGACGCACCAGCAGGATGATACCCAGAATCACCATAAGCACCGGAGTCAGGAGCATTTGTGTCTTTTGTTTCAGCGTAAAATTCTTCATATTTGCGCCTCCTTGCGTTTTTCTATCATACCCCTTTTTTGCCCTTTCGTCAATGTACTATCCGGCAAAGCGGGGCATAAACTGTATCAACCCATGCAAAGGAGGACACCATGGAAAATAACGCGTCCCACACCCTGCGCCTTGACAGCCGCAGCAAGCTCACCGTCAGCGGCGTGACGGAGGTACTGAGTTTTGAGGACACTGCCGCACTGTTGGAGACTGCCATGGGGCAGATGCTTGTCGAAGGGGAAAACTTGCAGCTCAAGTCGCTGGAAGCCCAGACCGGGGTCATCACCATTGAGGGCACCGTCAACGCCCTTTCCTATGGGCGTGCTCAAACCGGGGGGTGGCTGAAACGGCTCCTTGGATAACTCCTGCCGAGGCCTTTTCCCAACTGCTGCGCACCATGCTGACAGGCTGCGGCCTTGGCTTCATCTATGCCTTTCTGCTTGCCATGCACAGGCCGAAAATCTGTGACCTGTGCATGCTGCCCGTGCTGATTTACGGCTTCTGCCTTGTGTTTTTCGGTATCTGCCGGACAGACCCCCGTCTTGCCCACGGGATTTTCCTTGCCGTGGGGGGCTTCGGAGGACTCACCCTCGGGCGGCGGGTTTTCGGGCGGAGCTTTCTCCTCTTCTGGAAGCTGTGGAGAAAAGCATGGTATATTTTTGCACTTCCCCTCAAAAATCTTTTCGCATTTGCAAAAAAACTTGTTGCATCTGGGCAAAAATGTATTACAATGGAATGGAATATGTTTGCTTTACGAAAGAAAGGAGAGAACCCCCATGGCTACGCAGTCAATCGGAAGGACCACCATTGTCTGGAAGCGCAGCAACCCGCTGCTCAAGGGCGTTCTCGCCGTGCTCATCGTGTTCTCCATCGCCGCCATGGCGGCACTGGGCTGGGCAGGCGGCAATCTTACCCGGCGCAATCGGGAGCTGACCGAGCAGGCAAGCAAACTGGAACTTGAAAACAACGCCTTGGAGAATAAAATTGATTCTCTGGGTACCGAATCCAGCATCCGGCAAATCGCCGAGGAGGAGTTGGGCATGGTCGAGCCCAACACGATTCTGATTCAGCCGGAAGCAATCGTTAAGTGAGAAAGCAGAGGAATCTATGGAGTTAACCGTCGGAGCCATCCTGGAAGGCAAAGTCAAATCCATCACCAATTTTGGCGCTTTTGTGTCCCTGCCGGAGAATAAAACCGGTATGGTACATATCTCGGAGGTCGCCAACGCCTATGTGTCCGATATCCGTCAGCATCTGACTGAGGGTCAGGATGTAAAGGTTATGGTCATCGGTAACGAAAACGGCAAAATCAACCTGTCCATCAAGCGTCTGGAGCCAAAGCCCCAGAGAGAATTCACCCCCCGCAGCGACTCCCGCGCAACCCCCCGTTCCGACTTCCGCAGCTCCGCACCCCGGAAGGATTTCGGCGGCAACGGCGCTCAGCGCCCCGCCCGTGCTCCCCAGCCCCCTGCCGCTCCCAAGACCGCTGACCAGCTCTTTGAGGAGAAGCTCAAGGCTTTTATGAGCGAATCTGACAGCAAGATTTCTTCCATCCGTCAGTATTCCGACCACCGCACCAAGAGCAGAAGAAGATAATACCCGCCCTGCCCCATGGATATGGGGCAGGCGCTTTGTTTGGAGGATTACCATGACCACCGTCATTACCGGCGGTTCCCGGGGTATCGGCAAGGCCGCCGTACAGGCCTTCGCCGCACTGGGACATAAGGTATATTTTTTATATTACGAGCAGCACGAAAAGGCCGCTGCGGTTGCCGCTGAGACCGGTGCCACTGCCATCTGCTGTGATGTGGCAGACAGCGCCGCCGTCAAGGCCGCCTTTGCCCAAATCGGGCAGGTGGACAACCTCATCTGCAATGCCGGCATCTGCCACTATGGACTCATGTCTTCCATGGGTGAAGACGAATGGGACAGAATCTTCAATGTAAATGTCAAGGGCATTTACAACTGTGTAAATGCCGCTATGCCGTCCTTCCTGCAAAAGCACGCGGGAAGCATCATCACCGTGTCCAGCATGTGGGGTCAGGTGGGCTCCTCCTGCGAAGCTGCCTACTCCGCCACCAAGGGTGCTGTGATTGCCCTGACCAAAGCGCTTGCCAAGGAATTGGGGCCGTCCGGTATCCGGGTCAACTGCGTTGCCCCCGGTGTGATTATGACGGATATGTGCGCCAATGTAGCCCCGGAAATCATGCAGGGCATGGCCGAGGATACCCCCGTAGGCCGCAACGGAAATCCCGAGGATGTGGCAAAGGCCATGGTCTACCTGTGCGGGGCAGACTTCATCACCGGCCATGTGCTGTCCGTCAACGGCGGATTTATGATTAACTAATGGAATCTTTCGCGGCAAAGCCGCGAAAGATTCAGGCATCCGCTATCAGATATCAGTCATCAGTATTTTGCCCGTTTATTTAGGACAATGCACCAATTTTACTTCCCCTGATGCCTGATGCCTGTAGCCTGACGCCTGCGCACGCAAGTGCGCGAAAGATTCCATTATCCACCCAACATTCAAAAAAGAGGAGATAAATCATGAAAATTGCAATGGGCTGTGACCATGGCGCAATCGCGCTGAAAGACAAGCTGGCCGCACATCTGAAGGCCGCGGGCTACGAAGTCGTGGACTTCGGCACCTACACCACCGACAGCTGCGACTACCCCGATTTTGCAGGCAAGGCCGCCAAGGCTGTAGCAAGCGGAGAATGCGAGAAAGGCATCGTCCTGTGCACCACCGGCATCGGTGTGAGCATTGCCGCCAACAAGGTCAAGGGCATCCGCTGCGCTCTGCTTTCCGATGTTCTGTCCGCCAAGATGACCCGTCTGCACAACGACACCAACATGATGGCACTGGGTGCCGGCATCGTGGGTGAGAATCTGGCCATGGAGATTGCCGATGTGTGGCTCTCCACTCCCTACTCCGGCGAAGCCCGCCACACCCGTAGAATCGAAAAGCTCATGGCACTGGAAAAGTAAATCGCCGCTTATACTCA
Source organism: Faecousia sp. (assembly GCA_045599455.1). GTDB lineage: Bacteria > Bacillota > Clostridia > Oscillospirales > Oscillospiraceae > Faecousia. The sequence continues at coordinate 44,280 of JAZRVX010000170.1, read as the reverse complement.
CTGCCCCCGAAAGGCTCCTGCCTTCCGGGGGTAAATTATAGGATTCTTTCGCGCACTTCGTGCGCAGTTATCAGTGAGCGTAAATCGGTGCATACTTCCAATTCTAACGCACAAAAACTGATGCCTGAAGCCTGAGGCCTGACGGCTGAATCTTTAACGGCTGCGCCGTTAAAGATTCCTTATTCTCCCTACCCGAACAGTTCCTCGATTTTGCCGAAGCGATAGCCCGCTTCCTCCCATTTGGTCAGAAGCTCATCGAGAATTGCCCCATTGGTCTTGGAGGTGGAGTGCAGAAGCACCACCGCCCCATTGTGGGTTCTGGGGATGAGCTTCTCCATAGCTTTGTCATGCCCCGGCTGGTTGTCATTGAGCCAGTCCACATAGGCAAGGCTCCAAAAAACCGTCTTATATCCCAGCTCCTTGGCGTTTTTCAGATTCTCTTCACTGTAAATTCCCTGGGGCGGACGGTAGAACTTTTCCATTTCCTTCCCCGTCACCGTCTTGTAGGCTTCCTCCACCCCTGCCAGCTCCTGTGCAAAAACGGTCTTGTCCCCGATTTTGCTCATGTCATAGTGGTGCATGGTGTGGTTTCCCACGGTGTGCCCCTCGGACACCATTCGGCGCACCAGGTCCGCATTCTTCGTAATGTAGGAACCCACCAGGAAGAACGCCGCCGGGGCATTATGGGCTTTCAGCGCATCGAGAATCTGCACCGTCACACCGTTTTCATAGCCCGCATCAAAGGTAAGATACAGCACCTTTTCCTCCGTATTTCCGATATAGGCCGCATCCAGTGCTTTCAGCTGGGCGATACCTGCATTGCCGATGGGGGGCTGCCCCGCCGTGCGAAAACTCAAGCCCCATGCCCCCGTCTGAATGCTACCCTTCAGGAACACTCCCGTGCACACCGCCACCGCGAATACCAGCGCCAGTGCAATCATCACCCATTCCCGTTTTCCCATAGAAAAATCCCCTCCCATGGGGCATTGTATGCCGCCGTGGGAGGGGGTATGTTTTCATTTACGCTCTGCCTCCGTGGACATATTTTCTGTCCCAGTCCAAATCGAAGAGCTTGTTGCCCAGCTCCATGGGGCAGCCCTCATAGAGGTCATCCGCAATCTCCAGCAGCGTCTGTGCAGGCTCCAGACACTCCACGTAGAAGTCCGGCAGGGCACGCTCGCCCATCCGAAGTCCCAGAATTGCACCCGTCAGCGCGCCCACGCAGGCACTGCGCCCGGAGTGGTTCACCGCCGCAATCAGGCATCCGTCAAAACTATCACCGCGAGCCATGCAGGCATAGACCGCACCTGCCAGAACCTCAGGAGCCGTCATGCAGTGCAGTCTGTCCAGCGCCTCGGAGGTGGGCATGCGGGGGTCTGCCGCCAGCGCCATAGCCATTTGCAGGTTGTTTGTGACCTCATAGCACTGGCTGTACTTGTGGCCGTAGTTTGATTTGAGCATCTGACAGGTCTCATTGACCAGCATCTTCATGGGCACCTCGGGGTGGTACAGGCAGCGGCTGATAATGTGACTCACCGCCAGTCCCGTTAAGAATGCAGCGGGGCTTCCGTGGGTCAGCGCCACCACCTCTGCGCCCAGCAGGTCATTTTCCGCCTGCTCCATTTTTCCGGTGGACATGAACAGTCCCACAGCAACCGCCGTAGTCAGAGAGGTGGGGCTGAAAAAATGATTCACAGGGGCATCCATAGCACCCAAGGGCTGACGCCCCAAGGTGTCCAGCATGCGTGTGTCCAGACAGTGACGATGGCACATATCGGGACTGCGCAGAAGCCAGCAGAAGGTTTTATCCGGGCGACCCCATGGGCGCTGAGAGGCGCACCACTCCCGGGAGGACAGACCCAAATATTTCACCAACGGGGACATCTTGCCCACCATCTGGCCGCGGGTAAGGCCGATGAGCAGACCGTTGGCAGTGAATGCGGCAAGCTGGGTATTGGAGGTAATTTCGGCGTATCCATTGACCAGATCATAGCCCATAAGGCCATTCGGGCCGTAGTCCTCCTGAATCTGCGCCCAGGATTTTCCGTCCACGCTGTAACCCAGCGCATCGCCCACCGCCAGACCCAGCAGGCATCCCCGGAACGAGCTTCGTTTCAGTGCCATATTCTCCCCTCCTTACAGACTTCTGCCGTAAACTGCAAAGTTTCTGCTAAAATTATACACGCAGGAAAAAGCATTGTCAATAACCACAACCCCGGCAAAAAAGTCCGCCTCTGCGCACAATTTGTGCCCTGCGGAATAGCATGGATTGAGCGGTAAAGCTCAATAAAAATGTTGGAGGATGCAATATGTGTAACAGTGGTTTCAATTTCGGCGGCAATAACATCTGGTGGATTATCATCCTGATTCTGCTGTTCGGCAACAATGGCGGGCGCTGCTGCGGCTGCAACGACGGCTGCGGCAACTGCGGCGGCTATACTCCCGGCTGCGGCTGCGGCTGCTGAGACTGACAACTGCCACCCCAACCGGGGTGGCAGTCTGTCAGGCTGTCAGAAAAACTCAGTCAAACACATACATACCGAACAGTGCCAGCAGCCCTTCTCCCGGGGTGTACTCCATGCCGCACTCGTCCGCCAGCTTCTTGACAAAAATGCAGTAGGCCGACATACAGCTGTAGCGCAAATCCGGGAATGCACAGGTCAGTCCCGCTTTCAGTTTGCAGGGCTTACACAGGCTGCACCCGCCGGAGCCAACCGGAAAACCGGGCACACCCATTTCACGCAAGGCTTTTGTCAGGCGGACAGTGGATGCATTGTGGCAGGCCTTGGCATTCTTGATTGCCTCTTTGTCCGAATAGTCGGAAACCTGCCAGATTGTCTGCAAAACCAGCGCTTTCTTGTGCGAGAGAATTCTTTGCTTCATTTCCTCGCAGCTTCCGCAGGCCGGCGGACAGGCATAGTTTACACCATACTGACCGCACAGATTTTCCTCGCAGTACACCCGAAAGGATTCCTCGAAGACAATGCGCTCGGTGTCCACCACCTCGGCTGCCGCAAAGCCCTCATCAAAGGATAGCTTCATCATCTGCTGTGTGGTCATGCTCATTCCCCCTTTTGGCTCATTATAGAGATTTCGGCAGAAAATGTAAAGATTCAGCAGGGTTATTTCGTTAAGCAAGCGGGACTTATCCGCAGATACAAAACCATCCGCCGTTTTCTTTCGCAGAAAGCGGCGGATGTGTATTATATTATGTATTACAATGTCTCAAGCAGAGCTTCCAGCTTCGTGATTGACTCGATTTCATAGTCCGGCTCGATGGCAGGACTTCCGGGACGGTGGTCGGCGTTGACCCAGCAGGTCTTTAATCCTGCGCGAATGCCGCCCAGAATATCGGAGGTCAGGGAGTCGCCCACCATCATGGCCTGCTCCGGATTAAAGTCCGGGATGGTCGCAAAAGCGGCCTCAAAGAACTCCTTGGCAGGCTTATCGAAGCCCACCCGCTGGGAGATGAAAATCCCATCAAAATAGGGATTGAGGCCGGCGCTTTCCAGCCGCCTGTCCTGCACAACGGCAGTGCCGTTGCTGGCAAGATAGAGCTTGTATTTGCAGTGCAGGCTCTGCACCGCTTCCTGCGCACCGGGCAGAAAATAGTGGCCGATGCCCAGATTGTTTTCGTAAGCTTTGGCGATGGCCGCCGGGTCAGCAGTCATGCCCATCTCCGAAAACAGATCTGCAAAGCGGTTCTGGAGCACCTGGGTTCTTGTTTCCTCCCCGCGCTCTAAGCGCTCCCAGTGGATGCGGTTAATCACATGATAGCGTGCCAGCACCGCCTCCGTAGGCTCCAGTCCGAAGCTCTCAAAGGTGCGGGCGATGGCAATGCGCTCGGCCTTGTGAAAATCCAGAATTGTGTCGTCCAAATCCAAAAACAGGTGCTTAATGCTCATTTTTATTTCCTTTCAGGGTGGCAGCGATGGCGTTGGAAAGCCGGGCAAATTCGGGAATGCTCAATGTCTCTCCGCGGACGGTGGGCGCAAAGCCGCAGCTTGCAATCATGGCCTCCACGCCGGCCTTGCCAAGCTCCGGGAATCCCGAGGCCAGACCGTTGGAGAGCTTCTTGCGCCGCTGGGCAAAGGAGCTTCGCACCGTGCGGAAGAAGATTTTTTCGTCGTCCACATCCCACGGGCACTTCTCATAGGTTTTCAGCTGAATCACAGCCGATGTGACCTTGGGCTGGGGGATGAAGCAGTGGGGTGGCACATCGAACAAAAGCTTCGGCTCGGCATAGTACTGACAGAACACGGAGAACGCACCGTAGTCCGCCGTAGCGGGGCGGGCGGCAATGCGCAGGGCGACCTCCTTTTGAATCATTACCGTGACGGACTCAAAGCACTTCGCTTCCAGCAGTGCCTGCAAAATCGGCGTGGTGATATAGTAAGGCAGATTGGCGCAGGCCATGGGGCGAAGATTCGGAAATTTCTCCTGCACAAGCGTCCCGATGTCCAGCTTCAGCACATCATCCCAAAGAATTTCGGTATTGGCAAATTCCCCCACGGTCTTGTTGAGAATTGGCTCAAGCCGCCTGTCAACCTCCACCGCGCAGACCTTTCCTGCCCGCAGAGCCAGCTGCTGGGTCAGCGGTCCCACACCGGGGCCGATTTCCAGCACGCCCGCAGTCCCATCCACCCCGGACTCCTCCGCAATGGAGCGGGGCACCCAGTCGGCAATCAGGAAATTCTGCCCCTTGGCCTTGGAAAAGTGAAATCCATTCTCCGCAAGCAGCGGCTTCATCACGGCAATATCGGTAACTTGAATCATCCGAAACCTCTCTATCTGCATTTTCAGGTCAGTTTTCTTTGCTTATCATATCAGATTCCCCCAGAAAATACAAGGTACACTTGCGCCTGCCGAAATCCATGCAGGCCTCGTTACTCTCCATGTACAAATCCATGCGGTCTCCCTTGATGGCACCGCCGCAGTCCTCCGCCTGTGCAATGCCGTAGATGTAGCTGCCGTCACTTGCCATAATGAACATCCGGCTGCCGTAGGGAATCACTCTTGGGTCAACCGCCACCGTGCCCCGGCGGACGGTGGTTCCCGTAGCGGTGACGGTATCACAGCCTTCATCCGTGTGGGTATAGGCCGAGGCACGCACCTGCTCCGTCTTGTAGTAGCTCAGCACCTCCCCGGTGGGAAGTGTAATCGTATTGTCCGTAATAACGGGGCTATCGGGATTTTGGGGCGGCATTGCCGTGCCCAGCGCCACCACTCGCTTGCGCGCAATGCGCAGCGCCTGTTCACTGAGCACCTCCCGCCCCAGCTCCTCCCCATCGCAGTAGGTCACCCGGGCGCGGCGCAGGAGTTCACCGTCGCAGCCTTGGGTAAGCACCCGTTCCTGCCCTCGGAGCAGTGTGTCATCATAGCAGTATTCCACAGGTGCCGCCACCCATACACTGTAGCTTTCCTCCACCGTGACGGTCTCGGCATACACAGGCAGCACGCAGGCTGCAAGCAGCCCCAAAAACAGCAGTCTTTTCATACATTTCCTCCCGATTCCCGCTTTTGACCCATGATATGCGCAAGCGGGCGCAAAACCAATCGAAATAAGGAAAGTGTGGAAAAACCACACAAGGTGTGGTATAGTGAGGGAAAGAAATCTTTAACGGCGTAGCCGTTAAAGCTAAGGCATCAGGCATCAGGATTCAGGCATCAGTTTTTGAGCGTGTAAACAAAAATGGTATCACCGATTTTACGGTCACTGATAACGGATGCCTGACAACTGATAACTGCGCACATAAGTGCGCGAAAGCTTCCTTTATTTTACTCACGGAGGTTACCCCATGCTGCCCGAAGCGTTCCTAAGCCGTATGCAGCAGATGCTGCAAGATGAATACCCCGCCTTTCTGGAAAGTCTGGAGCGCCCCAGGGCCGTTGCTCTGCGCTTCAATCCCCTAAAAGGCGGAATTGCTTCCGTTCCCTTTGTGACGGCTCCGGTGCCATGGGAACCCATGGGCTATTACTATAATCCCGACAGCCGCCCGGGTCTGCATCCCTACCATGAAGCAGGGGTCTACTATCTGCAGGAGGCCAGTGCCATGTCATCCGTGCCGCTTCTGGACCCGCAGCCTGGGGAGAAAATCTGCGATCTGTGCGCCGCCCCCGGTGGGAAAACCACCCAGATTGCCGGCCGCATGGCAGGCCTAGGATTCCTGCTGTGCAATGAATACAGCCCCAAGCGGGCAAAGATACTCTCCCAGAATATTGAGCGCATGGGCGTTGCCAATGCCCTTGTCACCAATGAAGACACTGCCCGTCTGGCGCAGCGCTACGAAGGCTTTTTCGACCGTGTACTGGTGGATGTTCCCTGCTCCGGCGAGGGAATGTTCCGCAAGGAGGAGGCCGCTGTCACAGACTGGAGCGAAGAAACCGTTGCCATGTGTGCCCGTCGGCAGGCTGAGATTCTGGACAATGCCGCAAAGCTCTTGCGCCCCGGTGGAAGGCTGGTCTACTCCACCTGCACCTTCGCCCCGGAGGAAGATGAGCTGACCGTGGAGAGCTTCCTGGAACGCCACCGCGAATTCTCCCCGGAGGATGTGTCCGCTCCCTATTTTACCCGTGTGGGAACGGGTATGTTCCGCCTGTGGCCCCACAAGCTGCTGGGCGAGGGACATTTTGCCGCCGTACTGCGTAAGATGGAGGGAGAATCCCGGGAGGTTCCCTTGGAAGCAGGCAGCAAAATGCCCAAGTGCGCCGCAGATTTTATGAAGGAGCTGGAAATTCACCTCCCCGAAGGAAACATCGTCATGTTCGGCGATACCGTGTATCTGGCTCCCATGAATATGCCCGCCATCGGGAAAATGAAGGTGCTGCGCCCCGGTCTGGAGCTGGGCACCGTAAAGAAGGGCCGCTTTGACCCGGCTCATGCACTGGCTCTGTGGGGCGGCAACACCTGCCGCGCTGTAAGCTTCCCGGCGGAAAGCCCGGAAATCAAGGCTTACCTGCAGGGTGCCACCCTGCCGAGCACCCAGAGAGGCTGGGCGCGGCTATGCGCAGATGGCTACAGCCTCGGCTGGGTCAAGGGGGACGGCACACAGCTGAAAAACCACTACCCCAAGGGTCTGCGCCGATTCTGATTTGGGCACAGGCGAAGATTTGTACTTTACATAAATTCAATTCTATGATATGATTGGTAGAAATACGGCTCTTTTTCTATGAAACTATCACAAGGAGAGGATAATCCTTGACTTTTTATGAAATTAACGGCGGTAAGCCCCTGAACGGCACGGTGTCCATCAGCGGTGCGAAAAATGCCGCCGTGGCAATTTTGCCGGCCGCTCTGCTTGTCAGCGGACCCTGCCGAATTGAAAATGTCCCCGATATCTCGGATGTTCGGATTATGGTGGACATCTTAAAGCAGATGGGTGCCAGCATTGCATTTCCCGAACCCGGTGTGCTGGAAATCGACTGCTCCGCAGTCAGCTGCTCCGAACCCGATGCAGAGCTCGTGTGCAAAATGCGCGCCAGCTACTATCTGATGGGTGCTCTGCTTGGCCGCTTCGGCAAAGCGCACGTGGCGCTGCCCGGTGGCTGCAATTTCGCCTCCCGCCCCATCGACCAGCATATCAAGGGATTCTGGGCTCTGGGTGCCAAGGTTGAGGAGGCTGAGGAATATGTGTCTCTGACTCCCGGTGCCGAGGGCTTGCGCGGAGGCCGAATCAGTCTGGATATGGCTTCCGTGGGTGCAACGGTCAACATCATGCTGGCAGCAACCCTGCTTCCCGGCCAGACCGTAATTGAAAATGCCGCCAAGGAACCCCACATCGTGGATCTTGCAAACTTCCTCAATACCATGGGTGCCCGGGTTACCGGTGCCGGTACCGATACCGTAAAAATCCGGGGTGTCAATGCCCTCCACGGCGGAACCTACACCATCATCCCCGACCAGATTGAGGCCGGTACTTATCTGGCTGCCACAACCGCCGCAGGCGGCAATGTGCTGATTCAGAATGTAATTCCCAAGCATTTGGAGTGCATCACCTCCAAGCTGGAGGAAATGGGTGCAAAGGTTTTCGTCTACGACGATGCCGTACGCATCATGCGTCAGGGTCCCCTTCGCCCCGCCACGGTCAAGACCCGTCCCTACCCCGGTTTCCCCACGGATATGCAGGCTCAGGTCTGCGTGTGCATGAGCCTTGCAGGCGGCATCAGCCGACTGACCGAGAGCGTGTATGAAACCCGCTTCTTCGGCTACTGCGAAGAGCTGCAGAGTATGGGTGCCAATATCCGCATTGAGGGAAAGACTGCCACGGTTCAGGGTGTGCCGTCCCTGCACGGCGCCACCGTGTGTGCCCACGACCTGCGCGCCGGTGCCGCACTGGTCATTGCAGGCTTAAGCGCCGAGGGAACCACCTGCGTCTGCGATATTCACTTCGTGGAGCGCGGCTATGAGAACTTAGTCGAAAAGCTCACCGCACTGGGTGCCGATATCCGCAGAGTAGATAAATAAGCAAAGCCCGACCGTTCCGGTCGGGCTTTTTATCGGTGATAAGGAAGCTTTAGTTCAGTTGAAAATGGATAGTTGAGAATTGAAAATGATTGTGTGCTTCGCACGATTTAAAAGAATTTAGGCATAATTTTCTAAACATATCCCGAAGGGACTCCTTAACTTTCAATTTTCCAGTTTCAACTTCACAAAAGCTTCCTTTTATCGCCTATCAACATGGCGTCCTTTGATACACTCGTCATCCGGCCATGCAAAAAAGCTCTCCCTTTAGGGGAGAGCTTTCTGATTACATGGAACCGTCGCGCTTCAGGACGGAAAGCACCGTCTTCAGGAGGATTTTGATATCCAAACCCAGCGACCAGTTGTTGATGTACTGGGTATCGAGCTTGACAACTTCCTCAAAATCCAGAATGTTGCTCCGTCCGCTGGTCTGCCACATACCGGTAATGCCGGGCTTGGCGGCAAGACGGGCTTTGTGGTGGGCAGAGTACTTGGCGTACTCATCCGGCAGGGGCGGGCGGGTACCCACAAGGCTCATGTCCCCTTTCAGCACATTCCAGAACTGGGGGAACTCATCCAGAGAAGTACGGCGGATGAACTCGCCGATGCCGGTAACCTGATTGCCGTTTTCGTCAATGCGGTTGCCGATGATACGGGGGTCAAACTCCAGCTTGAACATCATGCCGTCCTTCACACGGTTCTGCGCCATGAGCTCTTCTCTGCGTGCCTCCGCATCCATGTACATACTGCGGAATTTATAGAACTTAAAGGTCTTGCCGTTCTGTCCGATTCTGGTCTGAGCAAAGAAAGCAGGGCCGGGAGATTCCTTTTTAATGAGGGGAGCAATGAACACATACAGAACAGCCGTAATGGCACAGCCCACCAGTCCGCCCAGAATGTCCAGGCTGCGCTTTAGGAATGCCTGATAGGGCTTAATCATATTCAGGCTGGAGGTCAGCACCAGCATACTTCCCACGCTTCCCACAGTCTGCTTGGCCTCTATCTGGCCACTGGTTCTATTCAGGTGCAGATGGACGGTGATACCCATGGAAACCAAGGTATCCATGGTTTCGCTGGGAAGGGGAAGCTCGTAGGGTATACAGACCAGCACCTCATCCACCCATTCGGTCTGGGCGTAGGCAGTGAGGGTATTGAAGGAAGCCACCACGGGAACATCTTCAATTTTCTGCCCCAGCATGGCAATGTCCTCCACTGCCAGACCTGCAATATAATTGTGCGCATAGTTATGCTCACGGATATTCCGGATAATGTCCGGCATCTGCTCCGCCGGTGCCATAATCAGCAGAGAGCTTCCCTTCGCCGTCTTCATCTGTCTGCGCAGAAACGCTTTCCACAGCTGATGTACCGCCATCATGGAAACTGCATAGTACACAGCAGACAGGTTGATGACAATACGGGAATACTCGGCAGATGAGCGGGTGGAGAACAGGTACACGATGGTCAGCACATAAACCGCCATCACCTGCGTAATGCATTTAATAAGCCCCCGGTACCAGTCCCGACGCAAAATATGCTTATAGGTGTCCAACGACAGCGCGGAAACAAAGTTAATGAGCACCATGACTACTGCAAGCTCGTCATATTTTGAATAGCCGTTCAGTGGGTTGGAAGGGCCGCCATGGCGGGTCGCATGGGCAAAATACAGAGAAAGGCCGAGGCAGATTGCATCCAGTATCAGAAAATCAAGGTGCTTTGTCCACCCCTTATGTGCACGTTTGAACATAACAAATCTCCTGTTCGAAATTATAAAAAGCGAAACGCAGGTCTTTCGCATCATCTTTCGATTTTAATATATCATTTCATTTTCAAAAAGGCAAATAAAAACTGCTAATCCCTGAAAAAATTACATATTTTTATGACAATACCGTGACAAATCCGAGTCAGCTCCCCGCTCTGACAAATCCGCCTTGTATTCGGCATGGTTAAATGATAGAATAAAGTGCAAAAAGGGAGGCAGGCAGCATGAGAATTCAAAGAATCGGCATAATTGCAATCCTGGCTGCTCTGCTGATGAGCGCATGCTCCCTATCAGAAAGCCCCACTCCCTCCGATCTGCAAGTCAGGCAGACCCATAGCGACGGCATTTCCCGCACAGACTTTGTAGACAGCAGCGGCACATTGACAAACCACCCCGAAAAAGGCTACGCCACCGTCCTGCGAACCGAAGATGAAGCCGGGCATGTTCTCTTGGAGCAATACCTCAATGCCCGAGGCAATCCCGTACGCCTGAAATCCGGCTACAGCGCCATTGCGCGGCAATATGATGACCTCGGCCGGTGCGTTTGCATACGATATCAAAATCACAGGGGGCAGCCTGTAAATACACCGTCCGGCTACGCTGTGATCACCCGCACCTATGATGCCCACGGGCGCATGGAGAGCCAGTTTTATCTGGATAAAGCCGGGAATCCCGCCACGGACTGGACTGGCACATACGGCTGTCGCAGGGAATATAACGATGCCGGGCAGGTGAGTGCCACCATCTATCTGGATGCCCGAGGGAATCCCTGTACCACCGACATGGGGTATGCCTCGGTTCGCAGCACCTACCGCGGCGGCAGAGTCTGCACCGAGCGCTACTATGCCACGGACGGCGCCCCCGCAGCTGCCGACGGGGGATACTTTGGGGTGCAGTTTGACTACGATGATGCCGGGCGCATCACCGAGCAGGTTTATCTGGGAGCCGATGGGAAGATTACCACACTGCCCCGGGGTTACAGCATTCTGCGCACGACCTACGATGAAAACGGTCTCAGGACAAGCGCCGCCTACTTTAATGCCGAGGGCAATCCCGCCATGGTGCAGGGGCGTTATCACCGCATCGTCTACCGGGACGAAAAAACCCACTATTATGACATTGCAGGCAATCCCCGATTTCTGCCGGATATGGTCCTGCATGCAAATTTCGGGCTTGTCGTGTGCATCGGCATTGCACTGTGTGTGCTGGCAATTATACTGCCACCACCCTGTCGGGCAATTCTTCTGGGATTGTACCTTGCTTTCATGGGCTACATGACCCTGATGAATCGGGAATCCGGAGATTCTCAGGCAAAGCTGCGGCTTTTCTGGTCATATCGCCGATTCTTCCAAAGCCCCACCCTGCGCAAAGAAGTGCTCAATAACATTCTGCTCTTTGTCCCCTTCAGTGCGCTCATGCGCTCACTAAGCGGCAAACGGCTGTGGCTGTGGATAATTCCGATGCTGAGCATCGGAATTGAGCTTACCCAGTATATCACCGGACTCGGGCTGTGTGAGCTGGATGATATTCTCAATAACACGCTGGGCGGACTTGCGGGATACTTTATCGCGAACGCTGCTCTGACATACAAAAAGACCGACTGATACCAGCCGGTCTTTTGTTTCACTCACTTTGCTTTCAGTTGAGGCTTCCCCGTCCGTCAAAACAGTGCCGAAATCAGTGCCCACAGGGGCGGCACCAGCAGCGCAGGCAGGAAATTGGCCGTCTTGATTTTGTAACTGCCCATAAAATTGATGCCGATACAGGCAACCATCACATAGCCCACGGCACAAATCTGCCGCAGGAGTTCCCCCTGCAAAAACGGCTCCAGAAAGCCTGCCAACAGAGAGATTGCTCCCTGATACAGCAAAATGGGAATGGCGGAAAACAGCACGCCGGGACCCATCGTGGCCGCCAGAACGATACTGGAAATGCCGTCAAGGGTGCTCTTGACAAACAGCACACTGCTGTCGCCCCGCAGGCCGTCATTGAGGGCACCGATGATGGTCATGGCACCCACGCAGAAAATCAGCGTGCCGCTGACAAAACTGGCGGCAAAGCCCGTCAGATGGAATTTCCGCTCCACCAGCCCTGCAAGGCCATTCAGGCGGTCGTCGATTTTCATCAGCTCTCCCGCCACCACGCCGATGACCAGTGCGAACACCAGAAGCAATTCTCCGGCAGATGCCAGACTTCCGTCCGGCTTTAAGCTTACCATGTTGGTGATGACGCCGTTCAGGCCGATGACAATGACGGCAAGTCCCATGGCCTTGTGCAGCGCATCCTCCAAATGGGCGGGGATGCCCTTCTTTGCCATGAGTCCGACAAGACTTCCCGCAACCACAGCGATTGCATTTACAATAGTTCCGAGCATAGGGTTCTTCCTTTTCTTTTGGAGATAATGAAGGTATTATAGCGCAGATGGAGGCAAATGTACAGAAGAATCCTGTGCAGAAAATCCCCGAACAAACTGCGCATCGGTTGACAATTTATATGGAAACATGATAAACTGTTGAAAAATGTTTCCGGGGGGAATCAGGCCGTGGAAGGTATTGAAAATCAGATTGAAGGCATCGTCAGCACCATTTTGGAGGACTACTCCAATGGCCGCAGCATCGACCGCATGGACACCTTCTGCCAGCCCGACAAGGATGTCATCATCGACATGATTGAAAAGCTCCGCCGTATCGTCTACCCGGGCTTCTCCAAGGAGAAGTCCTACCGCATCTACAACGCCCGGCACAATCTGTCCATGCTCATTGAGGATGTGATGTACAACCTCATCAAGCAGATTGCCATTGTCCTGCGCTCCAAGGCCGAGATTGCCGATCCCGAGCGCAAGGCCGAGGAGCTGAGCATTGCATTCTTTAACGCCATCCCCCGGGTGCGCGCCGTCACCCAGACGGATGTGGAAGCTTTCTTTGACGGTGACCCCGCCGCCTACTCCACGGATGAAATCGTATTTTGCTACCCCGGCATCTACGCCATTACCGTATACCGTCTGGCGCATGTACTCTACAATCTGGGAGTACCCGTGATTCCCAGAATCATGACCGAGCATGCCCACAGCAAGACGGGCATTGACATCAATCCCGGTGCTACCATCGGAAACTATTTCTTCATCGACCACGGCACGGGTATCGTCATCGGTGAGACCACCGTCATCGGCAATCATGTGAAGCTCTATCAGGGCGTGACACTGGGTGCACTCACCACCCGAGGCGGCCAGAGCCTGCGCGGTCAGCGCCGCCACCCTACCATTGAGGACAATGTAACCATTTACGCCGGTGCTTCCATTCTGGGCGGTGCCACGGTCATCGGCTCCGACTGCACCATTGGCTCCAATGTGTTCATCACCCACTCCATTCCCCCCTGCACCACGGTGAGCATCAAAAATCAGGAGCTGCAGTTCCGTGCCCGCTGTGACCATGACTGCGCCGAATGTGACAAACAGGAAGCAGAGCCTTTCTGGGACGGGCAGAGATAATCCAAAGCAGGCTGTGGATGCTCCACCGCCTGCTTTACATATTTTCTGAGCTTCAGGTATCTCGCCCCCCACCCACCTCGCAAGGCAGGATAAGAAGACGATTATTGTGTTAGAAACTGTAGGGGCGGCTACAGAGACCCGCGCAGTACCTCTTGGAATTTGGGATAAATCCGATGCAAATTCGTTTCATTTCATCGAATTCACATTGGATAATTATATTATCTTGGGTGCATTCTGTGCGGGCGACTGATAGTCGCCCCTACGCAAAATAACGCAGTAATATACTCCTATTCCTGCATTGCGCTTTATTGGCAGATGGTGCTTTCAAAAACAGCAAACAGGCTGTGGAAAATTCCACAGCCTGTTTTTTACGCTTCTAAAGCTTCCCTTACATCTTATCGGGGGCGGAGAAGCCCAGGATGTCGATGCAGGTTTCCAAGATATTCTTGGCAAGCCCAATCAGGGCGATATAGCCCGCTTTCAGTTCTTCGTCCTCCTCGGAGAGGATGCGGGTCTCATGGTAGAACTTATTGACTCTGCCCGCCAGCTCATAGGTATAGGCGCAGACGGTGGACGGGGTAGAGGTGCGCAGGGCAGTCTCCAATGTGGGGGCAAGCGCAGTGATGGTGAGCATCAAGTCCTTGGCATCCTTGTTGGCAGGCTCCCGCACGGAAAGATTTTCCCATGCGCCGTAGCGGCTGAGGATACTCTTAATCCGCACGATGGTATAGAGAATATAGGGGCCGGTATTGCCTTCGAAGGAAGCAAACCGCTCCACATCGAAATTGTAGTCCTTGGTTGGCAGATTGCTCAAATCACCGTATTTCAGAGCGGCAAGGGCAATCTTGTCGGTGGTGGCATCCACCTCGCTGTCTGCCACAATCTTGTTCTCCACAACCTTCTGACGGACGAAAGCGGTCATCTCATTTAAGAGCTGCTCCAAGCGCATAACACCGCCGTCACGGGTCTTGAAAGGCTTGCCGTCTTTTCCGTTCATGGTACCGTGGCCTAAGTGCTCAAGGCAGACCTCTTCCTTAACAATTCCGCACTTCTTAGCCGCACGGAAGACCTGCTCAAAATGCAGCGCCTGCCGCTTGTCGGTGACATAGAGCACCTTGTCCATATCGTAGTCCCGGGTTCTCTGCACCAGGGTTGCAAGATCGGTGGTGGCATAGATGGCCGCGCCGTCGGACTTGACTAAGATGCAGGGTGGCACTTCCTTCTTGTCACCCTCCTCTGCCACGGGGATAACCCATGCGCCCTCGCTCATAACCGCAAGGCCGCGCTCCTTGAGGTCGGCAATCATGCCGGGGATGATGGGGTCGGCATCGCTCTCGCCCAGCCACTTCTCGAAGTGGACATCCAGCTTGTCATAGACACGGTGCAGGTCAGCAAGGGACAGGCGCATGATATGATTCCAGATGGCGCGATAGCCCCTTCTTCCCTGCTGGAGCTCAAAGGTCGCCTGATGGGCAGCCTCTGCAAAATCAGCATCCTCCTTCTTGCGACTAGACGCGGTGGGGTAAATCTCCTCCAGCTCGGCAAGGGTAAAGGGTGCTTCTGCGGGATACTCCCCTGTAAAGCTCTCATCAAAATAGGGCAGCTCCGGCTGCCGAAGCTTCAGCTCTGCAATAATCAGACCCATCTGCAAGCCCCAGTCTCCCAGATGCACATCCCCGATGGTATTGTAGCCCAGGAATTTATGAAGCCGCTTCAAGCTCTCGCCGATGATGGCGGGGCGCAGGTGGCCGATGTGCAGGGGCTTGGCAACATTGGCGCCGCCGTAGTCCACCACCACGGTCTTGCCGTTTCCGCTCATGGGTACGCCAAAGGAAGGAGCCATGCGCATGGCTTCCAGATACTCTGCCAGAAATGCGCCGCTGACTTTCAGATTGATAAAGCCGGGCATGACGGCTTCAATCATTTCAAAATCGGCATGGTCGAGCTTTTCCGCCACGGCATTTGCAATCTGAATGGGGGCACACTTATACTGCTTGGCCGCAGCCAGCGCGCCGTTGCACTGGTATTCACACAGGTCGGGGCGGTTGGAAACCGTCACACGGCCAAAGGATGCATCAAAGCCCGCATCGGCAAAGGCCTGCTGCATCTTGGCTGTGATGATATCTAAGATTTGTTCCATTTATTTTCTCCTCAATACCGGATGTAGGGGCGGCCAGCAGCCGCCCGCACAGCACAGCATTACATTATTATCAGCGCCAATGTGGAAATGGACAATCATTTCGCATTGGCCTGTTTCGTATCACTCGATTACACCGCCGGGCGGCTGATAGCCGCCCCTACAAAAGAACCGTTAGACTTCCTTTGCCTTCATCTCGGCCATCCATGCAAGGTAATCGTCATAAGTGCCGTACTTGTCCACAATGGTGCCGTCGGGCTGGAAGGCGATAACGCGGTTACAAGTGGAGGTCAGCAGCTCGTGGTCGTGGGAGGCAAGGAGCACCACGCCGGGGAATGCTTCCAGACCCTTGTTCACTGCCTGAATGGACTCCATATCCAGATGGTTCGTGGGCTGGTCGAGAAGCACTACATTGGCGCCGCTAAGCATCATCTTGGAGAGCATGCAGCGCACCTTCTCGCCGCCGGAGAGAACCTCCACACTCTTGAAAACATCCTCGCCGCTGAACAGCATTCTGCCTAAGAAGCCACGCAGGTATACATCGTCCTTCTTGACGGAGTACTGGCGCAGCCAGTCCACAAGCTGCTCCTTGTTGCCGTCGAAGTAAGCAGAGTTATCCTTGGGAAGATAGCTGCGGGTGGTGGAAACGCCCCACTTGATGCAGCCTTCATCGGGTTCCAGCTCGCCCATGAGAATCTGGAACAGAGCCGTCTGTGCCAGCTCATTTTCGCCCACGAAGGCAATCTTGTCGGTGCGGTTTACGGAGAAATAAACCTTGTCCAGCAGCTTCACGCCGTCCACAGTGACGGAAACATCCTTAACCGTAAGCACATCCTTGCCCAGTTCCCGCTCAGGCTGGAAGCCCACGAAGGGATAGCGGCGGGTGGAGGCAGGCATCTCCTCAACGGACAGCTTGTCCAGCAGCTTTCTTCTTGCGGTAGCCTGCTTGGCCTTGGCCTTGTTGGCGGAGAAGCGCTGGATGAACAGCTGCAATTCCTCAATCTTCTGCTGGTTCTTCTTGTTTTTGTCGCGCAGCATGGCCTGCACCATCTGGGAGGACTGGTACCAGAAGTCGTAGTTGCCCACATACATCTTGATTTTACCGTAGTCGATATCCACGGTATGGGTGCAGACGGTATTCAGGAAGTGACGGTCATGGGAAACCGCAATGACCATGCCGGGGAAATCCAGCAGGAAGTCCTCCAACCAGTTGATGGCCTCAATGTCCAGGTTGTTGGTGGGCTCGTCGAGCATGACGATATCAGGGTTTCCGAAAAGTGCCTGTGCAAGCAGCACCTTGACCTTCAGTCGGGGGTCAACATTTGCCATCAAATCATAGTGAAGCTCCGTACCAATGCCGAGACCCTGGAGTAAACGGGACGCATCGCTCTCTGCTTCCCAGCCACCCAGCTCTGCAAACTCGGCCTCCAAATCGGCAGCCCGCAGGCCGTCCTCATCGGTGAAGTCGGGCTTTTCATAGATGGCATCCTTTTCCTTCATCACATCGTAAAGGTGCTGGTTGCCCATGATAACCGTGTCCATGACGGTGTAGTCATCATAGAAGTTCTGGTTCTGCTTCAGAACGGACATACGCTTGCCGGGGTCGATGGTCACAGAGCCGTTGGTTGAATCCAGCTCGCCGGTTAAAATGCGCAGGAAGGTGGACTTGCCCGCACCGTTGGCGCCGATAATGCCATAGCAGTTGCCGGGCAGGAACTGCAAATCCACATGCTGGAACAGCCACTGGCCGCCGAACTGCATACCCAAATCGCTGACAGTAATCATTTCTTACTCCTTTATATCCACAAAAGTTTTCACTGTTTCAATGGCGCAATGCGCATAAATTTACAGAATAATACTAGCATAAATAACCGAAAAAGGAAAGTGGTTTTTAGCAATTCGGGCGAAAAGTTTTCGGCATCAGGCTTCAGTTTGGACTATGCGCCACTGATAACTGATAACTGCGCACACCGTGCGCCAAAAATGAACAAAGCAATAACTTTTTTGCAAGCCCTTGCATTTTTCGGAAAGTGCGCTATAATATTAGCACTCATAAACAAAGAGTGCTAAACGCACTCCCAACGAAAGGAACTTGACTTATGGAAAAGAAACAGTTTCAGGCAGAATCCCAGCGGCTGCTGGATCTGATGATTCACTCCATCTACACCCACAGAGAGATTTTCCTCCGTGAGATTATCTCCAACGCCTCGGATGCCATCGACAAGCTGGCCTACACTGCCCTGACCGATGAAAAAGTGGGCTTAAACCGCGGCGATTTTGCCATCACCATCACCCGTGACGAGGATAGCGGCATTCTCACCGTGTCCGATAACGGCATCGGCATGAACAAGGAGGAGATGGAAACCAATCTCGGCACCATCTGCAAATCCGGCTCTCTGGGCTTCAAGCAGGCCATGGAAAAGCAGGACGATATCGACATCATCGGCCAATTCGGCGTGGGCTTCTACTCTGCTTTCATGGTGGCCGATTCCATCACCGTCATCTCCCGCCGCTATGGCGAGGACAAGGCATGGAAGTGGACTTCCGACGGCCGCGACGGCTACACCATTGAGGAAACCACGAAGGATGCCCCCGGTACCGATGTGATTATGACTCTGAAGAAGGATACCGAGGAGGACACCTACTCCAGGTTCCTCAAAGAATATGAGATTCGCAACCTCATCACCAAGTACTCCGACTATATCCGCTACCCCATCCGCATGGCCGTCAGCAAGTCCCGCCTGAAAGAGGACTGCCCCGAGGACAAGCCCGAGTACGAAAGCTACATGGAAGAAGAAACCCTCAACTCCATGGTACCCATCTGGAACCGCGCCAAGAAGGATGTAACCGACGAGGAGTATGAGAGCTTCTACCGTGAGAAGTTCTTCGACTACAACAAGCCCGCCAAGGTGATTCACTCCAGCGTGGAGGGAAGCGTTTCCTTCAAGTCCCTGCTCTTCATCCCCTCCAAGGCTCCCTATGATTTCTACACCAAGGAATATAAGCAGGGCTTACAGCTGTATTCCTCCGGCGTAATGATTATGGAAAACTGTGAGGAGCTTCTGCCCGAGCACTTCCGCTTTGTCCGCGGCGTGGTGGACAGTCAGGATTTGAGCCTGAACATCAGCCGTGAGATGCTGCAGCACAACCGCCAGCTCACCATCATCGCAAGAAACATTGAGAAGAAAATCAAGTCCGAATTAAAGTCCATGATGGCCGATGACCGGGCAAAATACGAAGAGTTCTACGCCGCCTTCGGCCGCCAGCTCAAGTACGGCACCGTATCCGAATACGGCGCACACAAGGAGGCCTGCCAGGATCTGCTGCTGTTCTACAGCCAGAATCAGGATAAGCTTATCTCCCTGCAGGAGTATGCGGATGCCTGCCCGGAAGGTCAGGAGAAAATCTACTTTGCTCCCGGCGAGGACAAGGAGCTTCTCAAGAAGCTGCCCCAGTCCCGGACACTGAAAGCCAAGGGCTACGATGTGCTGCTGTTTACCGAGGATGTGGACGAATTTATCCCCCAGACTCTTATGACCTACGCCGAGAAGAAGTTCTGCAATGTGGCCACCGATGACCTGGGTCTGCAAAGCGAGGACGAGAAGAAAGAAGCCGAGAAGAAGGCCGAGGAATTAAAGGGCTTCCTCACTTTCATCAAGGAGTCCCTTGGTGACAAAGTCAAGGAAGTCCGTCTGGGCGCTAATCTGGGCTCCGCTCCCGTGGCCATGGTGCCCGAGGCTGGCATGAGCTTCGAAATGGAGAAATACATGAAGCGTATGAACCCCGAATTTGCTATGCCCATGGGCCGCATTCTGGAGCTGAACGCCGACCACGAGGCTGTGAAGAATCTGGAAAGCCTCATGACCGCCGACCCCGTGAAGGCCAAGGATGTGGCAGAGCTCCTGCGCTGTCAGGCTCTGCTGATGGCGGGTCTACAGTTGGATGACCCCTATGCTTACACCGAGCTGGTGTGCAAGCTTCTCGGATAATCAAAAATACAGAGAGGACGCAGCATTATGTTCTTCCCCACAAGAATCATCGCACAGATTGTCACGCTGATTCTGCCCATGACCTGGGGCGGTTTCACCCGGATACTTCTGTATATTTTAAGCGCACTGGCGCTGTACACCCTGGCCTCCTCCCGGGGCATCCGGGGCGCTTGGCTGTCATGGGTTCCCATTGCCAACATCTGGGTACTGGGGTCGCTTTCCGACCAATACCGCTATGTGGTGCGGGGTAAATCCACCGGTCGGCGGATTCTGCTGATTATTCAGCGCTGTGCCATTGCGATTTTGTGGGTGCTGATTGGCTCCGTGGTGGTGTCCGCTGCCACCCGGGGAATGCGTGTCTCCCCCTTTGACCCGGGCTACATCATTTCCTTCGTGCTCGCCCGAGGCGGCATTATGATTGCACTGCTGGCCGCCGCAGTGGGCATTCTGGAGCTGTGGTTCTCGATTTTGAAGCTCATGGCACTCTACGATGTGTACCGCTCCTGCGACCCGAGCAACGCCCTGCTTTTCCTGATTTTGAATGTCGTCCTGCCCGTCACCTACCCGATTCTGCTCTTTTTGAACCGGGAGAAGGAATACGGCATGCCCCCGAGAAAAGAAGATGTATAACGATAGCCCCTCCGCCGAAAACCGGCGGAGGGGCTTTGTCGTAAGTGCGCACTTTCGTTCGCAGGCATCAGGCTTCCGTGGCAGTAAAATCGGTGCAAATCGTTTCATTTACGCACCAAAAACTGATGTTTGAAGCCTGAGGCCTGATGTCTAACGCAGTTTTCGTTCCCCTATTCTGCATTCCTCCTGTGCGGTGCACTTCTATCACAATTATGTTAAAAATGTAGAAATTTTGCGTTTGGTATTGACACTCTATTGTGAAAGATATATAATCACCCCATCCTAAAAAATACTAGGAGGACGAAATTATGAAAAAGGCAATTTCCCTGATTCTCGTTGCAATCATGGTTCTGGGTCTGGCCGCCTGCGGCGGTAAGTCCGAGCCCGCTCCCGCTCCCACCGAGGAGAAGACTCCCGAGCAGCTGTCCTACATGGATCAGCTCATCGCCGACGCCAAGGCTGAGGGCACTTTGGTTGTCTACGGCTCCTGCGAAGAGGATTACTTAGCCGCTGCCTGTGAGAACTTTGAGTCCATCTACGGCATCAAGGTGCAGTATCAGCGCCTGTCTACCGGCGAAGTTCAGTCCAAGATTGAAGAAGAGAAGGGCAATCCTTCTGCTGATGTCTGGTTCGGCGGCACCACCGACCCCTACAATGTCTGCGCTGCCGAAGGCCTGCTGGAGCCCTACGCTGCTGAGAATGCTTCCCACCTGCTGGGCGATGCCTACAAGGATCCCGATGGCAACTGGTACGGCATCTACAAGGGCATCCTTGGTTTCATGGTCAATAAGGACGAGCTGTCCCGCATGGGTCTGGAAGCTCCCGCCGACTGGCAGGATCTGCTGAAGCCCGAGTACAAGGATCTCATCTGGACCTCCAACTACAATACCGCCGGTACTGCTAAGCTGGTCATCAACACCATGATTCAGAAGTACGGCCATGACGAAGGCGTTCAGTATCTGGTGGATCTTGACAAGAATGTCCATGTCTACACCAAGTCCGGCTCCGGCCCCTCCAAGAATGTGGGTACCGGCGAGTGCGTTGTCGGCATCGGCTTCCTGCATGACGGCATCACCCAGATTGTGGATAACGGCTATGGCAACATTGAGCTGATTATCCCCTCCTCCGGCACCTCCTATGAAATCGGTGCTACCGCCATCTTCAAGGGTGCTAAGCATCCCGCCGCTGCAAAGCTGTGGATTGAGTACGCTCTGAGCCCCGAGTGCGTTGAGCTGGCTCAGGACAACGGTTCCTACCAGTTCCTGGTCATCGACAATGCCAAGCAGCCCGCTGTGGCCGCTGAGTTCGGTCTGGATCCCGAGAATGTCATGAAGTATGACTTCGAGGATGCTAAGCAGAACATCAAGACCTACATTGCAGATGTCATGGACGCTCTGGGCAGCGCTGCCGACGACCGTTTCAAGACCGAGTAATTGCATAGCTTAGTCCCCGGGGATGGAGAATTTCTCCATCCCCGTTTTTGTGAATGAAGAAAAGCTTTAGCATACTAAAGCTTCCGGTTGTCAGTTATCAGCCGTCAGTTATCCCTGACCGTAAAATCGGTGCCGTTTTCCTGTTTGCACACATAAATAACTGATGCCTGATAGCTGATGCCTGATGCCTAAGCATGAACGGCCGCGCCGTTCATGCCAAACATAGAAAGGAGGCTGGCTCCCATGGCAACACGCCAAGGCGCTGCCCTTGACCGCAGGAAGCTGATGGGCGACCCTATTTTGGTCACCACCATCGTCCTTCTTATCACCTTTTTAACCTTGTTTATTCTCTATCCTCTGGCAATTCTGCTGGTGGATAGTGTATACGGCCCCGACACCGGGCTGACCGGCTCTGTCTTTCAGCGCATTTTCGCCATGCGCACATTCCGCACCGCCATTACCAACACATTGAAGGTCGGCTTCACCGTGGGCATTATCTCCACTGTTGTGGGTCTGCTCTTTGCCTATGTGGAAGAATATGTGCAGGTGCGCACAAAGTTCATGGGCGGCCTTTTCAAGGTCGTGTCCATGCTGCCCGTGGTCTCCCCGCCCTTTGTGCTGAGCCTTTCCGTGATTATGCTCTTCGGCAAAGCAGGTCTTATTACCCGGTATCTTCTGCACATCTATGACAACAGTGTCTACGGCTACTGGGGCATCGTAGTTGTGCAGTCCATGACCTTCTTCCCCGTGTGCTACATGATGCTCAAAGGTCTATTAAAGAACATTGACCCCTCTTTAGAGGAGGCTGCCCGGGATATGGGTGCTTCCCGCTCCAAGGTGTTCACCTCCGTGACCCTGCCCCTTATTTTACCGGGTCTCGGCAATGCGTTCTTGGTCACCTTCATTGAGTCCATCGCCGACTTCGCAAACCCCATGATTATCGGCGGCTCCTATGACACGCTGGCAACCACCATCTATTTGCAGATTACCGGAGCCTACGACAAGCAGGGTGCTGCCGCCATGGCCGTGGTGCTGCTGACCATCACGCTGGCCATGTATGTGGTACAGAAATATGTGCTGGAGAAGAAGACCGCCGCAACCCTCACCGGCAAAGCCAGCCGCGTGCGTATGCTCATTGAGGACAAGTCCGTCACCGTGCCCCTGAGCATCGCCTGCTGCGCCATCGCCTCCTTTGTCATTTTGATGTATGTCTGCGTGCCCTTCGGCGCTCTGTTCAAAACATGGGGATATGACTTCCACCTGACCACCAAGTGGTTCGTGCAGGTGTTCAAGAAGTACAAAGGTCTCAAAGCATTCAAAGACTCCTTCATGCTGTCTCTGGTATCCGCCCCCATCACCGCGCTGCTGAGCATGATTATCTCCTATCTGGTGGTCAAGCGGAATTTCAAGGCCAAGGGCTTCATTGAGTTCGTGTCCATGCTGGCCATGGCCGTGCCCGGCACGGTTCTGGGCGTGGGCTATATCCGCGGCTTTGTAAACGGCATCTTCGGCACAGGCTTGCTCAAGGGTCTTTACGGCAGCGCCGCCATTCTGATTATCGTTTTTGTGGTGCGAAGCCTGCCCACCGGCACTCGCAGCGGTATCTCCGCTCTGCGCCAGATTGACAAGAGCATTGAGGAATCCGCCTACGATATGGGCGCCGATTCTTTCCGGGTGTTTATGACCGTGACCCTGCCGTTAATTAAGGATTCGTTCCTGTCCGGCCTTGTGACGGCCTTTGTCCGCTCCATCACCGCAATCTCCGCCATCATCCTGCTGGTGACCCCCCAGTTTTTGCTTATCACCGTGCAGATTAACGAGTTCTCGGAGAAGGGTGCCTACGGCATCGCCTGTGCCTTTGCAACCATTCTGATTGCGATTACCTACGGCAGCGTGCTGCTGATGAATCTGGTTATGAAGTATTTCGGCACCAGTCGGAAATTCAAGGAGGAAGCTTAAATGGCTAAAGAGAAAAAAGGTGTGCGCTTAGAGCACATTTCCAAGATTTATAAGGATCCCAAAACCGGCAAGGATTTCTATGCCGTCAAGGACACCTCGCTGGAAATCAAGCCCGGCTCCTTTGTGACGCTGCTGGGTCCCTCCGGCTGCGGCAAAACCACCACCCTGCGCATGATTGCAGGCTTTGAAAGCCCCGACGAGGGTGAAATCTACTTAGGCGGCGAACCCATCAATGCTCTGACCCCCAATAAGCGCGATACCGCCATGGTGTTCCAGAGCTATGCACTGCTGCCCCACTACAATATCTTCGACAATGTGGCCTACGGCCTGAAGCTCAGAAAGATGGACAAGGACACCATTAAGGAAAAGGTGACCAACATCTTAAAGCTTGTGGGTCTGGAGGGCATGGAGGCGCGCATGACCAACCAGCTCTCCGGCGGTCAGCAGCAGCGTGTGGCACTGGCGCGCGCGCTGGTTCTGGAGCCCGGTGTGCTCCTGTTTGACGAGCCTCTTTCCAATCTGGATGCCAAGCTCCGTGTCACCATGCGCACGGAAATCCGCCGCATCCAGCAGGCCGCCGGTATCACCGCCATCTATGTCACTCACGACCAGAGCGAGGCCATGGCGCTGTCCGATCAGATTATCATTATGGAAAAAGGTGTGGTTGCCCAGATTGGCACGCCCCAGGAGGTCTACTACCATCCCGCCAGTGAGTTTGTCGCCGACTTCATCGGTGAGGCAAACTTCCTCAGAGGCAAGCTGAACAAGTCCGCTTCTACCGTGGATGTAAGCGGCACTGCCGTGGAGGTTTCCGGCGTAGAAAATCTTCCCGATGGCAAGGAGTGCACCTTAGTACTTCGCCCCGAGTCCGCAGTGCTGGCAGACCATGGGCAGCTTCCCTGCGAGGTTATTGTGTCCTGCTTCATGGGCTCCTACCAGAACTACCATGTGATGGTAGGAGATACCTTGGTGAAGATTACGGACTTCAATCCCAAGAACAAAAAGATTTACAATGTGGGCGACCGCGCTTTCGTTGCCTTCGACAAAGAGAATATTCATGTGCTGTAATCAAAAATCTCCCGCCTCTTTTGAAGCGGGAGATTTTTTCGGTTTGTCTGTAATTGCTGTTTTATTGTGTGGGGAAAGGGAGCTTTTGCGCACTTGCGTGCGCAGACATCAGGAATCAGCCATCAGGCATCAGGGGAAGTAAAATCGGTGCATTGTCCTAGATAAACGGGTAAAAAACTGATGCCTGAAGCCTGAGGCCTGACGGCTGAAGCTTTAACGGCTACGCCGTTAAAGCTCCCTTTATCCGGATTTTTCCGGCATAAAAACATCCCATCAGCGATGCCTGATGGGATGTTTCTCAGTATTCTTGGCAGTGGATGGCTTCCGCCTCCAGAATATCCTCCGGGGTTTCGGTCAGCTTCAGCGCCTCCAGCAGCTCTTCGTTTACGAAAAGCCCCGCAAGCTGCTGAATGCTTTTCAGGTGCTCCTCCGGGTGGGAGGCCGCCAAGGTAAAGAACAGGCTTGCTTTCTTCTCCTCACCGTCTTCATCACAGCCGAAGCTGACTGCCTCTTTCAGCCGCAGAAATGCCACACCGGCCTTGAAAACGCCCTTGGCATCGTCCTGGGTATGGGGCATGGCAACCTGATGGTCGAAAACCACATAGGGGCCGTACTTCTCAACGGCCTGTACAATCTGTCCGGCGTAGCTTTCGTCCACACTGCCGTCAGCCACCAGCGGGCGGCAGCTGAGCACAATCGCCTCCTGCCACGAATCCACGCGGTCTGCAAAAACAGCGTGATTCTCATTCACAATTGTCTGCAAAATACTTGCCATGCGCATATTCTCCCAATCGGGAAATCCCATGATTTCCATATATTTTTCGTGTGTATGTAACATATTATCCCAGCGTGGCTTAAAAAGCAAGGAAAAATCCCTTTCTTTTTAGTAGAAAAAGGATTCGCTTATTAAGCCCTTTATATGGGATTTTGCACAAAGCATTGTCAAAACTTTCATGCATATCTTTCGGGGATTTTTCCGTAAAATATCATATTAGCCATGATTATTTCTTTTTTTCCTATTCTTCTAAAAATTTAATTTTCGTTATTTTGCATAGCCATTTCTTGTGGGTTTTATATAAAAAATCAAAAGAAAATCCAATTTTCCTATTGCACTTTTCATATTTCTTCGGTATAATCATTTTGCAAACAAATATCCCCGTGTGGTATACTACTGCTGTTATGCCATCCCGCTTCACCGGGGTATTTGCAACGGCACAAAATCTTGTGCACCGATTTGAATTTTATTTTTTGGAGGATACAGCTATGAAAGAGTTTACCTATTCCGTGAAGGATCCCCTGGGCATCCACGCTCGTCCCGCCGGCATGCTGGCCAAGCTGGCAAAGCCCTTCGCCGACACCACCATCACCATCACCAAGGGTGAGAAGACCGTCAAGGCTACCCAGCTGATGATGATCATGTCTCTGGCTGTCAAGAACGGCGACACCGTCACCGTGAAGGCCGAGGGTCCCGCAGAGGATGAGGCAATTGCTGCCGCAAAGAAGTTCTTCGAGGAGAACCTGTAATTTTAGTCCCTACTGCCTCCCGAGGTCTCCCCGGGAGGCAGATTGCCATACTATGAATCGAGGTAATGAATCGTGATTACTATCAAAGGTAAGGGCGTGTCCGCAGGTGTTCTGAGCGGCCCGCTGTATTTCTTTAAGCGTCCCGATACCACCATTGTATGCCGCAAGGTCAAGGATGTGGAGGCCGAGAAGGCTCGTCTTGCCAAGGCACAGGAGACCGCCATTGAGCAGCTCAATGCGCTGGCCGCAAAGTGCGCCGAGGAGGCCGGTGAGGAATCCGCCATTCTGTTTGAAACCCATGCCATGTTCGTAGAGGACGAGGACTTCGTTGCCTGCATCATGGATACCTTCGATGCTGAGCAGTGCAACGCCGAGTACGCCGTGCAGACTGCCGGTGAGCAGTTCTCCGCCATGTTCGCAGCCATGGAGGATGCCTATATGCAGGCTCGTGCTGCCGATGTGCTGGATGTGGCTCGCCGCATTACCAACATCCTGATGGGTGTTGCCGACGGCGGTATCGACTCCGATGTTCCCGTCATCCTGGCTGCCGATGACCTTGCTCCCTCCGAGACTCTGCAGCTGGACAAGTCCAAGATTCTGGCCTTCGTCACCGAGGGCGGCTCCGGCAACTCTCACACCGCCATTCTGGCCCGCACCATGGGCATCCCCGCCATCTGCGGCGTAGGCGATGCACTGAAGCCTGAATATGAGGGCCGCAAGTGCTATGTGGACGGCGAGACCGGTCAGGTCATCCTCGACCCCGATGAGATGACCCTGAACTACCTGAAGGAAAAGCACGATGCCCAGCAGAAGCGCAAGGCGCTGATGCAGAGCCTGAAGGGTCTGGAGGATGTGACTCTGGACGGCAAGCACATTAAGCTCTACTGCAACATCGGCTCTCCCGAGGATGTGACCTCCGTTCTCAACAACGATGGTCAGGGTGTCGGCCTGTTCCGCTCCGAGTTTTTGTATCTGGCTGCCGACGATTACCCCTCTGAGGATGTGCAGTTTGAGGCCTACAAGTCCGTTGCCGCCGCCATGAACGGCAAGCGCGTCATCATCCGTACTCTGGATATCGGCGCTGACAAGCAGGTTGCCTACTTCAACATGCCCAAGGAAGAGAACCCCGCCATGGGCGTTCGTGCCATCCGTATCTGCCTGAACCGTCCCGAGGTGTTCCGCACTCAGCTGAGAGCTCTGTACCGCGCCTCCGCCTACGGCAAAGTCGCCATCATGTTCCCCATGATTACCTCCCTGTGGGAAGTGCAGGAGTGCAAGCGTGCCTGTCAGGCAGTCATGAAGGAGCTGAAGGCTGAGGGCATCCCCTTCAATCCCGACACCGAGCTGGGCATCATGATTGAGACCCCCGCCTCCGTGTTTGTTTCCGATGACCTGGCTAAGGAAGTGGACTTCTTCAGTGTCGGCACCAACGACCTGACCCAGTACACCCTGGCATGCGACCGTCAGGCAAATGACTTGGGCAAATTCTTTGATCCCCATCATCCCGCCGTTCTGCGTGCCCTGAAGATGGCCGCCGACAATGCCCACCGCAATGGTATCTGGATTGGTATCTGCGGCGAGCTGGGCGCTGACCTGAGCCTGCTGCCCACTTTCCTGGCTATCGGCATTGATGAGCTGTCCGTGACTCCCACCTCCGTGCTGCCCCTGCGTGATGCCATCCGCAAGAGCGACAGCCGCCAGTGCGACCTGTCCGCCCTGATGGGTTAATTCTCCAAAATTTACCGCCTGCATGAAAATGCAGGCGGGTTTTTGTTTGCAAGCGTATGGATTATTATGCTTACTTTGATTTTTGACGGTTTCGGCTTTTTTGACAGTCTGAGGGCACTGCTTACGCAGTGCCCTCAGGAGTAACTATCAGATGTTCAGCAGGTCGGAGTAGACAGCCAGAGCGCCGTCGGTGTCGTGCGCCAGAACTTTCTTTGCCAGAACCTTGCCCAGCTGGACGCCCTCCTGGTCAAAGGAGTTGATGTTCCACACGAAGCCCTGGAACATGACCTTGTTCTCGAAGTGCGCAAGCAGGGCACCCATGGAGGCGGGGGTCAGCTTATCGCCTACGATGATGGAGGAGGGACGGCCGCCTTCAAACTTCTTGTTCAGGTTCTCATCGTCCTTGCCGCAGGCAAAAGCCACAATCTGGGCTGCCACATTGGCGCACAGCTTCTGCTGGCTGGTGCTGCCCTGAATGTCCACATCCACGCCCATCTGGCTCTGCTTGAAGCCCACGAACTGCAAAGGTACGATATTGGTGCCCTGATGCAGGAGCTGATAGAAGGAATGCTGACCATTGGTGCCTGGCTCACCGAAGATGATGGGGCCGGTCACATAGGAGATGGGCTCACCGAAACGGTTGACGGACTTGCCGTTGGACTCCATGTCCAGCTGCTGCAGATGGGCAGGGAAGCGGGAAAGCGCCTGAGAGTAGGGCAGGACGGCGGTATTGGGATAGCCCAAGACATTCCGCTCATACACGCCAATCAGGGCATCCAGCATAGCGGGATTTTCCATCAGGTCGGTGTTCTTGGCCAGCTTATCGGCCTCGGCAGCGCCGTTTAAGAACTCGGCGAAAACCTCGGGGCCAAATGCCAGGCTCAGCACCGCGCCGCCCACGCCGGAGGAAGAGGAGAAGCGGCCACCGATATAGTCATCCATGAAGAATGCGGTCAGGTAGTCAGAGGACTTAGCCAGAGGAGAGGTCTCAGAGGTGACGGCAATCATGTGCTTGGATGCATCCAGGCCGGCCTTCTTCAGCGCATCCTTGACAAAGGACTCGTTGGTCAGGGTCTCCAGGGTGGTGCCGGACTTGGAAACCAGCACAAACAGGGAGTGTGCCAAATCCAGATTGCTCAAAACGCCTGCGGCATCGTCAGGGTCAACATTGGAGATGAAGGCAGCCTTCATCTTGAGGTTGCCGGTGACCTTCGCCCAGTTCTCCAGAGCCAGATAGATGGCGCGAGGGCCAAGATCGGAGCCGCCGATGCCAATCTGGCAGACAGTGGTGAACTTCTCACCCTTGGCATTCGCAATTTCACCTGCGTGAACCTTGGCGGCAAACTCGGCAATCTTACGCTGCTCGCCCACATAGAACTCGCGCTTGTCTACGCCGTCAGCCATGACAACCTCGCCCAGCTGGCCGCGGCACATATGATGCAGGACACGGCGCTTCTCGCCGGTGTTGACCACCTCGCCGTTGTACAGGGCGGCAAACTTCTCGGTCAGCTGTGCCTCGTCGGCAAGCTTCTGCATCACAGCCAGAATGGCATCATCCACAGGACGGGCACCGAAATTGAAGTTCAGACCGGCACCCATGGGCACGGTGTACTTTTTGACGCGGTCGGCGCCGTTTTCCCCTGCCATTGCGCAGGGCAGGCACACGGGCTCGGATGCGGACAGCTCCTTGTAAGCAGTCAGGGTGTCCATGTTTTTCCAGGAAATCATAGATAGTCCTCCTTGTATCTGAAAGGGTTTGTTTTTACCTCGTAACTTTATCATACTACAGCTTTTAGCAAATATCAAACAGAAAAAACGACTTATGCAAATTGTTTTCCGAATATGTCGTATCTTCCGGTTCGGAATGCGCTGTCATTTCTCCCAAATGTAAAAACTCCGCCGAAACGGCGGAGTTTTCCTTATTCTTTCATTGCTTCAGTGATTGTCTTGCCGATAGGGCAGGTGGTCTCATAAAGGCAATTTCCGTAGCAGCAATCCACTTCCGTGACCTTGCCGTCCTCGATGGTCACTGCCACCGTGCGGCTGCCGTCAACCTGCCTGCAATAACCGCTGAAAAAGCATTCGCGCTCCAAGTTCAGTCCTCCACGATGCAGAAGCCCCGGGGGCCAAGGGTCAGCTTGTCGGAGGCCACCATCTGGACATTGCGGCCGAAGTGGATGCGGCCTGCAGAGATGTCCCATGCATCGCCGCTTCGGTTTACATAAACTTTGATATTCTGCCCCTTATAGCTTCGCGTATAGCCAAGGTGCTTGTCCCCCGCCGCAAAGAAGGAGATATCACCCAGCCGCAGGGCGGCAAACTGCTTGCGAAGCGCTCCAAGCTGGCGGAAATGGGCAAGCATCTGGGCATCCTCCCTGCCCCAGGGGTAGGTGCGGCGGTTGAAGGGGTCGCGGTAACCCTCCATCAGCGCCTCGTCGCCATAGTACAGGCTGGGGCTTCCGGGCAGGGTGTACTGGATGAAAGAGGCCATCATCAATCGGTCATAGGCAACCTCCATCTGGTTGTGGCTCAATCGGCGGTGTGCCTTTTCCTCCCGGCTGCCGTCGAAGTCATCCACAAGGGCAGTCAGAATGCGAGGGGTATCGTGGGTGCCCAGCAGATTCATATTGCACTCCAGCACCTGCCGGGGGTAATTCTCCACAATGGACATGATGGTTTCCTTGAACTTGGGTCCCTGATCGAAGCCGCGCATGAAATCCAGAATAGCCGTGCGGAAGGGATAGTTCATAATGGAGTCCAGCTCACTGTCCGTGAAATAACGGCGGCGGCGGTCATAGGCCACCTTGTTGGAGGCATCCTCCCACACCTCGCCCATGAGCAGGGCATCGGGCTTGACCTGACGGATGCGGCGGCGGATGAGGGCGATGAATTCATCGGGCAGCTCGTCGGCCACATCCAGACGGAAGCCGTCGGCACCCAGCCGCAGCCAGTGGGCTACCACGCTGTCTTCGTCCTCGATGATGTAGTTGATGAAGTCTGGGTGCATCTTGTTGACGGTGGGCAGGGTATTAAAATTCCACCAGCAATTATAGCTGTCCGGCCAATTATGGAAATTAAACCAGTTATAGAAGAAGGAGTCCCGACGGTTGTAAGCGCCGTTGCCGCCGAAAACGCCATCACGGTCAAAATAAAGGCTGTTGGAGCCTGTGTGAGAGTACACGCCGTCCAAGATAATGCGGATGCCCCTTGCGTGGGCAGCATCGCACAGGGCGGTGAAGTCCTCCTTGGTGCCCAGCATGGGGTCGGGGGTCTTGTAGTCGCCGGTGTCATAGCGGTGGGAGGAAAAGCTCTTGCTGATGGGGTTTAGGTAAATAATGGTGGTTCCCAAGGATGCAATATAGTCGAGCTTTTCCATAATGCCTCGGAAATTGCCGCCGTAGAAGTCGTTGTTGAGCACCTCACCACGCTCGTTGGGCTGCCAGAAGACTTCCTCGTTCCAGTCGTGGTGAACGATGTAAGGCTCCAGTTTTCCCGTCAGGTCGGGATTGCCGGACTTAAAGAAGCGGTCGGGGAAAATCTGGTAGATGATGGCACCCTTCGCCCAGTCGGGGGTGGTGTAATCGGCGGGGACACAGCTGACCTGCCAGAGGTCACCGGCCTCCATGTTGGTGTCATCCCCCTGCTTGAACAGGCGAAAGGAGCCGCCGGCATTGTGAATGCGGAAATAGTAAAAGGACAGTCCCCGGAATGCAAAAGAGAAGGTACCCTTCCAGATTTCATAGGGGCCGCACTTCTCTTCCAAGGTCATGGGAACTTCCCAGTGGGCAGAATCATCCTCATTTTTGAAGCAGATGAACACCTGCGTTGTTCCCACTGTCCCGGGAATATGAATATGGAGGGTGCAGGTCTCATTGGGTGTCAGCGTGCCAAAGGGGGTTTTATACTCCGCCTTCTTGCTGTCAAACAGAATTCTCATAGTCGGCTCTCCATTATTTTGGATTCAAGGGTATGTTTTTCCATTATATCCGATTTTCCGTCAAATGGAAAGAGAAAATCTTGATTTTTGATGAAATATACGCAGTATGCCTCCATAAGCAGCTTTGCGTGATTCCCGTCTTAAAAAGGCTTCGGCTCAGCGCCGTCTTCTTTCCCGTGTGCCTTTCCTCCTGCGGACAGACACAAACACCATCAGCCCAATCAGGTAACAGCTTACAAATCCGATTGCACACCAAAGCAGGGTACGCAGGGAATCCGCAGGTGCATCGTCGGATACCTCCGGCATGGCTGTCGGCTCCGTGGCAGGAGCGGGCTGCGTGGGTGTCGGCTCCGGGTTTTCCTCCAGAAAAATCTGCGTTTCCATCAGGAAGCTCTCTTCCCCCTCTATGCGTACACCAATCAGGACGGGCAGAGCACCCGCAGCCGCACCGGACAGCGGCGTAATCGTGCACACCCCCTGCCTCGCCTGCACGGGAATCAGCACCGGGAAATCATCAAAGGCGCGGCAGCGAAGTTTTTCCGGCATTCCCTGCGCCCACAAAATCGCATTTACCTCATCGGCTGTCAGGTTGTGGGGCAAAAAACTTCCGTAGGCATAGTCAAGAAGCGCCTGAGTATCGGCATATTTCTGCTCCAGCTTCGGCGACTTCATAACCACGGCAATCAGGGTTACGCCATCCCGGCGAGCAGCAGTAACCAGCGTTCCCTGAGCCGCCACCGTCCAGCCGGTCTTGCTGAACAAGAATCCCGGGCAGGCCAGCAGGCCGTCCGTAAAGCGGTTTTTGGAGGTCAGGGGCATTTCCTCCTTTTTATTGGTGGGTGCCATGGTGTAGTCCAGGGTGGAGAAGATTTCCAGAAACCCCGGGGTCTCCATGGCTGCCTTGGTAATCAGCGCCATGTCCCGGGCGGTGGTATAGTGGTTCTCATCGGGCAGTCCGTGTGGATTCACAAAATGGGAATTGACAGCGCCGCATTTTTCCGCCTGTTCGTTCATCCGCTCTGCAAACCCTGCGATGCTGCCGCCCACGGTCTCGGCAATGCCCGCCGCCGCATCGTTGGCCGACACCAGTGCCAGCGCATACAGCGCATCTTTCATGGTCAGAGTCTCCCCGGGAGAGAGTGCAATGTGGGCAGAATCCCGGGGTACGGACTTGAAAGCCGTCTCGGAGAAGGTGATTACATCCGCCATATCGGCATTTTGCAGTGCCACCATGCCCGTCAGAATTTTCGTGATGGAGGCAGGGTACAGCACTTCATCCGGATTTTTGGCATAGAGCACCTGCCCGGTCTCGGCGCACATCACGATTGCGGACTCGGAGTCCAGCGCAAGCTCCGGCTGAACCATAGCTCCTGCACTGATAGCTCCGGCAAGCAAAGTGCTCAGTGTCAGAGCCGCACAGAAAAACCTGCGAAGCATACCGTCCCCTCCTTCTGAAAAGATAGTCTAAGTTTAGCCAAACGCAGGCCATTTGTCAAATCCCCGGTGCCGGGAATTTGCGGACAAAAAAACATCCGTTCTTCTGCGGAAATAGTCGGATTTTTATTGACATATTTTCATTTCTCAACTATAATACATGGGATTATGGTGCAATAGTATGTCTTTTATGACAAAAGTGCAACAAAATTACAGCATTCATAAGGAGGCGCGCACATTTGGGAACCGGCATCATCGATTTTCACAGCCATGTTCTGCCCGGTATGGATGACGGAAGCCCCAATATTATGACCACGCTGTCTATGCTGCGGCAGATGCAGCAGCAGGGTACCGAGACCGTCTGCGCCACCTCCCACTACTACGCATGGGATGAAGACATTGATTCCTACCTTCACCGCCGGGCGGAAAGCTTCGCCCTCCTGCCTCAGGGGCAGACGGATATCCGTCTGGGCGCGGAGATTGCCTACTTTGAGCGTATATGCGAAGAGCCTGCGCTCCGCTCTTTGTGCCTTGCCGGTACCAATGTGCTTCTCATCGAGATGCCTTTCCGGGAGTGGTCGCGCAAAGCGCTGGACGATTTGCAGACCCTGTCACTGGATATGGGCTACCGCATCGTCATGGCACATCCCGAGCGTTTCCGTTTCAGCAAGAAGAATCGGGAATACCTTCGCAGACTTTCCGATGCCGGCTTTGCATTCCAGATTAACGCCGAAACCCTGCTGTCCATGTGGACCCGCCGGGACGGTATCGAGCTTCTGGAAATGACGGAAAATCCCATTCTGGGTACGGATGCCCACAATCTTGACCACCGCAGACCCCGTATGCAGGAAGCCCGGCAGGTCATAGAAAAAAAACTTGGGGAAGATTTCCTCGATTTCATCGACGAAACCACCGCAGATTTTCTCCGCCCCTGACAGGAGCAGTTATGGAACCAGAGACACAGAATCCGCTCACCGCAGCGGTGCCCGAAGAGAATTTGGATGTGCAGACCGGTTCTGAGCACCATTCTCACAGTCATCACCATCACGGCCACCACGGCCATCATCACCACGGCCATCATCACCACGGTGAGCATCATCATGAACATCACCATGGGCATCACCATCGCCGCGGTCATTGGTGGCGCGCACTCAAGCGCCGCATCCGCCGAGTCTTCGCCTCCGAGAAAGCCAAATGGGCTCCCGGCACCCCCGGTGCCAAGCTCAAAAAATGGGCAGGGATTTTGCTGCTGGCCATTTCCGTTCCCGGAATTGTGCTGCTCGGTGCCCGCCATCTGGAAAAGCGGGACAATGTTGTAGACCCCGCAACCGCGGTATACCACAATACAACTCCCGGAGCCTTTGTACCCGTGAGCTATCATGGCGATGTCTATGTCCCCAACAGCAATATTAAAAGCTACCTTTTTATGGGCATCGATGCATCGGGACCTGTGAAGGAAGTCAGCTACATCGGCGGCGGTCAGGCGGACACGCTCCTCCTGCTGGTGGTTGACACCAAGGCGGAAGTCTGGGATGTCCTGCAAATCAACCGCGACACCATCACCGATGTACAGACATTGGGCGTTCTGGGCGATGTGGTCGGCGTGGAAAAAACGCAGATTGCACTGGCACACAGCTACGGCGATGGTAAGAAGAGTTCCTGCCGCAACACAGTTAAGGCCGTGTCCGACCTTCTGGGCGGATGCGAGACCAACGGTTACATGAGCCTGAATATGGACGGCATCTGCCTGCTGGTGGATGGCATCGGCGGCGTAGATGTCACGCTGGAAGCCGACTACCCCGAGTTTGGTGCCGATATGGTGGTCGGTGCCACTGTGCATTTGAACGGCAAGCAAACTTATGAATACCTGCGCTTCCGCAAGAATGTGGCCGACCAGACGAACCTTGACCGCATGGGGCGCCACCGCACCTTCGTAAACTCCGCCGTGCGCAATATGGATAATTTGAACCGCTCCGACACGCTGGCGCTGTACAGCGATGTTTCCGACTACATGGTCACCGACATGACCGACGGTGAGATGTGGGAGGTTATCAGCAAGCTTCAGGACTACCGCTTCCGGGGCATCACCACCATCTCCGGCCGCACGGAGGTCGTGAAAGATGTCATGGCCTTTTATCCGGATGAAACCAGCCTGCAGGAGGCAATCCTGCAGTTATTCTACCACATACAGTAACGAAAGGAGATTCCTATGGAACAGAACATCCCCCATCAGGAGCCCGGTCAGCGCCCCTTCATGGGCAGCGCGGAAGAACGGGAAGACGAAATTGACCTGCTGGAGATTTTTTTCACCCTGCTTGATCACATCTGGGTGATTGCCATTGCCACCATTCTCGGCGGTCTTATCACCCTCTTCTACGCCATGAACTTCACGAACCCTATTTACGAGGCCACCTCCAAGCTCTATGCCGTGTCCGTCACCGAGGATAAGATTTTGCAGATGGTTGACCTGCAGATGGGTTCCAACCTGAAAGCGGACTATCAGGAGCTGATGAAGTCCCGTCCCCTGCTTGAGACCGTCCGTGACAACTTAAAGCTCAACATGGGCACCGACTCTCTGGCAAAAATGATTACCATCACGAACCCCACGGATACCCGTGTGCTGGTCATCAAGGTTCGCTCCGAGAGTCCCCAGCAGGCCATGGATGTCGCCAATGAGCTGGCCATCCAGTCCATCAGTTATCTGCCCGCCATCATGGAGTGTGAACCGCCCAATCTGGTGGAAAGCGCGATTTTCCCCACCGCCGCCGTGTCCGGCAGCTACACCAAGTGGACTGCCATCGGTCTGGCCGCCGGATTTGTTCTGGCCTGCGGCTTCTATGTGGTGCAGTTCATGCTCAACGATACCTTCCGTTCCCCCGATGACTTCCAGAAATATCTGAATCTGCCGGCTCTGGCCGTGATTCCCGAGGAAGACATGGGCGATTTCAACGGAAGCGAAGCCGCCAAGAAAAAAGCCAAGAAGAAGCAGGCAAAAGCTGCCGCCAAGAAAAAGGCGAAAGGAGGCCGCTAAGTTATGGAAACCGCATCTATGAAGCGACTGCCCGAGCTCAGTTTCTATCAGTCCGAGGCAATTAACCAGCTGCGTATCAACATCGGTCTGTGCGGCAAGGATGTCAAGACCATTATGGTAACCAGTTCCGTGCCCAATGAGGGCAAGAGCTTTGTCTCCATTAACCTGTGGAGAAGTATTGCCGCCTCAGGCAGCAAGGTTCTCTTTGTGGATTTGGATCTTCGCAACTCCAACATCCGCTCCAAGTACGGCGTAACCGTGGACAGCGGCAATTTCGTCAGCATTGCGGATTTGCTGGCTGGCAAGGCCAACGCGCAGGATGCCATCTATGCCATGGACTTCCCCAATGCCTACATGATTGCCATGAGCTCCTCCGTGCCCAATCCCGCATTCCTGCTGGAAAACGGCGCACTGCAGAGCCTTCTGCAGCACTTCCGCACCATTTTTGACTACATCATTCTGGACACCCCGCCAGTCAACACCGTGGCCGATGCACTGAACATCGCGCCCATGTGCGACGGAACGGTTATGGTGGTTCGCGGCGGCATGACCTCCCGCAAGACCGCACTGCAAACCGTCATCCAGCTGGAGCGTACCGGCGTTCCCATTTTGGGTACCGTGCTCAACCGTGTGAATAACAACGGCCGTGCTGCCGCCTACTACAACCGCAACTACGGCTATTACAGCTACTACAGCCACCGCTACGGCTACGGCAAAAACGGCAAGGGCTACGGTTACGGCTATGGCTATGGTTACGGCTACGGCGGCAAAAAGAAGTAAAGGAGTAAAGTCTGTATGAAAAAGATTCTTTCTATCGTTCTGGCAGGCGTTCTGGCAGCCGGCAGCATCGGCATCGCCGTCTCCGCTCTGTCCAATAATTCCCCCTTTGGTAATCTGAACCGGGATGCCGCCCTCGGCAGCGGCTCCAAGTCCGGTGCATTTGTCGGCAGTGTCATGCAGAAGGAGA
Organism: Faecousia sp.; assembly: GCA_045599455.1. GTDB lineage: Bacteria > Bacillota > Clostridia > Oscillospirales > Oscillospiraceae > Faecousia. Next base: position 6,736 of record JAZRVX010000170.1, on the reverse strand, counting down.
GCGCCGATACATGCCACTCCTACTATCTGGTGCCCGGCACCGGCGAGAGACTTCCCCTCAAGGTTATGACCATGACCAGCGCGGACGACGATGATGACCGTCTGGAAGCAGAGCACCAACTGGGTCTGCAGATAACCAGTCTGAATGCCATTCTGGATAAGGATCGCATCAACGGCATCCCGGAGGAAGCCGCTGACCTGACTCGCCGTCTGCATGCCGCACTGATTCAAGCAGGCAGCCTGGAAGCATTTATGGATAAGCTCCCCGCAGGCGGCATTGAAAAATTGCAGGAAATTGGCTTCGATTCTGCAACGCACACCGTCTTTGCAATGTTCAACCTCCAGCCCAACGCTACGCTGCGCGCTAAACTCGGCGAAGGCGGCAAGCTGTGCTACCATGTTGTCATTCCCGGTATGGAAGTTGATACCCCCGTGGAGCTTCTGTTCATGGACAGCATGACCACCGGTATGATGCTCGATCCCACAATTTCCAGAAGTGACCCCGAGCACGATGACTCCATCATTGATGTGGAGTCCCCCACAGTTGGCACACTGTTCGTCATCGTCAACAAGTAAGAAATATGAATCGGCTCCGATGTTTCAAGCATCGGAGCCGATTTTTGTATGCTGTGCAGTACCGAAGTGCGGAATAGAAGACGATTGCTGTGTCAGACACTGTAGGGGCGGCTACAGGGGCCCGGCGATACTTCTTAGAATTTCACACAAATCCGATGCTAATTCGTTTCATTTTATCGAATTCACATTGGCTAATCAAATTATCTTGGGTGCATACTGTGCGGGCGACTGATAGTCGCCCCTACGCGATATATCGCAGTTATATATCCCTATTTCTGCATTAGCGCCACTGACAACTGACCACTGCAAACGCAGGTGCACAATCTAATCCTATCCCCGCGCAGCCCCATACGCACAAATGCACGCGACTCTTGTAAGCCGCGTGCATTTGATTCAAGCGTTATTCCTCTTCAAAGGTCAGGACATCTTTATACTTTTCCTTGAAGATGCCATAGACCGCATTGAGTACATTCTCATCCTCCACGGACAGGTAGTTCTCATTTTCCTCGTCCACAGGCTCAATTTCCAGAATGACAATCTCCGTGGCAGCCTCCTCGGCGGGCATCAGCACAAGGTATTCCTTGCCCTGATACTCCAGGCAGTCCAGATATTCAAAGGTAGTCTCCTCGCCGTTTTCATCGGTGAGGGTAATAGTGGTTTCCTCCTCTTCGAGGAGCTCATCATCACGAATTTCTTCCATAGGTAACCTCTCAGTCTTTTTTCAGCGCTTTGCGCAGGGTAGGAACAATCAGCAGCGCTACGCCGCCGCCAATCAGGGCAGTCAGCAGCTGCGTAACACCAAATGTTGCGGGCAGAGCTTTCAGCATCGGGGGCTTTAGAGAGCCGCTTGCGAGCAGACTTTCGGACAAAACACCGCAGATAATCTTGGCAACAATCACATACAGCACGGCGAACTTGCCGGCCGCTGCGACAGCCATGCCTCCCACACGCTGCACAATCGTCCCCTTTACCAGTAAGCTCAGCAGCACCACAAACACCGCATTACCGGCCATGATAGCAGGCACCACGACCACATTGGGCGCAATGCCCAGCAGGAAAGCCAGTACGGGAGAAACCAGCGCAATGGTCACGCCGCTCCACAGCCCCGCCACCAGTGCTGCAACTGCCAGCACAGCATTCACGCAGGAACCGGTGACCAGCTGTCCCATGGGTTTGGTGATGGCCTGCAGCACAATCAGCAGCGCGAGCAGGACGGCGGTCTCCGTGATTTTTTTGACATTGGAATTCATATTGAAAACCCCTTTTTCTTTACGATGTGTTCATTATAACAAATCTGCGGTAATATGCAACAATAAAAAAGTAGCAAGAAGCCGAGGCATTTGCCTCGGCTTCTCGTTTATTCGGCAGGCACGCCCTCCGGGAATATGGGCGCTACATCATAGTGCAGAGTCTCAATCATATTATCATAAATCATATTCAGACTGTCATTGATGGCATCGCGCTGTGTTGCGGAGAATGCGGTAATCGTTTCACCGTCGGCTGTCATATAGAGTCTCCCCGCGTAAGGGTAGCCGGACACATCCGCCGTAAACTCCGCCGCAATGGCAAGGCGCTCGCCCAAATCCATTCGCTCAATCTCACCCAGCTCAAAGTCCGGCGCAATCACTTTCTTCATAAGCTCTTCCAGTGTCTCATAGATATTTTTCTGAGCGCCGAAGATATTATCTTTCAAGGGCAGCTTCATATCCTCAGGCACCGTTTCATCGTGATAAGTTCGCAGAATCAGCAGATTGTCACGGAACATCTGATACTGCCAGCTGACAAAGGAATTCATGTCAATGGTCCACGCCTGCACCAGACCGTAATCGGCCTGTGCCGCTGCATCAAAGCGCATAATGCTGATACTGCCGTTCTCCGACAGTGAACCCCTCCAGCTTTCCGGCACCTGGAAGGAAATCTCACGGTAGCGAATTGTCTGCATGTGGTCTTTCAGGCTGCCCGCAAAAATCTCGCCGTCCACTTCCAGCGGAATCTCGGCAATTACCTCACCGTCCAGCCGTACCCGCAAGGTGGTGGTCAGGCTTCCAAATTCCGCATTGAAGAATTCTTCCAGATATTCCCCCCAGAAGCACACCGCTCCGGTGCCCTCCACACCATCATCCACTGGGCTCGTGGTTCTTTCGTTGGTCCATGCGCCGGCGTGGAGGCTCTGCCCGTTGAGCAGAGTGTTCACTGCCGTCAAATCTGCCCCACCGCGGCCGGATGTATTTTTCACATGAAAGTACAACAGGCAGTGACCATTGGACACTTCACCGCCGGTCAAAGTGATTTCCAGACCGTCCCGGTCATAAACTACGCTTTCCACATCCTGCGCCGTCAGGTGCAGTGCAGGAAGCTGCGGAATATTCGCCGGAGGTTCCTTCTGTACCATCGCGATTTCATCGGAATCCGGCACTGTACTTTCCGATTTTGCACAGGCGCATAAGGAAAGCAGCATTCCCACTGCCAAAATAAATGCAAGAAACTTTCTCATACTATGTCCTCTTTGATTTCTTTTTGAAAAAGCACACCGCTTTTGCTTACATGCCTTTTTAGGATAACATAATTCGCCCCTGCGCGTCAAGTCATTGCCTATCCGTCTTTTTCCTGTCTCTGCCTATCCGTCTTTTTCCTGTCTCCCCTTTTCGATAAAAAATCCCGCCTGATGTTTTCTTGCAATCAGGCGGGAATGGGAATCTAATATTGTGCTGCCTCGGCGGACTTTAATTCCAGCTGGAGCTTGTCCGCAATCAGGGCGATGAATTCGGAATTCGTGGGTTTTCCCTTCGTATTACTGACCGTATAGCCGAAGAAGCGCTGCAAGGTATCCAGGTCGCCCCTGTCCCAGGCCACCTCAATGGCATGGCGAATAGCTCTCTCCACGCGGCTGGGCGTAGTCTGGAAGGTCTTGGCCACCTGGGGATACAATACCTTTGTGATGGCGTTGATAACATCCATATCATTGACCGCAATGATGATGGCTTCGCGCAGGTACTGATAGCCCTTAATATGGGCAGGTACACCGATTTCATGGATAATTCCCGTGACCATGGTCTCGATGCCGGTTTTATCCATGCGGCCACGCGCGGCGGGAAGTGTCAGGGTATCCTCGCTGCGGATTTCCTCCAGACGCTGAACCAGCGCAGACAAGTCGCAGGGCTTGAGCATCAGATACCGCACCCCGAATTTCGCCGCCGATGCAGACACATACTCCGTAATGAATGCCGATGTAACCAGAACCGTCGGTCTATGTTCCATATCGGAAATTGCTTTGAGTACACCAAGCCCATCCAGCTTGGTCAACATCAAATCCAACACCAGCACATCGGGCTGTAGTTTTTGTATCTGTGAAATTGCTTTCTCGCCGTCGTTTGCCGTACCAACCACCTGAAATCCGCCGCTGCGCTGCAGCTCGAAAGTCAATTCTGTGCAAAACTCTTCCGCACCGTCCGCAATGAATACGGTTGTTGCACGCTCCATAAATTCCTCTCCTTTTGAAGTTAGATTCTCCCCCGGATGCGGCTGCACGCCGCTTGCGACACTGATAATCTATCATATAGAGCTTCTTTTTGCAAGGAATCTTCAAAACTTTCGCTCGTCATTTTGCGCCATAATTGTCTATAATCCATTATATTTTCGCATTTTTCGCATTGTTTCGACACATTTCGGCATAATGTCGAAGGATTGACGAATGCACGCTCTCTGGTGTAAAATAAGAAAAAAATCAACGCAAGGAAGTGCCCTTATGGAAACATCTGCAAAAGAGCTTCTCGACTTCTTAAACACCGCCCACAGTGCCTATCACGCCGCAAGTGCCATAGAGAACAAACTGCAAAGCGAAGGCTTCATCCACCTGCACGAAAATGCTGTCTGGCATCTTACCCCCGGCGGGAAATACTACATCACCCGGGGCGGCACTGCCGTGATTGCCTTCCGTCTGCCGGAGGGCGAGATGACCGGTTTCCTCATGAGCGCCGCCCACACTGACCGTCCCACCTTCAAGGTCAAGGAGAATGCCGAGCTCACAGCAACATATAACCGTCTGGCCGTGGAGCGCTATGGCGGCCAGATTCTGTCCACCTGGCTTGACCGCCCCCTGTCCGTGGCCGGGCGGGTCGTGGCGGAAACGCCGAGCGGTGCCGAAAGCCGTCTTGTGGACATTGACAAAGACTTGCTGCTCATTCCCAATATGGCCATCCACATGAACCGCGCCGTGAATGACGGCTACAAGTGGAATCCCGCAGTGGACACCATCCCCCTTCTCGGCTCTGCCGAAACCGCCGGTGCATTTGCCAAGCTACTGGAACGCGAGGCCGGCGGCAAGGTGCTGGGGCACGACCTGACTCTCTATGTGCGTCAGAAGGCAGGCATCTGGGGCATTGCGGACGAATATATCGCAGGGCAGGCGCTGGATGACTTAGCAGCCCTCCACGGCTGTTTGCAGGGCTTCCTGAACGCCGGTACAAGTGCCCACAACTGCGCGGTATTTGCCGCTCTGGACAGCGAGGAAGTGGGTTCCTCCTCCGTGCAGGGTGCCGCATCCACCATACTGCGGGATGTGTGTGAACGGATTGCGGAAAGCCGGAACCTTTCCCTGCGGTGTCTGCTGGCCAATTCCTTCCTTATCAGTGCGGACAACGGCCATGCCCTCCACCCCAACCACCCGGAGCTTTCAGACCCCTCTAACGCCCCCCGGCTCGGCAGCGGCGTGCTGCTGAAATTCAATGCCACGCTCAAATACTGCACTGACGGACTGGGGGCAGCTCTCTGGCGTACCGTCTGCCGCAAAGCAGGTGTGAATGTGCAGACCTACTGCAACCGTGCAGACATTCCCGGCGGCAGCACACTGGGCTGCATCTCTTTAAGTCAGGTCAGTGTGCCCACGGTGGATATCGGACTTCCCCAGCTTGCCATGCACTCCGCCTTTGAATCCTGCGCCATGCGCGACTGCATGGATTTGGAAAAGGCCATGGCCTGCTACTATGGCAGCACTCTTACCATGGACGAAAATGGGTTTGAACTGAACTAAAGGAAGCTTTAACGGCGTAGCTGTTAAAGCTTCAGCCGTCAGGCATCGGTTTTTGAATGTGTAAACAAGAAGCTATGAACCGATTTTACGGCCACTGATAACGGATGCCTGACAACTGATAACTGCGCACGAAGTGCGCGAAAGATTCCTTATTCTCTCTTACATTTCTCCTCACAACAGAAAAGCCCGGCTCCGAAGAGCCGGGCTTAAAATTATGCAAAGATTCTGTGCGCGATATCAGCGGGCGGAAACATACTTGTGCAGGGTCTTGCGCACAGCGCCCTTACCTGCATACAGCTCCTTGACCATGCCCTCGACCTGTTCGCCGATGCCCAGTGCGTAGATATCCACGCCGAACACATCGGTGCGGGCATACAGAGTCTTCAGGCAGGAGAAGTCCTGCTCGCCTTCCTTGACCTCCAGGCCGGCCACGATGGGCTGCAGCTCGGCAAGCAGAGGATCGGGGCTGCACTCGAATGCCTTGCCCTCATCGTCGATACCCTTGATGTAGCGGGCGTAGCCGGCCAGCACCAGAGGAATCAGAACCAGGTTGGACTTGTCGAGACCGCGCTCGTCATACTTGCGCAGGGTCTCACCGAAGCGGATAGCCAACTTCTGGGAAGTATCGGTAGCGATACGCTGAGGGGTGTCGGGAAGGAAGGGATTGGGGATACGGATGTTAACTACTTCATCGATGAACTTCTTGGGATCAAGGATGCCGGGGTTAACTACTACGGGAAGACCCTCAACATAACCAACGGTCTCAACGAACTTCTTTAACTGAGGATCCTTCATCTCTGCGGAGATCAGGGTGTAGCCAAGCAGACAGCCGTATACAGCCAGGGTGGTGTGAAGAGGATTTAAGCAGGTACAAACCTTCATCTTCTCAACCTTGTCAACGGTTGCACGATCGGTAAAGATGATGCCGCCCTTGTCGATAGCGGGTCTGCCGTTGGGGAAGAGATCCTCGATTACCAGGTACTCACACTCCTCAGCGTTTACGAAGGGAGCGATGTAGGTGTTCTTGGAGGTGATAACTGCGTCGAGCTCCTCGATGCCGTCAGCTGCAAGAAGTGCCTCAACCTGTGCGTCGGGTCTGGGAGTGATCTTATCGATCATGCTCCAGGGGAAG
>JAZRVX010000169.1:0-27722 GCA_045599455.1 Faecousia sp. | reverse complement strand
TATGAAATCATTTGCAGATTATAAAAAAGATGCACCAAACCAGATTACTATGGCCAATGGTGAGTTCTATCCTGATATTTTAGTAGAAGCTTGTGAGTTATACAAGCCGGTACTTGTTTACTTTGGCCAATTAGTAAAGACTTCAGAATCCTCAATTCGTCTTCTAGAGGAGATTACGAAGCTAAAGGAAGCATGGATGCGTATTCAACTTCTCCGTGTTTTCCGAAAGTATGTTTCACCTGATACACCAGTTGAGATGCTCAAGAAAAAGAGCATTATCCCGATGGTATGCAAACAATACGGCAAGGATTTTAGAACGATTGATCGAGTGCAAGCTGCATTCAATAGTCGTCCTTTGCCTGACGAAGCATTATGCGCGGTGCTTTGGGAGTATAAGGATAGAGGGCAGAAAGGTTATAATCTGACCGAAAAATTCTTCAGCATGTTCAGACAGAAATTTTCAAAACTTGTCATAGAAGGTCCTGAAAGAGCTGGGGCTGATGTACAGTTAAAGGACGTGTTTGAAGACTATCCGAATCCTTCAAGACCCGTAGATTTTGTAGTAAAGGATAAAAAAGGTAATGTTGTTGCTATAGGACTTGCACGTTATGATAGTGACAGAGGTGGTGCGCAAGAAGATGACCGTACAGGCGGTTACATGAATTGTGCAAAGGAGATTCTCGCTTATACCACATCTAAAGGTCTTAGCACAAAGGTTATTTTTCTCAACGATGGCCCAGGCTTGCTGTTGGGAAGCATGTGGGATGATTATTCAAAACTGGAGCAGGTTAGCCCTGACCGTGTGATGGTTATTACTTTGAGAATGCTTACAACTCGTCTAACAGAAAAGTGGTTAAACCAAAAGTAAATAGAAAATGGCAGTAAGTGTTTCTTCAAATAACCTGATGTCAATTCACGCACTAAATATAGTACCTCAAAACGAGGTGCATTTCAGAAAAGTACGCGAATATACTGGTGAGGACATTAAACGTCTTTACCATGCAGACAACATAGATGTGCTTCATCATCTTTTGAACGATGAGAAGGTTTGCGGAAAGGTGAACCTTATTTATATTGATCCTCCTTACAATACTGGTGGAGCCTTTGAAACACGTGATTTCAAGCACGCATACGAAGATAACTTCACTATCGACAGTTATCTGGCGTTTATGCGAGCAAGGCTCGAACTGATGTATAAACTTCTCTCTCCCTCGGGATCGATTTACGTTCATCTTGACAGCAATATGGTATTTCATGTTAAAGTCATGATGGATGAGATTTTTGGTATGCAGAATTTTAAGGGAATGATTACCCGTAAAAAATGTAAGTCAAAGAATTTCACCCGTAAGACCTATGGTAATATTTCCGATTATATTCTTTTCTATACCAAAACAGACAATCCTGTATGGAACCGTCCATACGAAGAATGGGCTGATGATAAAGTACTAAAGGAGTATCCGTTCATTGAAGAAGGAACTGGCAGAAGACATAAACGTGTACCTTGCCATGCTCCTGGCACTCGCAACGGAGCAACGGGCGGTCCTTGGCGAGGTCTTATGCCACCAGAAGGCAAGCATTGGCAATACACTCCAGACAAACTTGACGAAATGGATGCACGTGGTGAAATTCATTGGTCAGCCAACGGCAATCCCCGTCGAAAGGTTTATCTTGATGAGAGCAAAGGGGTACCTGTCCAGGACATCTGGCTTGATTATATTGATGTGAATAATCAAAATACATGCATAACTGGATATCCAACTGAAAAGAATTATGAAATGCTAAAGCGAATCATAACCACGTCATCAAATCCTGGCGATTTAGTACTTGACTGCTTTGCTGGTTCTGGAACCACATTAGCTGCTGCAGAGGAACTTGGTCGCCAATGGATTGGGGTAGATATTGGTGATGAATCAATACAAACCATTCTAGACCGTTTTGAAAATGGAACCAAACCAATGGGTGATTATGTAAGCAAGAAAAAGCAGCAGACAGACATGATTCCATCGTTGTTTGATGACGAGCCAAGAGAAGACTCCTCTTGCAGTATGGAGAAGAAAAAAGTGGTAGATTTCTCGCTTATAGAAGAATGTTGAAATGAACTAATAGTAATCAATATGGATTTGAAGAATATTTCAAGGTTACTCTCTTTACATTGCAATAATGCAGAAATCATTACTCCAAATGAAGCAGGCTCTTGTAACGTGAGATTGTACGAAATGCCTGACGTTCTCGCATACGATAAATCAGTAAACTGTATGTATGTAATAACTGCGACAAATTTGAAGTCAAGAAACACGAAATCTTATGTTGATACGATGGAGTCACAGTTCTCAAAGTGTCAAATGGAACGTGTTTACATCTTTGTGTATCAAAACCGATCAGAGTATGCTAAAATAGCAAATGAGCTTGTATGGGGTACTCATATCTGGTGTGTAGAGGAACCTGACCACATGATTCACTTACACTAAATTCTGATAACTGGTCAACAATATGAGAAAAACTACAACTCATTCAATAACTGACAAAGACATTGTCAATGTCTATTCTCTCCTACTACTGTTTTCTCTATTCAGTAATAGTGAGATAGCATCATTGAATGATGCCATTGCAGCAATAAAGAGCAATTCCGATGACGAAGAGTTGGCAGGTTGTCTCGGATTAGATATGAAAGTATTGAGTGCGCTTAGTGATTCTTTGACACGCTCAGCGAGAATGCAACTTGAAATCAACATGTCACATAACAACCTCATATTTCATAACAATCCTCATGAACTCACGGTAAATGAAGTTTCGGAGATTGTGACCAAGAAATGTAAAGGGGTGGTGAATAATCTGATCAGCAAGGAAGTTTTTGAAAGACTTCAGTTAGAAGCTGTGTTAAGGTTTGCAAATCAAGCTGATCAGACAAGAGTTTTGATGAGTACTTAATTGATTCTTGGTCAGCCAATAATTGCAGAGGGCAACTCTGTATGTTCCCAGACCTATGTTTATGCTTCTTTTGGAGTGGAATCGAGTGATGAGCAGGAAACAACACCATTGGTTAAGGCAGAAAATTTCGTGTCGTACCTCCGAACGAGAGTATTCCGCATTCTTGTGTCCTCAATGAAGATTACCCAAGACGCATTAGTTGGCGTTTATCACTATGTTCCGATGCAAGATTTCTCTCACCCTTGGACAGATGAAATGCTATACGAAATGTACGGCATTACTGACGATGAGAGAAAATACATTCAAAGTATGATTAAGCCGATGAAAGAAAAAGCCTCCGGGCAATTGACAATTGACTTCTCGTAAGAGTATTCATACCCATAGGAAAACGTATCAAAAAGTATAGGAAAAACGTCTCAAAAAATGCATTTTTTGAGGCGTTTTATCGGGAGTTTTTTATCGATTCAAATGGATACGTCCCTTTGATTCTATCTGTTTATGTAATGTAACAGTTGAATTATTGACAAATGTTAAAAAGTATTGAAGTGCAGAATGAAAGCATGTAGGAGTTATGTTGTTTATGTAAAAAAACACTAATTTTGCAGCGGATTTGGTAACATGACACTGCTCATGTGCAAGGGAATCAGGTGAGATACCTGAGCTGTTCCTGCAGCTGTAACCCTATTGTTGAGCCAACATTACATGCCACTGATCATAGATCGGGAAGGCGTTGGTTCGTTGGGAAGCCAGAAGACCTGCCACATCCAATTAAGTGATGCAAAAACTCCCAGGATAGGAGTTATCTACTTATGCTAACAAAAAACTTTACACATATCATTAGCCTCACAGTATTACTGTGTTGTGTGTCTTTGTGCGCTATGGCACAAAGTGATAACAGCACCGAGCGGCAACAGGACAAGGTTGTCGCTCTGGGTGAGGTTGTGGTCACTGGTACCGGCACAAAGCATCTGCTGAAAAACGCTCCCGTACAGACGGAGGTCATCACACGCAAGATGATAGAGAGCTACGCTGGCAAGAGCATCGAAGAAATTCTCGGTGGTCTTACTGCCTCTTTCGCATTCAACGAGAGCGACATGGGTAGCCAGATGCAGCTGGGAGGCTTGGGCAACAACTATATCCTTGTTCTCATAGACGGCAAGCGCATCCACGGCGACAATGGCGGTGACAATGACCTTTCTCTCATCGACCCTCACAACATTGAACGCATTGAGATTGTGAAGGGTGCGCAATCTGCACTTTACGGTAGCGATGCCATTGCTGGTGTGGTGAACATCATCACGAAGAAACATGACACGGAAACTGTTCTCCTCGAAAACACTTCACGATTTGCATCGGGAGGTGGCATGGATTATGACTTCCGTCAGCACAATGGCGTGGGCATTGCTTTCGGAAAGGTGCAATCATACACTAACTTCCAACTTCCAACTTCAAGCGGTTGGCAGAACACCACTAACGAATATGCCGAGGCGCAGGTCATCACGGATAGCAAGAACAAGACTTCCAACAAGCATCTGAACTGGCAAGTGGCAGAGAGACTTACCTGGAAACCAATAAAACCTCTTGAACTCTACGCAGAAGGTTCACTTTATAAAAAGGATATCATGCGCCCACACGATGCGCAGCGAGCATCCATAGTGCAGAACGGCTACGACCTGATGTACAAGAACGCCAGTGCTTCCGTAGGTGGAAAATGGTTGCTGGCGAAGAAAGAACGCGGACAGGATGCCGTGACCTTGGACATAGATTGGAACAAGCACGCCTACTTCTACAACTACACGGACAAGGTTTACGGTGACATCTATTACAACGGCAAGTTGGAACATGACTATCCTTATTACCCTGGCGACAAGAGTTTGCAAAGTGATCAGCAGAGAATCATGGCTGCTGCAAAGGGCGTGTTCTACCTCGGAGAGATGAACATACTGACCGGCGGCGCGGAATATCGCTACGACTATCTTGAAGCTCCACTGAGAGTGAAGGACGCAGAAGCAAGCGACTGGACAGCTGCTCTGTATGCTCAGGACGAGATAACCCCTCTCACATGGCTTAACATCACTGCAGGATTGCGACTCAACCAGAACGCAGCATTCGGTTTCCGCGCTACTCCAAAGCTCAGTGCAATGGCATCGCTCGGAGATTTCCGCATACGCGCTGGATGGAGTCAAGGATTCAAGTCGCCTACTCCAAAGGAACTCAACTACCACTACCTTCGTTCCATGGGTTCAAGCACATATTACTACATGGGCAACGAGAACCTTAAGGCACAGACGAGCAACTATTATTCCGTGGGATTGGAATATCGCAGCAACAAGTTTACAGCTTCCGTTACGGCTTATTTCAACAATCTCGACAACATGATAGCCCTCGTGCCGGTAGGCATTGGCGAGATACCAGCAGATGCAATGGTTTATCTTGGCGACGGAAGCATGCAGATTGTTCCAAAGATGTACAAGAATACGGATCGTGCCAAGACATACGGCGTGGATGCAAATGTGAACTACAGCATAACGAAAGAATGGACGGTTGGCGGAAACTACAGCTATCTCGATACGGATGCAGAACTCTACAACGAGGCAAAGAACCGATACATCAAGGTGACTATCGACGGCATGGCTCACCACAAATGGAACGCCTTTGCCACTTGGAACCACCGCTTCACACCTTCATACCGTCTTTCGGCAGGTCTTTACGGTCGCGGAAGCAGCATGCGCTACTATCAGACGGATGGCAACGGCAAGGCTTTCCAGATATGGAAACTGTCCACAAGCCACGACTTCAGTCGCAGCAACGCGCCACTGACATGGCACATTGAAGCTGGTGTTGACAACATTTTCAATTACGTTGACCGCACGATGCGTCCATATCATCTTGGAACTACTGCTTGTGGCACGAATGTGTTCGTTTCATGCAGCATAAAATACAATAAGGGAAAAAACAGAATTAACACCAAAATTAAAAAACAAACAGCACATGAAGAAGATTAAATCTTTCATGCTCCTTGCTGTAGCAGCAATGGCAGCATTTGCATTCACCGCTTGTAGCGATGAAGAAACTAAGGTAGAAGAGCGTTACAACTCTGAGTTTGCTCTCGTTGACAACCAGGTAGCGAAGGCTAAGAAGCACGACAATGCTATCCTCCTCGTTGCTTTCGGTTCTACATGGGACAACGCTTTCAAGGCTTTTGACGCAACTGTTGAAGCTTACAAGGCAGCATTCCCAAACTGTGACGTTTACCTCTCATTCTCATCAGACATCTGTATCAACCGTGCACACGTTGGTGAGAACGAGAACGAAAAGGGCGAAATTGTAAAGCGCGACTACTATTCACCAAACTACTGGCTTCACGCTCTTGGCAAGGCTCAGTACAAGAAGATTACAGTACAGTCTCTTCAGGTTATTCCTGGTGAGGAGTTCGCTGCTGTAGTGGCTTGTGTAAAGAAGTTCGCTAACAATGGTTACATGTTTGATGCACGCCTTGATGACGATTATCTCAGCAAGGTAGAGATCCACCTCGGTCTTCCATTGCTCAACAACCCTGATGAGGATGTTCCTGCTGTTGCTGCTGAGCTCCACAAGATTGCTGGTGCACAGGCTGCAAAGGGTGTTGTTGCTTTCATGGGTCATGGTAACCCTGACTCTTACGACACTTTCAAGGCTAACATCCGCTACAACCAACTTGAGGAAGCTCTTCAGAAGCTCAACAAGAACTATTTCGTAGGTTGCGTTGACCAGCCAGAAAACTTCAAGCCATTCGTTTACGAGCGTATGAAGAAAGCTGGTATCACTTCTGGCGATATGTATCTCTATCCTCTTATGTCTATCGCTGGTGACCACGCTCACAACGATATGGCAGGTGATGACGATGAAGCATGGGACGAGAAAGCACAGGATTTCGAACTCAACGAAGAAGGCGAAGCTGAGGAAACAAGCTGGAAGTGCTACTTCGCTCATAAGGGCTTCAAGGTTACTGACAACAACTGCACTCTCAAGGGTCTTCTTGAGTTCCCAAGCATACGTCAGGTATGGATTGAGCACACTAAGGAAGCTGAGCTCCTCGAAGATGCTTACCACTCAATGAACCCAGAGTAATAATTAATAGTTTCGCAAGTGAGCTTGCGAAGGGTAAAGGCTAAAAGCTAAAGGCTAAAGGCCTTTCCACCTGACAAGATGTAAGGTGAAGATTTGTTAGCATCCAATCCGCATGGATGCCTTTACCCTTTAGCCTTTACCCTTTAGCCTCAACTTGAGCTTGCGAAAGTTGAATTAAAATAAAAAACATCAGATAGGACCGCTGAAACCTCTATTTCAGCGTTCCTATCTTTTGCCGTTTTATAAGACGCAAATGAAAAACTTCTTCTTCATCATACAAATAGCAGTTCTGATGGCATCATGCAGCGTCACTCAGGACAATGAAAAAATACTCCTCGCCGACCATCTTTTCCATGAGCACGACTCGGTGCTGAAGCGTGCTGAAAGCTATAGCGAAATAGTGGAAATCAAGTATGCCAAAGGCTTGAAAGTGGATTATCATCAGGATGGTATTCACGTTACAATCAGTAATCCCGACCCAACCATTAAGAATGCTCCCAGCGAGACATTCGTCATCACGAAACCTGCTTCAAGATTCATCTGCACCACAGCTCTTCAGCTCGGCAATTTCGAAACTCTCGGCATAGAGGAGTACATCGTAGGCATCAACTCCCTCCGTAACGTATTCTCTGCAAGAATAGTACAGCAGATGGAAGACGGACAAACTGTAACCATCGGCAAGGAAGGCAACTTCGATGTTGAGAGTGTACTTGCAGCACGCCCGGATTATATCCTCGTCAGTGCAAGCAAATTTGGCGGTTTTGAATCGCTGAAAGAGTGTAACATTCCGCTTATTCCACACCACGGCTATAAGGAAACTCACCCTCTTGCCCAAGCAGAATGGATAAAGCTTATAGGGCTTCTGACAGGTGAAACTCAAAGAGCAAATGCCGTATTCGCTGACATTGAACAGAAATACACTGTGCTGAGACAGGAGGTGGAGAAGGCTTATGCAAAGAAGTCAAAACTACCAACAGTAATCAGTGGACGACAATTGCGAAATGGTTGGTATTTCGTTGGAGGCAACAGCTATATGGCACAACTTTTCAAGGACGCTGGCGCCGACTATGTAATGAAGGACAACAAGGAATCTGGTGGCGTGACGCAAGACTTTGAAGCGGTTTATGCCAAAGGTCTCAATGCCGACTTCTGGCAGACAGACGGTTCTTTCAACGGAGATTTCACCCTCTCTACACTGGCAGCCGAGGACGAACGATATGCAACGATGAATGCCTACAAAAAGAAGACTGTAGTATTCTGCAACCTTAGCAAGACACCTTACCGCGAACTTGCTGGCGTACAGCCACATTTCCTTCTCGCAGATTTCGTAAAGGCTTTCCACCCGGAACTCCTTCCGCACTACGAACCCAAATACTACAAGCTCATCAAATAAAAGAATTAATCATCAATTAGCCGAGTTCGGATAATTGCTACCTTAAAACAAAAAATCCAAATGAAGGTATATACAAAGACAGGTGACAAAGGTGAAACCTCTCTCGTTGGAGGACAGCGTGTAAGCAAATGCTGCGAAAGGTTGGAAAGCTACGGTACCGTGGATGAACTGAACTCCTTTGTCGGTGTACTTATCACATACTGTACTGACCAGAAAGACATTGACTTCCTCATAGACATTCAGGGAAAACTGTTTGTCGTTGGAGGTTATCTTGCTACAGACAACTCTCAGCGCGAGGTTCGCCAAGGCAATATCGTTACCCCGGAAATGGTGGAGAATATAGAACATGAAATTGACCGCTTACAGGAACTTCTGCCTCCGTTGAAACTCTTCATTCTTCCTGGCGGATCGCGCGGAGCTTCCTTTGCACATGTCTGCCGTACGGTATGCCGCAAAGCAGAGCGCTGCATACTGCGATTGGCAAAGACAGGAGCTGTTGTTGACGATAATGTTACAGCATACATAAACCGTCTCAGCGACTATTTCTTCGTATTGGCTCGAAAGCTAAATGTTGACAATAACATACAAGACTCCATTTGGAGAAGAACAACCCAAAACTAAAAAAACAAAATAGACTCTTCCCTGCTGTCATCAGCAGGGTTTCCAAGAAACGAAACTATAACCATAAATGACAAAAAGTTCATTACTTATAGCCGCTATCCTCTGCTTTGCCACTATAGCGCAAGCGCAGAATGATAGCCTTCGTACAATCACTCTCAATCCTGTTACAGTTACCGGTACAGGAACTTATCACCGCGCAGACAACTCTCCTGTTGCCGTAAAGGTAATCAGTGCTGAAGAGCTACAAAGCGCTCAGGTTACAAACCTTCAAGACGCTCTCACTAAGCTCACCAGCAATATAACAACCCACACAAACGGCATGGGTACTACCATAAACTTCAATGGTGTGAGCGACGACTATCTACTTATCCTTGAAAACGGTAAACGCATCAGCGGAGACGACCGTTGGAACAGAATAAGCATTGCCAACATCAAACGAATAGAAATTCTCTCTGGTGCAGCAAGCGCTCTCTATGGTAGCGAAGCTATTGCCGGTGTCGTCAACATCATTACAGACGAGGCAAAGAACAGCCTTCAGGTCTCCACAAACTCACAATTCAAGAGCAAAGGTCGCATGACTGACGACATAAATATCGACATTACGCAAGGTAAGTTCTCAAGCTATACATCCTACACACATCAGCAGGCAGACAACTGGTCAGTAAACCGCTATCAGGCTTTCAGTGAAGGTGACAAAGAGGTTTATAAACTTACAGGAAGGCCTATGTCAACTGGCTTCAAGTCGGATAACATTAGCCAGCGATTCGAATGGCGTTTCAGCGACCAGCTTGATGTGTATGCCAAGGGTAATTACTATGATTACTCCACTCTTCGCGACCGCAATGCCCAGTATTTCACACAGTCAAAGAAGACAACCACCGATGCCGATGGCAATAAGGTAACGAACTATACATATACTCCAAAGCAGGCTTATACTTACGACTTGCATCATGAGTCGTACAACATCGGTGCTGGTGCACGCTGGGTGCCTAACCGCAACACTCATATCTACCTTGATGTCTATACAGACAACTTCAACTCAGCATACGACTACTGGCAGACAGCCGATAAAGAAGCTTACGACGAAACTCGCAAGCGCACTCACTACTACAACGAGACACTCAAGGGCATCTTCCGTCTTAACGATTGGAACAAGCTCTCCGGCGGCGTTGAACTCATTCAGGAAAGCCTCAATAGCACATCCGACAACATTGACAGCGAGAAGACATACACTTACAATGTCTTTGCCCAGGACGAAATCAGAATCATCAAGAATCTTGAGGCAGTGCTCGGCTTACGCTATACCTACAACAATAACTTCGGCAGCAATGTAACGCCAAACCTTGCCCTCTTCTATCATGTAGGGCCACTTCGTCTGCGTGCCAGCTATGCAGGAGGTTACCGCACCCCTACTCTCTCGCAGCTTTACGCTACTGATCAGGCAAAGACTTCTTCACGCTACACTATCAACAATACAAGCTTGAAACCAGAAAAGAATGATTTCTTGAATGCAAACATCGAATACACAAACAAGTGGATGAGCGCAAGCGTAACGGGATTTATCAATAATATCCGAAACATGATAAACTACCGCACAATGACACAAGCGGAAATTGATGCGGATAGTCATCTGTCGGACCTCTTTGCAGAAGGATGGACAACAATCCGTCAGCGTGACAACATTGATGAAGCGACGATAAAGGGAATCTCTGCAAATGTAAAACTGTTGCTCCCAGCAGGATTCACCCTTGCCCTTGGTCACACTTTCAACAACACTAACGCCAAGACAAAGACTCTCAACACCAAAACTCAGGAGTACGAGATAACGGAATCTCCTGTTGACAAGAGCGTGAAAAATGTATCAAATGTTCATGCTGCATGGAACCACACTTGGAACAACTATGCCCTCAATGTAAACATCAATGGACATATCCAAAGCCGCCGCTATTCAAGCACTTACGGCTATGCTCCAGAGTACCAACATTGGGACATCAACACCAAGCATACCTTCACACTGAAGCAGATTGTCGTAGAGCCATCTCTTGGTATCGAAAACATATTCAACAAGCGTGATACATCATACTGGAACTCAAACTTCTCTACGGTTACTCCAGGACGCTCCGTAATGCTCTCAATAGCTTTAAGATTCACAAAATAGAAGCCCCTCCCCAACCCTCCAAAGCCCCCCACCCCGAACGGGGGCGAGGGAGTTAAATCCTCATATAAATTATAGTCATTCTATGAAAATATATGTTGCCGGCATAGGTCCTGGTTCTCCTGATGACATCACTCCAGCTGTCATTGCTGCAATAAAAGACAGCGATGTCATTGTCGGATATAAATATTACTTTCAGTTCATCACTCCATACCTTATACCAGGAACGGAGTGCATTGACACGGGTATGAAGAAAGAACGCGACCGTGCAGAGGAAGCTTTCCGTTTGGCAGAAAGTGGCAAAACGGTGTGCGTAATTTCAAGTGGAGATGCAGGTATCTACGGCATGACACCGCTGATTTACGAGATGAAGAAGGAACGCGAATCTGCAAATCGTGAATCAGTAAATTGCGAATCTGTAAATCATAAATCCATTGAGATCATTCCCCTTCCTGGCATCAGTGCTTTCCAAAAGGCAGCGTCATTGCTTGGTGCTCCTATGGGACATGACTTCTGCGTTATCAGCATGAGCGATCTGATGACTCCATGGCAGTTGATCGAGAAGCGTATAAAGGCTGCTGCCACTGGAGATTTCATCACAGCTGTTTACAACCCTAAGAGCAACGGCCGTTACTGGCAGCTCCACCGCCTAAAGGAGATATTCATGCAGGAGCGCAAGGAGGACACTACTGTTGGATATGTCCGTCAGGCAGGTCGCGAGGAGCAGGAGGTAAGGATAACTACACTCGCTGAGTTTGACCCAGAGGAAGTTGACATGTTCACTATTGTCATCATTGGCAATAGTCAGTCATACCAGTGGAATGGAAAGTTCATCACTCCACGCGGCTATTACCGCCAGCATGAAGATGAAGGAAAGAATGTTGGACAATCAATAATGATTAAATCCTTCCAAACAATCCGAAAGGAACTTAAGAACCCTGATGTTGAGGTTTGGAAACTTTGGCCAATGCTTCATGCTGTTCACACGACTGCCGATTTTGACATGGAGAACCTGCTTTGGATGGATGATAAGGCAACGGAGATTCTATACAATAAAGTGGCATCAGGACGGATAAAAGCCATCGTAACAGATGTCAGCATGGTGGCATCAGGCATACGCAAGGGAGCTTTGGAACGCCTCGGCATTGAAGTGCGTTCATACATCAGTGACCCTCGTGGCGCAGAGATGGCTAAGGCTCAGAATATCACTCGTGCTCAAGCAGGCATCCGACTCGCACTTGAGGATTATCCAGAAGGAAAAGGCGTGCTATTTGCTTTTGGCAATGCACCTACTGCTCTCTTGGAACTCTGCGAACTGATACGCAAGGGAAAATGCAAGCCAGAAGGTATCGTCGGAGCACCAGTAGGATTCGTGCATGTGGAAGAAAGCAAACACGCTGCTAAACCATTTACAGATATTCCTAAGATTCTCATAGAAGGACGCAAAGGCGGTAGCAATCTGGCGGCAACTCTCGTCAACAGCATACTGACCTTTGATGATGCCGAACAACTAAGACCTGGACGGGATGTATAATGCGTAATTCATAATGCGTAATTATTCAAAAAACAAAAACAAGAATGTTCTTTTGTAGTATCATAGGCATAACCGATTCTCATCAGCAGTGGTTTCAACCAGAGGTAATGAAAATTATCTCTGAGGGAAAGGTGTTCTCTGGAGGAAAGCGCCATCACGAGATAATGCTGAAGCATCTGCCTGTCGACAGTATCTGGATAGACATAACGGTACCTCTGTCTGATGTTTTCAAGAAATATGAAGAGCATGATGATATCGTGATCTTTGCTTCAGGCGATCCTTTGTTCTACGGCTTTGCTGCTACGGTACAGAGGGAATGTCCTGAATGTGAGATGAATGTCTATCCAAGCTTCAACTCTCTTCAGCTACTTGCCCACAGGATGAAGCTTCCATATCAGGATATGCGCGTCGTATCTCTTACAGGAAGACCTTGGGATAAGTTTGACGAGGCACTCATCAATGGCGAGCCACTCATAGGTTGTCTGACCGATCGCAACAAGACGCCAAACGCCATCTGGCAGAGAATGATGGAATACGGCTATGACAACTATGTCATGACGGTTGGGGAAAATCTTGGCAACGAGCAGTTGGAGCATGTTGAAGAATTTCTGTCCGTACGTGAATACAGCGTCCCTAACTGCATAATGCTGCAGCGCAAAGAAAAGAGAAAACATCCTTTCGGAATACCTGAGCAGGAGTTTCATCTTCTGAACGGAAGGTCAAAGATGATAACGAAGATGCCGATCCGACTGACTTCGCTATCCATGCTCGACCTTCATGACAAGGAATCCTTTTGGGACATTGGCTTCTGCACAGGAAGCGTTAGCATCGAGGCGAAGCTGCAGTTTCCGCACCTTAAGATAACGGCGTTTGAAATCCGTGAGGAAGGACGCAATCTCATCCACGCCAATTGCACCAAGTTCGGTACGCCTGGCATCACATCTGTCATTGGCGATTTCCTTGAGCAAGACCTTACCCCCAACCCTGCTCCAGACGCTGTTTTCATTGGCGGTCATGGTGGCAAACTGAAAGAGATGATCCATAAGCTGAAAGGAGTTATGAAGGAAGATTGCTGCATAGTATTCAACTCCGTCTCTGAGGAAAGCAAGAGGATGTTTGAGGAAGGTATCTCTGAAGTGGGAATGCAGGTAGCATCATGCATACGCATGGCTGTTGATGAACATAATCCAATATACATTATCAAGGCACAATGATTCACTATAAATACATAAACGAGCAAGGCAAGGGCATTGCCGACATTCTTGAGAAGAAGGATATACATCACGAGGGTGAGGCAATAGTATTCGTGGGTGCTTTGGGCATCTGCGTAAGGAAGATTATGCCTATGGTGGAGGACAAATACACTGATCCTGCTGTGGTGTGCGTGGATTCTACAGGCAAATATGTCATCCCTGTTCTGTCGGGACATATCGGCGGGGCGAACGACTTGGCACGAAAGATTGCGGACATATTGGGAGCGGAAGCTGTCATCACGACTCAAAGCGACAATATGGGATTGTGGGGATTGGACTCTCTCGCTAAAAGATTTGGATGGAGACAAACTCCAATTGACCGCAAGGAAATGAATAATGCCATTGCAGCATTCATTAACGGCGAGCCAACAGCGCTGTATCTCTGTCAGGAAGATGAAGGCACGAAGTATCTGCGCGACTCAATGCCGGAACATGTTACGCTGAATCCTGAGGATGGTTATTTCAAGGTTAGTATCAAAGTAGATAATAACACATTGACAATAGCGTTGAATAAGGGACTTACCCTTGGATTTGGTTGTCAAAAGAATGCTCCAGAGCAATGTGCTGACCAACTTCTGGAAGACATCAAAGTAAAAGGAATCAATCCAGAACAGATAAGAGCAATTGCAACAATTGAACTGAAGGCAGAGGAACCGATGCTGAAGCGTCTGTGTGTGTTGTTGCCTTGGGCAGAAAAGAAGATATACAAGGCAGAAGAACTGTCTGGCATTGATGTGCCAAACCCATCGGAGAAGGTCTTTGAGGTTACTGGCTGTTATGGCGTTGCAGAAGCTGCGGCAATAAGACTCTCTCTAACTCCCCCACATGCGGGAGGACAGTTCCTTGTCGAAAAAACCAAGGGTTGCTACAAGGGCGTATATTACACTTGGGCGATAGGGACATTTAACCATAACTTTAACATTAACCTTAACCCTAAACAAAAAACAGGTCATATTGAAATCGTGGGTGCCGGCCCTGGCGACCCAGAACTTGTCAGTGTGAGGGGCAAGAAATTCCTTGAGAAAGCTGACCTGATACTCTATGCCGGAAGCCTTGTTCCTAAAGAACTGACATATTATGCCAAGACAGAATGTACGGTGAAATCATCGGCAGACATGAACCTTGAAGAACAGTTCCAACTAATGAAGGAATACTACGATCGCGGACAACTCGTGGTACGACTCCATACGGGCGACCCATGCATCTACGGAGCCATCCAGGAACAGATGGCGTTCTTCGATGAATACGGAATGAACTACCACATAACTCCAGGCATATCATCATTCCTTGCTGCAGCAGCAGAATTACGCTCGCAGTTCACTATCCCAGAACGCTGCCAGACAATAATACTGACACGCGGTGAGGGTCGCACACCAATGCCGGATAAGGAGAAGCTGCAATTGCTTGCCTCGCATCAGAGCACAATGTGCATATTCCTCTCAGCGAGTATCGTTGATGAGGTGCAACAGCAGTTATTGGAAGGTGGCTATCCTCCAGAAACACCTGTTGCAGCATGTTACAAACTGACATGGAAAGATCAGCGCATCTATCGCGGACAACTCAAGGATTTGGCGTCCATACTGAAAGAAAACAACCTCACGCTGACAACAATGATTGTGGTTGGCGAAGCTATCGATAATCGTCAAGGACTCAGCAAACTTTATGACGGTCATTTCACCCACATGTTCAGAAAAGGGAAATTGTAAATCTATATGGTTTTAATCTTTGGCGGTACAACAGAAGGCAGGATTGCCATTGAGGTTTGTGAGCAGGCGGGCAAACCTTTCTACTACTCTACGAAGAGCAGTAGTCAGGATGTTGTGCTCCATCATGGACATCGACTCACAGGTGCAATGACCGCTGAAGACATACAAGAGTTCTGCCATAGTCACGACATTAAATGTATCGTTGATGCCGCCCATCCTTTTGCAGAAGTTCTGCATAGTAGCATTGCCTGTTGCGATGTGCCGGTAATAAGGTTAGAACGCAAGTTCTCAGAACACAGAAAAGATGTTACTTACCTGAAGGATTGGAATGAAGCCGTAAAAGAGATAAGATGCCAGAAGTTGCTTGCGCTGTCCGGCGTAAATACTATCGCAAAACTGAAAGATTACTGGAAGAATCACGACACAATGTTCCGCATCCTCCATCGTAATGAGAGCTTGGATATTGTTCGCAAAAATGGCTTCCCTGAAGACAAACTACTCTATTATCCGGTTACAAAAGTTTCAGGGGGGGCAAGGGTTTCTGAAGTCGCGATGCCTTCTTTGGAAGAAGAAAAGGCAATGATGATGGAAAGCGGATGCGATGCCATACTGACAAAAGAGAGTGGAGAGAGTGGTGGCTTTGAAGTTAAGGTGCAAGCTGCACGGGAACTTGGCATGAAGGTTTATGTGGTAGAATACCCGGTATTGCCAAAGAACTGGATATTTGTTAACGGACAACACACACTGCGTAGGGCCATACAGAGTGTCGTGCCGGAATTCTTTCCTCTCAAGACAGGACTTACCACAGGTGCTTGTGCCACTGCAGCAACAAAGGCTGCGCTAATATCGCTGTTGACAGATGAATATCCAGAAGAAGTGTGCTTCAACCTGCCTGATGGGGAGGTTCTGACAATTCCTGTAGAGTGCAGCGAGAAGGGCATTGCGACGGTTATCAAGGAGAGCAACGACGATTACGATGTGACAAAAGGTTGCAGAATAACAGCCAAGGTCAACCTGCGTGAAGACGAAAGGATTGTTTTTCTGCAAGGAAAGGGCGTTGGAAGAGTAACCCTCCCAGGACTTGGAATTGCTGTTGGTGAACCAGCAATAAACCCTACTCCACGCAAGATGATAACCGATGAAATCCGCAGAATGACATCCTCTGGTGTTGATGTGGAGATTTCGGTTGCTAACGGCGAAGAGTTGTGGCATAAAACATTCAACCATAAAGTAGGTGTTGTGGAAGGTATAAGCATCATCGGCACATCAGGCATTGTTTCTCCCCTTAGCAACGAAGCCTTCGTAGAAAGCATCGGGCGTGAGCTGCAGGTAGCCAAGGCTATTGGTCACACAGCCATCGGCTTCGCTTCGGGCAAGAAAGGCGAGAATGCACTGAAAGCCATGGAACCCGAACTACGCGTCATCCACTATGGAAACTACATCGGCGAAGCTTTGAAGAAGGCTCACAAGGAAGGTTTCCAGCGAGTTGTATTAGGAATAATGATTGGCAAAGCCGTGAAACTTGCCGACGGACATCTTGATACCCATTCTCATAAAGTGGCAGCCGACTTAAGCAAATGGG
This sequence comes from Faecousia sp., assembly GCA_045599455.1. Lineage (GTDB taxonomy): Bacteria > Bacillota > Clostridia > Oscillospirales > Oscillospiraceae > Faecousia. The sequence continues at coordinate 10,440 of JAZRVX010000169.1, read as the reverse complement.
GAGTGAATATGGCACGCGAGCTGTGGGATGTGATGCCACCATCTTTCTTCAAGGAAATAGAACAGAAATGCACGAAGCACTGCCGAACTGTATTCCCCGACAGACAACTGGAAGTCAAACTCGTTCGCGATAATTGACTTTATCCCCAAAAGTAAAATAGACAATTGCCTGCCATTCTCGGCAGGGCAACCCCCAAATAAACAAAAAGCCCTCAAATGAAGAATACAATATTATTTATAATACTCCTTATCTGCATTCCGCTTCTCATGCTATGCAACATTGTTACAGGTAGCGTGGATTTCGGAAGCGATTTATGGGAAACCGTGGTGATGAAAATCCGATTGCCACAGGCACTTACCGCCATGACATGTGGTGCAGGATTGTCTGTTGCAGGACTTCAGATGCAGACAATATTCCGTAACCCTTTGGCAGGTCCTTCCGTTCTTGGCGTATCCAGTGCGGCAAGCCTTGGTGTTGCCATTGTCCTTCTGCTAAGTGGAGCTATCGGAGGCGTAAGTCTTTCGCGATTCGGTATTATAGGCAATACCGCCATCACCATTTCCGCTATTGCCGGTGCTATGAGTGTCATGATGCTCATAGTGTGGCTGTCAAAAAGAGTAACGGGAAATGCCACACTGCTCATCACCGGAGTAATGATAGGGTACATAGCCACTGCGATAATCGGTGTGCTGAAGGCTTATTCTACAGAAGAAGACATTCACGCCTATGTTATCTGGGGATTAGGTTCATTCTCCCGTGTGTCAGGAGGACAGGTGAATGTTTTTCTCTGCATTACAGCCGTCATCCTTCCTCTTGCCATGCTCCTTGCAAAACCTATGAACATGATGCTGCTGGGAGATCTCAATGCTCTTGGGCTTGGATTGAATGTCAAGCGCACACGAATGATGACAATAACCATAGCTGGCACACTTACCGCTGTAGTTACTGCATATTGTGGCCCAATAATGTTCATAGGCCTTGCCGTTCCGCATATTGCACGCGGCATATTTAGGACAAGCGACCATCGCATCTTGCTGCCTGCTACTATGCTGTGCGGCATGGCTCTTGCCCTAATGTGTAATCTGGTAAGCAAACTGCCAGGAGCTAACGGTGTGATACCTATCAATTCCGTGACAGCACTCATCGGAGCACCTGTTGCTCTCTTTGTGTTACTTAAACGAAAACGAAGATAATGCTATGTCCAAGATAATTCTAATCACTGGCGGACAGCGCTCAGGAAAGAGCACTTACGCCGAACAACTTGCCTTATCACTTTCGGATAATCCTGTATATATGGCTACGGCGCATATTTGGGATGATGATTTCCGTGAGCGAGTACGCATCCATCAGCAGCGACGCGGATCGCAATGGACGAACATTGAAGAGGAGAAATATCTCTCTAAACATTCTCTGACAGGCAAGGTTATACTGATTGACTGCCTTACGCTTTGGGCAACAAACTTCTTCTTTGAAGGTGGTGACGATGCAAAGGTAGAATGCGTGCTGGAAGAGATTAAACAAGAGTTCGACAAATTCACTGCGCAAGATGCCACATTCATCTTCGTGACAAACGAGATAGGCATGGGTGGTACAAGCAGTAATGCAGTACAGCGAAGATTCACCGACCTCTTAGGTTGGCTGAACCAATATGTTGCGTCTAAAGCAGACGAAGTGACCCTTATGGTATCAGGAATACCTATGAATGTAAAATAACCCTTATAACCTTAACCCCTTATAACCTCAAAACCTTATAACCTTACAACCTCAAAGATGATTACAAACGAACAGATACAGTCAAAGATTGATAACTTGAACAAGCCAAAAGGATCGTTGGGACGACTGGAAACACTCGCCTTTCAGATTTGCGCAGCGCAGCAAACCTTGGAACCTCGTCTGTCTCATCCTTGTCACATACTCTTCGGCGGCGACCATGGCATAGAGCGCGAGGGAGTGTCTTTCTCCCCTCGTGAGGTAACATGGCAGCAGATGATAAACTATACTCGTGGCGGAGGAGGTGTAAACATGTTCTGCCGTCAGCATGGTTTCAAACTGCGTATTGTCGATGTTGGTGTGGATTACGATCTTCCGCAACAGCTCATTGCCACTGATTCCAACGATACAGACAATAAGATTATCAATCGCAAGATTGCATACGGAACAAAGAATTTCATTCATGAATCGGCAATGACGCATGAAGAGTGGGAAAAGGCTCTCGCCGTAGGTGCTGAGATGGTTGAAGATTGTCATCGCGAGGGATGCAATATCGTTTCGTTCGGCGAGATGGGCATAGGCAACACATCACCTTCCAGCGTCATCATGCACCTGCTGCTCAACATTCCGCTTGAAGATTGCGTTGGTGCTGGCAGCGGACTTGGTAGCGATGGTATTCGTCATAAATACGAAGTGCTCAGACAGTCGGTAGAGAACTATCTGAAACAGGCAGAACGCCCTTCCGTAGGACAGTATTTCTGCGGAATGGAGATGGCTGCGGCTGTTGGCGGTATGCTTAAGGCAGCGGAACTGGGAATGCTCATTCTCGTTGACGGCTTCATCATGACGGCATGCATGATTGTAGCAAGAAGCATGAATCCTGAAGTGATGAGATATGCCATCTTCGGACATTGTGGTGATGAGGGCGGACACAAACGCATGCTTGATGCCATGGATGCCGACCCTCTCTTGCATCTTGGACTTCGACTTGGCGAAGGTACAGGTGCTATCTGTGCTTATCCTATCGTAGAGTCGGCTGTCAACATGATAAACGAGATGGACAACTTCCAACATGCACAAATAACAAAATACTTCTAATGAAACAAATCTTAGCCGCACTGAGCTTCTTCACCCGTTTGCCTTTCTGGCGACTGACAACACTGGAGAGCCGTCATTATGAGAACATCGTACCGCTATGGCCCTTGGCTGGATTACTGACTGGAGGCGTTATGATGGTAGTGTTCTATGCAGCTTCATTGCTGCTTCCTTTCAATGTGGCCGTCATTCTCGCCATTATATGCAGAGTGTTGCTCACGGGAGGACTTCATGAAGACGGTTTTGCCGACTTCTGCGATGGATTCGGAGGCAGTTCAACCGGTTCTTACGAAGCTGACAGGGAGCGTACACTGAGAATAATGAAGGACTCCTTCATCGGTTCGTACGGAGTTCTCGGATTGATTCTCTATCATCTTCTGCTTTGGGCAATGCTGTCGTCGCTTGCCGTCATCCTTCCTTCGTGGGCAGTGGCTCTCTCCATCTTAGGCATTGATATGCTGAGCAAAGCCGTAAGTTCAGTGATTGTATATTTCCTGCCTTACGCTCGCAATGCAGAATCGGCAAAAAACAAGCTTGTCTATGATCGTGGAAGTCTTCCGCTTTTGCCAATAATACTCTCCGTCATCACTCTCAATGCGCCGATGCTGTACCTTCTTTTCCGTTGGATGAAGCATCGCATTGGAGGATATACTGGCGACTGCTGCGGAGCCACATTCATCATCATGGAATCCTATAATTATATCTTACTGCTACTGCTCTGCAAGTTGTTTGATTATATTTAAATCCGTATATCTGTAAATGCAAAAGATACTTATAGCAGCCACAAACTCCAACTGCGGCAAGACAACATTCACCATGGGGCTTCTTCGCGCCCTGAAGCGAAAGGAACTCAAGGTTCAGCCATACAAATGCGGCCCTGACTACATTGACCCGATGTTCCATCGTCAGGCTTCAGGACAGGAGAGCGTGAACCTCGACATAGTGATGGCATCAAAGCAGCATGTCAAGGACATCTTCACCCGTTATGCTGATCATGCCGACATCTGCGTCGTTGAGGGCGTTATGGGACTTTATGACGGTCGCGACAGATGGCATGGCAGTAGTGCAGAGATAGCTGATCTTCTTGACATTCCTGTCGTGCTTCTTGTCAATGCAAAATCTACGGCATACAGCATAGCTCCGCTGCTCCATGGGTTTAAGAATTTCAAGCCAGAAGGTTGCAATCCACGAATCCTAGGCGTAGTATTCAACATGGTTGGTTCGGAACGCCATTTCTCCATGCTAAGGCAAGCTTGTGAGGAAGTGGGATTGGAATGTCTCGGATACATTAAGCGCAACGAGAAACTCTCCGTCCCATCGCGACATCTCGGGCTTTCGATCACTGAGATGGAAAAGCTCGAAAACCTCATCAACGCAGCTGCAGACGAGGTTATGGCTCATGTAAACATCGACAGAATCATAAATCCGTAAACTATTTCCAGCCATTCTCGGCAGGGTTAAAATCATAAATGAAAAGGGTATTGATAGCACGCGACGAAGCATTCAACTTCACTTACCGCGCAAACATAGACGCTTTGAAAGACATTGGCACTGTGGCTTTCTTTTCGCCATTACACGACGAGAAGCTGCCGCCATGCGATCTCCTTTACCTTCCGGGAGGATATCCAGAGCTGTTCCTTTCGGAGATAAAGAATAACCAAGCCATGTGTCAGCAGATACACGATTACGCTGAGCAAGGCGGGCATATCCTTGCCGAATGTGGCGGCTTCATGTATCTCTGTAAGGATATTGACGATGTGCCTATGTGCGGCATCTTTCCCTTCAGTGCTACTATGGCTAACGCACGACTGCATCTTGGCTATCGCGAGCATAACGGAATGAAAGGACATGAGTTCCATTACTCCGATATCACAACTCCTTTCGAACCAATCAACAGTTACAAGAATGTCATTGCCGGATACACCCATTGGTATTGGGCAGAAACAGGATTTGAAACACTATGGAACAAGCTAAAAATATGAAACCTCTCATGCTCGTAGGCACAGGCAGCGATGTGGGCAAAAGTATCATCGCCACGGCTCTCTGCCGCATATTCAAGCAGGATGGCTATCAGCCAGCACCGTTCAAGGCGCAGAACATGGCGCTCAACTCCTTCGCCACTCCCGATGGTTTTGAGATAGGTCGTGCACAGGCGGTTCAGGCAGAAGCTTGCGGATTACCTCCTCATACAGACATGAACCCGCTTCTACTGAAGCCTAACAGTGAGCACACCACGCAGGTAGTACTCAACGGCAAACCTATAGGCAATCGTTCGGCATACGAGTACTTCCGCAAGGAGGGACGCGAGGAACTGCGACAAGCTGTCCACGAAGCTTTCGACCGCTTGGCAGCTCGCTATAATCCAATCATCATGGAAGGTGCAGGCAGCGTCAGCGAGATAAACCTGCGCGATTCCGATCTTGTCAACATGCCTATGGCACGCTATGCTAATGCCAATGTCATCCTTGTTGCCGACATCGACCGCGGCGGCGTCTTTGCCTCTTGCTACGGTAGCATTATGCTTCAGACGCCAGAAGACCGCAAGCGCATCAAGGGCATCATCGTCAACAAGTTCCGCGGAGATATTCGTCTCTTTGAAAGTGGTCGCAAGATGCTGGAGGAGATCTGTGGAGTTCCTGTTCTGGGCGTTGTGCCTATGTTGCCAAACATCAATATCGAGGAGGAAGACAGCGTAGCACTCGAAAAGAAGAATCACTCTGCCGTCACAGGAAAGATAAACATAGTGGTCGTTATGCTACGGCATATCAGCAACTTCACCGACTTCAACATCCTTGAGCGTGACCCGCGCGTAAACCTTTATTATTCAAACAACACCTTGGATATCGAAACGGCGGATATCATTATCCTGCCTGGCACGAAATCCACACTCGACGACCTTCTTGAACTGCGTCGCAACGGTGTGGCAAAGGCTATACTCATGGCTCACAAGGCAGGCAAGACCATCGTGGGCATCTGCGGCGGATTCCAGATGCTCGGACAAACCGTCAACGATCCAGATGGCGTTGAGGGTACTATTCCATCGCTCCCAGGCTTAGGTCTTCTCGACATCAACACCAATATGACGGCAGAGAAGACAACACGACAGGTGGAGTTCCTCTTCCAAGACGAACTATGCCACGGCTATGAGATTCACCAGGGCGAAAGCACAATGACCACCGATGGCACTACGGTTGGCAACTACATCACTACTGAAAATGTTCTCGGTACCTACATCCACGGCATTCTCGACAACAAATCCGTTATCGATTATCTTCTCAAGGGAAAAGCCACCGTTTCCGAAGCTTCTCCATCAGGGGAAATAGCCACAGTTCCCGAAGCTTCTCCTTCGGGAAAGATAGCCACCGTTCCCGAAGCATCCGCTTCGGGCCCTCTTTCCAATGAACAGGACCCAATCGACCGCCTCGCTGAGCATGTTCGCAAACATGTAGATATTGAATACATTAAGAATTTATAAAACCTCCCTTCATGGGTTAGGGGGCTTACTCTTATGATTAACGGACACGGAGACGACATACACAATTACGCCAATGTTAGGATGAACTTCTCATCCAACATCTACGCTGGTTTCTCTCATCAAGGGCTCTTTGAGCACCTGAACAAATCCATGCACCTCATAACAAGCTATCCAGAGCCTTCACCTCTCTCTCTGGAAAAACTACTTGCTGACCTTCATGGCTTGGGCAGCCGTGAGGTTATGGTAACCAACGGTGCCACTGAAGCCATCTATCTCATAGCCCAAACTTTCCGGGATTATGAGCCAATCATACCGCAACCAACCTTCTCCGAATACGCTGATGCCTACCCAAAGCCTTCCGCCTTCTGTCTTCACCCCTCACCCTCGCAGTCAAGTTTGGCTGCGCCCCATATCCACTGGCTCTGCAATCCAAACAACCCCACCGGCCATGTCATCCCCAAGCAGGAGCTACTCGACCGAATATCCTCACATCCCAACGACCTCTTCGTCATTGATGCCAGCTATGCCGCTTACACCGATCAAGCCACGCCTTCTGCCCTTGACATCGTCAGTCACGCCAACGCCCTCATGCTCTGCTCAATGACGAAAGATTACGGAGTACCAGGGCTTCGTCTTGGCTACATCATCGCCAATAGCTGCTTGCTGGAGCAAGTCGCTTCTTACCGTATGCCGTGGGCGGTAAATGCCCTCGCCATAGAAGCGGGAAAATATCTCATTGCTTATCGTGCAGAATACCAACTGCCTCTCGCCACACTCCTCGCAGAGCGACAGCGTATGGAAACCGAACTCAACTCCCTCGGCATAACAACGGCACACTCCGACTCCCACATGCTCCTCTGCAAGCTACCTAACCGCTCCGTTACAAGGAGTAATGAGATAGGGGGCGGAGGTTCGGCTCAAGAGTTGAAAGACTACCTCGCCAACAATCACGGCATACTCATTCGCGATGCAAGCAACTTCCCTACCCTCACCCCGCAGCATTTCCGCATTGCCGTGCAATCGCCCGAAGAAAACAACCAACTCATCACCGCAATAAAACAAAGGATAAGATGCTCAAAATAATCCCTTATATCTCCCATCCAGAATGGTTTGCCCTCCCCCTCGTGGGGGAGTTGGAGGGAGTCGTATGTACTCTCCTCCTCGCTTGGCTTCTCGACCTTATCCTTGGCGACCCATCATGGCTCCCCCATCCCATCGTCTATATGGGCAAATGGATAGCCTTCGGCGAACGCCACTTGAACAAGGACAAGCATCGCAAACTCAAAGGCGCACTTTTCTCACTTACAAGCATCTGTGGGGTCTTCATTCTCACATGGGGCATCCTCACCCTCACCACCGTTCCCGAAGCAGCCACCGTTCCCGAAAGTTTCGCTTTCGGATTCCCTTCCATCTTACCTCACGCCATAGGCGCTCTGCTCCTCTTCTTCTGCCTTGCCGGTCACACCCTTCGCAAAGAGGTTCGCATGGTCTTCGAAGCCCTTGAACGAGGCTTGGATGAAGGACGCCGACAGGTAGCTCGAATCGTTGGTCGCGACACGGCAAATCTCTCCGAACAGGAAGTGCGTACAGCTGCTTTGGAAACGCTTGCAGAGAACCTCTCCGACGGTGTCATCGCCCCCCTCTTCTGGTTCCTTCTGCTCGGAGTTCCAGGAGCCATGGCATACAAGATGATAAACACTCTCGACTCCATGATTGGCTATCAGAATGAGCGATACAAGGACTTCGGCTGCTGGGCGGCACACATTGACGACATCGCCAACTACATCCCCGCACGCATCACTGCTTTCCTCATCCTCCTCGCCGCCTTCATCCATTACCCATTCTTCGGCTGTGCCTCAGGCGCAAGCGGAGTCCCCATTAGCCATTTCCCTCGCAACCTGTTGCGGACAATCAAATACGGTCCTCAGCACGCATCCCCAAACAGCGGATGGCCGGAAGCTGCCCTCGCTTCCATCCTTGATTGTCGCTTCGGAGGTCCTCACAACTATTTCGGAAAGGAGTTCTACAAACCGTACATCGGCGAGAATCCTCGCCCTCTCACCTTCTCCGATATGAAGAAAAGCATCCGTATATGCCTGACGGCAGAAGTCATCGCCGTCCTCATCATCACTACAATTCTCATCTTATGCAGCAACTAACCATACAGCTCATCAATACGAAGATTGGATACGCCAAATCCACAATCCCTTTCACCCCTCCTTCTGAAGGCATCGGGAAAGGAGTTCTTGTCAGCCTTATTGGTCGCAACGGCTGTGGCAAATCCACCCTTCTCCGCTCACTCGCGGGCTTGCAACCGCTTCTCGGAGGCGACATCCGCTACTTCGGCAAATCGCTCGGCAGCTATACCCTTGGCGAGAAAGCAAAACTCCTCAGCATCGTCACTCCAACAACCGTTCCCGATCCATCCATGACCGTCTTCGACCTCGTGGCGCTCGGTCGCAGCCCTTACACCGGTTTCTGGGGAAAGCTCTCTGCCGAAGATCATACCATCATCGCCGATAGCCTTGAAGCCGTAGGCATGTCGGAATATACGCATCGCCTAGCCGCCACACTTTCCGACGGAGAGCGACAGAAAGTTCTCATCGCAAAGACACTCGCGCAGCAGACACCCGTCATACTCCTCGACGAACCAACATCCTTCCTTGACTATCCGAGCAAGGTAAGCACGATGCAACTGCTCCGCGATCTTGCCCACACCCACGACAAGACCATCCTTCTCTCCACCCACGACCTTGAGCAGGCACTGCGCTACTCCGACTCCATCTGGCTCCTTGACAAGCAGAGCGGACTTACCGTTGGCACTCCCCGGCAGCTACTCTCCCAAGGCATCCTCGCCCAAACCCTCAACTATACGCAGCCGTCTGTTTAATCCCCAACTATTCCCTGCCATTATCGTCAGGCTTTAATTCCCCACATCCCACACCATGAACCTAATATTCGACTTCGGAAAAGTACTCGTAGATTTCGATTTCGAGGCATTCTTCCGCAAATACATCCCCGACACAGAGCGCTGTTACGCCTTCCTCCCTGTGCTGTATAATGACAACATCGCACAGCGTCTCGACCGTGAACTCCAGTCGTTCGACGAAATCATAGCGGAAGTCATCGCAAAAAATCCTGACTTTGAACCCGAAATACGCCTCTTCTGCGACCACTATCCCGAGATTGTCACCCATGAGACAGAAGGCATGTACGACCTTCTCACCCGCCTCAAAGCCGAAGGCCACCGTCTCTACGGACTGACCAACTGGTGCAGCAAGGTACACATCACCATGACGCAGTTCCCAATCTTTCAGCTCCTTGACGGACAGATCATCTCATCCGAAGAAAAAGTCATCAAGCCCGAGCCAGAGATCTACCATCGTCTCTTCCGCAAGTATAATCTCAAGCCCGAAGAGTGCATCTTCACGGACGACAGGGCAGAGAACATCGAAGGCGGCAGACGCTTGGGCATGAATGGCATTGTATTCAAGGACGCCAAGCAATACGAAAGAGAGTTAAGACTGCTATTGGAATAATCACCACCTGACTGATGCGCTGCTTGAAGAATCCGTAGCCCGAATAGACTTCCGCCTCATAGCCACACTGCCGACAAACATGTTTCTGTTTACTTGCCATAATTCAATTGGAAAACATCAAGCCATAGGTCAGCCATCTTCTTGTGTCCAGCCGGTGTAGGATGAATGCCGTCCCAACACCAGTAGTCCAATGAAGGTGCGGTCAGTTCGCCAAACAGCTTGTTGAACGGAACGACAGCTGCATTGCGTTTCCTGGCTACTCTTTCCACCACATCTGCACATTCACGGACAAGCTTATTCCGAAGAGCAAAGTTGGCATCCTCGCCACGCTTTCCTACCTTAGCCACAAACGGCGTACAAAGAATGAAGCGGACATCAGGAAGCTGCTTGTAAGTGTCTGCAATAAGCGAGTCAAGCATACTCTCCCACGCCTTCATGTCAAAAGGTTTCTCCTGATAATATAGATACCTGTCAACATCATTCGTTCCGACGAGTATGGAAATATAATCCGGCTTAAGGTTGATAGCATCTTCCTGCCAACGGTTCTTCAGGTCAAGAAGAGTATTGCCGCTGATGCCACGATTGTAGCATTCATACTCCCCAGGATAATCTGCCATCAAC
>JAZRVX010000168.1:0-1083 GCA_045599455.1 Faecousia sp. | reverse complement strand
TCCGAAAGGCGATGGAGGATTATGAGGCAAAGAAGTTCGTTGCTAAGTCCGAAAATGTCACCGTGGGGCAGCTCTTAGATATGTGGGTGGAGGAGGAACTGAAACCCGGCAGTCTCAGCAACGGGACGGTATCTGCGTATCAGGGGCCGGTGGGAGGCATCAAGCAGTTTCCCATCGGAGAGAGAAAGCTGAAAACCATCACCCCGGAGCATCTGCAAGCGTTCCTTGATCTGCTCTCCTTCGGAGGGGTAGACGCAAACGGCAAAGAGGTCAAGCCCATCAGCAAAGGCTATATGCGCCTCTTCTCGGCGGTACTGCAAGGTGCGTTCCGGTTTGCGGTATTCCCCAAACGACTTCTCAGTTACAATCCTATGCAGTATGTGGTTATGCGGAAGAAGCAGGAAAGCTACGAACTGTTCTCGGACGACAACAGCGACGAGCTGGCTGTTCCCACTATCACCTACGAGCAGTATGTAGCTCTGACGGACTGGCTCAAAAAGAAGAACAATCCGGCGCTGCTCCCCATTCAGATCGCCTACTTCACCGGACTTCGTATCGGAGAGGTCTGTGCGCTGACCTGGCAGGACATTGACCTGAAAGAACAGGTCATCACGGTACGGCGCAGTATGCGATACAACGGGGCAAGGCACAAGACGGAGATTGGCCCCACCAAGCGGAGCAAGATCCGCACGGTGGATTTCTGCGACACACTGGCGGGGATACTGAAAGAAGCGAAAAAAGAACAGCACTTAAACCGCTTCAAGTACGGAGAGCTTTACAGCCTGAACTACTGCAAAGAGGTACAGGAGAAAGGCCGAAGCTATTACGAGCTGTACACGCTGGGAATGACGGAAGAAGTACCGGAGGACTACAAGGAACTCTCCTTCGTCTGCCTTCGTCCGGACGGGGCCTACGAATCCGCAAGCACGGTCAGCCTTATGTGCAGGACGGCTCAGGAGAAAGTTCCGGGGCTTGAGGACTTTCATTTTTATAACCCGTCTTTCTGCGAAAGACACCAATGTGGCATGAAACACCGCACTGACTTTCGCTATCTAATCTGTTTTCCTTCTGATATTATTTTCT
>JAZRVX010000167.1:0-1227 GCA_045599455.1 Faecousia sp. | reverse complement strand
ACTACAATTTCGCCGGGCGGGCTGTTGAGACAGTGCCCAGATCGTTACGCCATTCGTGCGGGTCAGAACTTACCTGACAAGGAATTTCGCTACCTTAGGACCGTTATAGTTACGGCCGCCGTTGACCGGGGCTTAAGTTCTTGCCTTCGCTTGCGCTAAGCAATCCCCTTGACCTTCCGGCACCGGGCAGGCGTCAGCCCCTATACTTCACCTTACGGTTTTGCAGAGACCTGTGTTTTTGTTAAACAGTCGCCTGGGCCTTTTCACTGCGGCCACATCGCTGTGGCACCCCTTATTCCGAAGTTACGGGGTTAATATGCCGAGTTCCTTAACAACCCTTCTCCCGTCGGCCTTAGGATCCTCTCCTCATCTACCTGTGTCGGTTTACGGTACGGGCGCTCTCTCAATACATATGCCTTTTCTCGCCGCCGGCTTCTCCCACTTCCCTACTTGTGTTTCAGTCCCTTTCGCCCGGTACCAACGCCCGGGTTGGAATCTGCCTTCGTGTCAGCATACTTAACTTAAGAGTGGCTACGGAATCTCTACCGTATGTGCATCGACTACGCTTCTCAGCCTCGCCTTAGCTCCCGGCTAACCCGGGGTGGACGAACCTACCCCCGGAAACCTTAGATATTCGGCCATTACGTTTCTCACGCAATTCTCGCTACTCATTCCGGCATTCTCACTTCTCTGACGTCCACACCTACTTTCGTTGATGCTTCGCCCATCAGAGAACGCTCCCCTACCCATCATACTTTCGTATCATGCCTGAACTTCGGTTATACGCTTAGCCCCGTTGAATTTTCGGCGCAACATCACTCGACCAGTGAGCTATTACGCACTCTTTCAATGAGTGGCTGCTTCTGAGCCAACGTCCTGGTTGTCTTAGCATTGTCACATCCTTCTCCACTTAGCGTATATTTGGGACCTTAGTTGCAGATCTGGGCTGTTTCCCTTTTGACCGTGAGACTTATCTCACACAGTCTGACTCCCGTACTACCATTTGTCCGGCATTCGCAGTTTGATAAGGGTTGGTAACCTCTCGGTCCCTTACCTATTCAGTGCTCTACCTCCGGCAAATATATACGAGGCTAGCCCTAAAGCTATTTCGGGGAGAACCAGCTATCTCCGGGTTCGATTGGAATTTCTCCGCTATCCACAAGTCATCCGCCAACTTTTCAACGGGGGTCGGTTCGGTCCTCCATAGAGTTTTACCTCTACTTCAAC
>JAZRVX010000166.1:0-1425 GCA_045599455.1 Faecousia sp. | reverse complement strand
CCAGTCGGAGAATTTCCTCTTTCCGGTACGCGCTCGGTTGATGCTGTATTGGAAAATGATCATATTCGCCCGCAGTTCTTCCAGTGCCCGTGCCATAGCAGGAACCGTATTTCGTACTGCCTGCATGAGTTTTCTGACAGTCGCTTTCAGCTCCCGCAGCAGCGCATTGTCTGCCTTGATCTGCCGGTTCTGCTCACAGCGGTCAGCAACAAAACCTTTCCGCTCCATGGCTCTGGCTTCCACCCCCTCATGCACGGTGGGCTGTTCATCAAGTCCTCGCTCGGCGTAACTTCTGTGGTCAATTCGTTCTTCAATTTCACTGTGTTCCAAAGCACGGTTGACGGTATCTGCCCACGCGGAGCGCCAGAGGACAAGCTGTTCGTCGCTGTTCCAGCGCTCGGCGATAGGATTTTGCCTGCCGAACTTGGTGCTTTTCGGATGCTTGTCCGCTCGTTCAAGTCCTCGCGCTTCCGCTTCAGAAGGCGGCAGATATTCTTTTTTCTTTTTATCCACATAGTAGGGATACTGCTTCTCCCAACCATCTGTCTGCACCGCTTTGAACTCGGAAGCCGTAAAGCCCCGTTCTTCACCGTCCCTGACACAGAGGTATTCCTTTTCGGTCTTGTACTGCCATTTGCCGTGTTCGTCCAGCGGGCGCACTGTCAGCAGGATATGGGCGTGAGGATTATGACCGTCCGTATCGTGGATCGCGCAGTCGGCGCACATCCCGTCAGAAACGAACTGCTCTCGGATAAAGTCAGAAACAAGGGATTGCCATTCGTCTTTCCCAAGCTCTATGGGCAGGGCAACGACAAACTCACGGGCAAGGCGGCTGTCCTTCGCCTTCTCCGTTTCCTCCACGGCATTCCATAGAACAGCACGATCTTGCCATTCGGCAGGAGCGTATTCCGGCAGAAATACCTGTTGCCACATAAGCCCCTGCTTTCTGGTGTAATCAAGCTGCACCCCGTCATAATCGTTATAGATGGCAGAACAGCTCATATAGGCGGAAGCGGCACAGGCAGAACGCCCATTACCACGGCTTACGACCTTTGCTTCCAAATGATAAATTGCCATTCGTTTTCACCGTCCTTTCCGGTGTACGCTAAAACGGCGTACACCTGTTTTTGTTTCTTTTCCGAAAAAGAAAATGGACGGGCAGTAAGCTCCGTCCATAACTGCGATAAAGTTGCCGGTGGCAGGTTTACGCAGGGTGCCGAAGTGGGGTGGGTCATTTTGATCCAGACCACTTTGAGCACCGCAGACGATGACAGCAGCACCCTTAGGTGATGTGGCATTGTCTGGAGGCTCCCGCAGGAGCCGCATCCGCCTCGCAGAGCGCACGAGCCTGGCCGGAGGGAGGGATACCACCGCCTGCTTCGCAGGTGGTGAGTAAGTGCGCTCTTCACAGAGAAAAAAGAAAGG
>JAZRVX010000165.1:0-1988 GCA_045599455.1 Faecousia sp. | reverse complement strand
ACGGGGCGCTCACTCATTCTGGGTGTTTCTCGACTGCACTTTTCTTGACAGGTTCATTCACATAGTACGACGGCCCGAGCTCGGTGGGCTTAATTAACGCTGTGCCATTCCCACATTCCCACCTCATGGCATTGCGGACATTCGCTTAAAAGATCTCCATCCTCCACCAGGGTTTTAGTCCCCGAAAGCGTTACCTCACGAAGGATGTATCCGCAATTTGAGCAATACTTCCGATATGTTATCCCGTGGTCGGAGGCTCCCATTAAACCGCCGCTTACCATTTTCAGCTCATCCTCGCTCAGCTCCGCAACCTTTTTGTTCAGCGCTTCAACCTCATTCTTGATGGCGTTCAGTTCTTCTTTCGTTTTCATGGCGTTTCGCTCCCTTCTTTGTTTCAGCTGTTTATACGACGCGGTCGTGTATGCCCATCTGCGCAGTGATCTCCCTCAGGGTTTTGCCGGAATAGAAGCGCAGGATGATGATATCCCGCTCTCGCTCATCAAGGGTCTCCAGAGCCTTGGCCAGGATCTCCAGCATTTCCGCATTACAAACGCCGTCTTCCACAGAGGCGTCAGCCACCATGGTTTCCGGTATTTCGGCAAACACTTTTCTCGTACGGAAATAGTCTGTCAGCGTGTTTCGCGTGATCGTATATATATATTCTACAGTCGTGTTTTTGCGCTTTTTATTTAAGCAGCGTGCCGCCCCATTCCACCACAGTGAAGCCTTTGCGTTCCGGCGCGGTCAGTCCCAGTTCTGCAATTCTTTCTTCCTTTCTTTGATTTGTTTGAAAATTAAGATTTTCCAGGATTTTATCCATCCTTTGCTGAATTAAGAATTTGTCTGTGCGCGCTGTAATAGCCCGGCAGCGCTGCATCCAATTTTTGCCAATAATGTCCCTCGAAGAACAGGCATTTGGATAAATCCGAACCGAACATTTCTTCGGTCAATGCCAATCCAACTGCCCGACAACCGCCGCAGCAGTATTGGAACCATCGGCAATTCGCACACTTTTCATTGTGTTTCGCCAGATCCTTCACCGTTGTACAGACAGTATGCAGATACGGACTGTCCTTCAGGCATTTTTGCAGTCCGTCCGACTTTACGTTTCCGAGAAGCCAGCCGTGCTGTTCATAATAACCGGACATCTGGTGACAGGGATACAGATTCCCGTTTGCTCCGACAGCTGCCATTCCGCGATTGCCCCGGCAGACAGGGAGAGAATCCCGGTATTCGCCTACGCCGCATTCTAAAGCACGGGGATGATAGGTCCTGCTCTGTGGGCACAGATGCGCAAAGTTCCAAACATCGATCTCCATTTTGCAACTCGTTTGTGTATATGCCCGCAAAAAGTCCAGCATCGTATCGAAGTATTCTTCGAGTGTCAGACAGGCATTACCGGCATTCTGCACCCAGCGCGGTGCTTCCGTCGTGCGGATGATACGCATTTCTGAAACGCCCATACTGTCAAGCAGTTTTGCCGTCGGGAGCATTGAATCGGCGTTCAGCCGATGAACATTGGTCTGTGCTTTAACACGAAAACCATTTTCAATGCACAGCTTTATGGCACGCAGAGCATCTTTCTCCGCACCTTTGCGGTTTCGGAGCCAGTCGTGATGCCCTATTCCGTCAAAGGATATCTTCATCAGCGGACGGCAGCCGATTTCTTTCATTTCGTCAAGAATTTGCTGTGTGAGAAAGAAACCGTTCGTGTTCAGCTCCTCCACATACATCCCGTGGGCGTAGATGCCCCGGATGATCTCCATAAAGTGAGGATGGAGCATCGGCTCGCCGCCGGTGATGGTGAAAGCGTTGATACCGCACGCTTCCGCTTCTTCGATGAGCTTTTCCGCTTCTTCAAGGGTAAATTCGCTTTGCAGACGGCTGTTGTCGGCGGCGTTGAAGCAGTGCAGACAATTATAGTTGCATTTTCCCGTGATCATCCAGTTCATCGCCGGAAAATAACGGTTGTCGCACACCTTTTCTTT
>JAZRVX010000164.1:0-2146 GCA_045599455.1 Faecousia sp. | reverse complement strand
GCGTCACCGATTCGCAGCCTCCGGCCTATCCTACACATCAGATACCCAAATTCAATGTTAAGCTATAGTAAAGGTTCACGGGGTCTTTTCGTCCCATCGCGGGTAATCGGCATCTTCACCGATACTACAATTTCACTGAGCTCACGGTTGAGACAGTGTCCGGATTATTACACCATTCGTGCAGGTCGGAACTTACCCGACAAGGAATTTCGCTACCTTAGGACCGTTATAGTTACGGCCGCCGTTTACTGGGGCTTCAATTCAGGGCTTCCCTTGCGGTGACCCCTCCTCTTAACCTTCCAGCACCGGGCAGGTGTCAGGCTGTATACCTCATCTTTCGATTTCGCACAGCCCTGTGTTTTTGGTAAACAGTTACCTGGACCATTTCTCTGCGCCTGGCTCGCGCCAGGACCCTTTATCCCGAAGTTACAGGGTTAATTTGCCTAGTTCCTTAACCGTGAATCACTCAAGCGCCTTAGTATATTCAACCCGACCACGTGTGTCCGTTTACGGTACGAGTACGCGCGTCATATGCTTAGCGGTTTTTCTCGGCAGTATGGTTACGTGCGCTGTCGCGTCGGCCCGAAGGCCTCTGCGTACTGTCAGGTTCGGCTCGGAGGGTGGATTTGCCTGCCCTCCTCAGCACCTACGCCCTTCAACCGGCTATTCCGTCAGCCGGCGGCACTTTCACTCCTGCGTCACCACGTCGCTGGCGCGCATAGTACAGGAATATTGACCTGTTCCGCCATCGGCCACGCCGTTCGGCTGAGCCTTAGGACTCGACTAACCCTGATCCGATTAGCGTTGATCAGGAAACCTTGGTCTTTCGGCGAGGGGGTTTCCCGCCCCCTTTATCGTTACTTATACCTACATTTGCTTTTCCACACGCTCCAGCACGGCTCACGCCACACATTCTACGCTGAGTGGAATGCTCCCCTACCGATCTTGACGATCCCGCGGCTTCGGCAAGACGCTTATACCCGATTATTATCCACGCCAGACCCCTCGACTAGTGAGCTGTTACGCACTCTTTAAATGAATGGCTGCTTCCAAGCCAACATCCTAGCTGTCTCTGGAGTCCGACTTCGTTAGTCTAACTCAGCGTCTATTTCGGGACCTTAGCCGGCGGTCCGGATTGTTCTCCTTTAGGACGTGGACCTTAGCACCCGCGCCCTCACTCCCGGGATCACATGCTGCAGCGCATTCGGAGTTTATTAGGACTTGATAGGCGGCGAAGCCCTCGCATCCTTTCAGTCGCTCTACCTCACTGCAGATCTCCCGAGGCTGCACCTAAATGCATTTCGGGGAGTACGAGCTATCTCCGAGTTTGATTGGCCTTTCACTCCCACCCTCAGTTCATCCTGAAGCTTTTCAACGCTTATAGGTGCGGCCCTCCAAATGGTGTTACCCATTCTTCAGCCTGACCAAGGGTAGATCACTCGGTTTCGCGTCTGCTCTTGCCGACTATGCGCGCTGTTCACACTCGCTTTCGCTTCGGATACGGCGCTGAGCGCCTTAACCTCGCCGGCAAAAACAACTCGTAGGTTCATTATGCAAAAGGCACGCCGTCACACCAAAATGGTGCTCCGACCGCTTGTAGGCACATGGTTTCAGGAACTATTTCACTCTTCTACCTGAAGTGCTTTTCACCTTTCCCTCACGGTACTGGTACGCTATCGGTCTCTCGGGAGTATTTAGCCTTGCCAGATGGTCCTGGCAGATTCACGCAGAATTCCTCGTGCTCCGCGCTACTCAGGATGCCCGTAGGGATGAATTTCTTGCGGATATGCGGCTGTCACGCGCTGTGGCCGGACTTTCCAGACCGTCCTCCTTCGAAATCTTCTCCCATGACCGGGTCCTACAACCCCGCGCGCGCCGTAACGCACGCGGTTTGGGCTCTTCCCCGTTCGCTCGCCACTACTTGGGGAATCATTGTTATTTTCTCTTCCTGCGGGTACTAAGATGTTTCAGTTCCCCGCGTTCGCTCCGCCTCAAAAAGAGTGCGGTGACATGCAGAGCATGCCGGGTTGTCCCATTCGGAAATCCGCGGATCAGGGGATATTTGCTCCTCCCCGCGGCTTATCGCAGCTTATCACGTCCTTCATCGCCTCCGAGAGCCAAGGCATCCGCCATGTGCCCTTTCTTG
>JAZRVX010000163.1:0-1023 GCA_045599455.1 Faecousia sp. | reverse complement strand
ATACCGTGCCATCCATGATGCTCCCATCGCTTATAACGGTGTCAAAGAACAATACCCGGACGATATTGTTCTCTATCAGGTGGGCGATTTCTTTGAAATGTACGGTGAGGACGCGAAAACTGCCGCCGAGGAACTTGACCTGTATCTGACCTCCCACAGAATCCCCGATGTCGGACGTATGGATATGTGCGGCATCCCGGCGCGAAAATTGGAGGAATACGTTGAAAAGCTCCGGGATAAGCATGATGTGACGATCTCCGCTGTCAATGAGGACACCCACGAGCGCAATGTCTATACCATGCTTTCCATTGACCATGAAGCCGAAAGAGCCACAGATGAGTACGAAGCCGAACACGGCGCAGACGGTTATCTTGCTTTCCCCGGCAACAAACCGGAGGAAGAACCCAAGCGCGAGCTTACGCAGGACGATATTGATGAATCGCTCCTGCGCTGGAACGGAGACCCGGACAGCCAAAGCCGTATGTTCTCCTATATGCGCGAGCATGGCAGAGAGCGCGGCACGGCAAACTGGCTCAGTCAGGAGTACGGCGGTGATGTGAACGAGCCGCTTCATATCTCTCTTGCCGGAACCGATTCGGAAGTCACGCTGAAATGGACGCAGGTGCAAAGACGCCTCTTACAGCTCATGAATGACGGACGGTTCCCGGAACAGCAGAACAATATCGCAGAATACCTCGGAGAGCGCGGCAACACGCTCTATTTTTATGCCCCTGTCAGTTTCGGCATGGAAACGGATTTCGGTGATGTGCCGAAGCTCCGCGACGATCAGCGCGTAGTGATTGCTTCGCCGGTCTGCTATCACGGCGATGAGTTTCTGCAGGAACACCGCGTCACTTTCCTGAAAATCGGACGAGACATTGACGAAGCACAGCTCAAAGGACAGAACCCCACGGAACAGCTTGTTGCCATGGAGCAGGCTTCAAATGCCTTCTATACCCCGGAGGACAGAGCCTACCATGTGGGCGATCACGTCAGCATCGGAAACGAGGCAGACGGAAAATC
>JAZRVX010000162.1:0-29710 GCA_045599455.1 Faecousia sp. | reverse complement strand
CGGTACTCAAGGTAGCGCTTGTCACCCACGGGGATGTAGCCGCCGACCTTGGTGAACTTGGAAAACTTAGGCTCCGCAATGCGGTACTCGTGGTCATCGAAAATCAGGGCTTCTTCATCGTCTTTGTAGGCTTTCTTCAGGGAAGTTTTGCCCACGAAGATATACTGCATGCCCTTATTGGCGGCCTTATTGAACTTGCCCTTGCCGATGTAGCGGATGCCCTTGGCTTTCTTATTTAAGAGACTTTCATCAATGCCCGCGGCATCATAGTGAAGTTCCAGTTTTCTCTTTGCCATATATGTACTCCGTAAAATCCGGGGAAAGCCGGAAATGGGAATTTTCGTTTTTGCTGATTTACGGACATTTTAGAAAAAAAAAAAAACGAAAGTCAAGTATTTTCGGTAAATTCATAACTTTTCTATAAAAAAGTGTGACAATAGTGCAACAAACGGAGTGTAATTTTTATACATACGAAAACAGGGAGATTTTTCTCTCGTCCGGCGTAAAATCGGAATATGCGGAGATAAATCCGCTTTTGCAAGCTTTCGCGGCTGATTATGTTTGGAAAAAGGAAATTTTTAAGATTGGCTCTCGTCTGTGCGGAAATACCGCCGGGTGAACGCCGCGCCGGGAAACGATGGGGGCTTTGTCGAGTAACCGACTTCCGTTAGACGGTCATTCCGAGGGCGCGTCAGCGACCGTGGTGACCGAAGGGAATGCCCATGTGGTACCACGACCATTCTGCGGAATGGTCTCCTGACCGAAGGGAATCCTTTAGGGCAATGACCTCCTATTTCAGGTTTTTCGACAATTTGAGCCGGGCTACGCCCGGTTGTGCTCTGCACGCCACTGCGGCGGCAGCCCTTGGGGAAGCTGTCACCACCGCCGAGTACAATCTTATAATAGTACCAACTATATCCAGCAGCGGTGACTCTAGCGCCCGCAGGCGCTGTTTCGGAGCGCAACCGCCCGTAGGGCGGCTCTTAGCGCGGAGATGATGCGGTCAAAAAGTCCTGAAATTTATGCTTTCATACGATACAACGCATAATACTGAACTGCGGTATTGACCTCATCCGTCAGCCGCTTTGCGGCTGCCACCTTCCCCAAGGGGAAGGCTTTCGCCCGATTCGGTACTGCGATAAAGCATCCTGGCGCTTGCAGAGCGCAAAAAACTCCCGGTGGGGGAAACCCACCGGGAGGATGCATTATCTTACACCAAAGCCAGATACAGGCCGGAATCGTCCGAATTACAGGCCGAAGTAGCGCTTTGCATTGTAGAAGGAGATACCCTCCACAATCTTCTTGAGGTTTTCCTCGATTGCGGGATACTCGCCATTCTCGACCCAGCCGCCAATCAGGTTGCACATAATGCGGCGGAAGTAGTCATGGCGGGCATAGGACAGGAAGGAGCGGGAGTCGGTCAGCATGCCGACGAAGTTGCCGAGCAGACCCAGAGACGCCAGAGACTTCATCTGCTCAATCATGCCGTTCTTGGTATCATTGAACCACCATGCGGAACCATGCTGAATCTTGCCGGGGACAACAGGAGACTGGAAGCAGCCAATCAGGGTGCCAATCTGCTCGTTGTCGGCGGGGTTCAGGGAGTAGACAATGGTCTTGGGCAGCTCATTCGTCTCCTCCAGAGCGTTCAGCAGGTCGGCCATATCGCCGCCGCAGACATTCTGGGCAATCATGTCAACACCGGTATCGGGACCCAGGGTCTTGAAGATGCGGCCATTGACATTGCGCTTGCAGGAGTAGTGCAGCTGCATGGCGATGTTCAGGCGGGCGTAAGCTCTGCCGCAGGCCAGCAGGACGGCAGTCTGGTACTTCTCGGCCTCCTCCATGGTGACAGCCTCGCCGGCCATAGCCTTGGCGAAGATGGCATTGACTTCCTCAGCGGAAGCCTTGCGGTAGGGAACATAGTCCAGGCCGTGGTCAGCAGCGCGGCAGCCGTTTTCGGCAAAGAACTCAATGCGGTTGACCAGAGCAGCCATGACCTCGTCAGCGGAGTTCAGGCTCTCCTTGCCCACAGCCTTGGCAAGCTGAGCGATGTACTCGCGGAAGCCGTCCTTGTGGATGTTCACGGCCTTATCGGGGCGGAAGGAGGGGCAGACCTTCACATCGATGGAGGGATCGGCGGCAATCTTGGCGTGCCACTCCAGAGAATCGATGGGGTCATCGGTGGTGCCGACCATGAAGACATTGGCCTTCTTCATCAGGCCGCGGACGGTGAAACCGGGGTCATTCTGCAGCTTGTCATTGCAGAAATTCCAGCACTCCTCGGCGGTCTCCAGAGTCAGGGGCTTCATGTAGCCGAAGAACTGGCGCAGCTCCAGATGGCACCAGTGGTACATGGGATTGCCGATGGCCATCTGCAGAGCCTCGACAAACTTCAAAAAGCGCTCATAGTCGGGCTTGGAGCCGGTGATGTACTCCTCGGGCACACCATTGGAGCGCATGACGCGCCACTTGTAGTGGTCGCCGAAGTAGGAGCCGTCGGGGTTCTTGCCGCCCAGCCAGACCTCAACCAGATTGTTGAAGCGGCGGTTCTCATAAATCTCCTTGGGGGAGATATGGCAGTGATAGTCGGCAAGAGGAAGGGTCTCGGCGTAGTCATGGAACAGGTGCTTTGCGGTTTCGGTTTCCAGCAGGAAATCCTTGTCCATAAATTCTTTCATAGGTCTCTCTCCTTGTAAAATCTACTAGTCTCCCCTGTGGGGCGCACAGTTACACAAATATTATAGCACAGGCCGTTTGGGTTTCAAGCATCCCAATTAGCGAATTTCTAGCACTTTTTTTGGTGAATGTGCCCTATTTCCTCGGGGAAGCCCCCGCCGCAGTCCGACATTTAGATGAATGTGGGACACCGCCTTTACACGCGGTCATTATTTTGCTATACTTGTATACAGCTATATAGAATATGATTGTGTCCGCGCCCTGCGCGGGCAAGGAGGAACCATGCTCGAAGTATCCGAAAAAACAAACCTTTTGGAGCAGCACAGCTACCACTACTCCCTGCAGGATGTGGCAGAGCCCAACCTGTACCGGGATGTATACAGCTATGATGCCGTCCCCCGGGTGGCCTTTAACCACCGCCGTGTCCCCATGAATATGCCCAAGGAAATCTGGATTACCGACACTTCCTTCCGTGACGGCCAGCAGTCCGTGGAGCCCTACACCGTGCAGCAGATTGTGGATTTATTCCAGCTTCTCAGCCGTCTGGGCGGCCCCTACGGCATCATCCGCCAGACGGAGCTGTTCGTCTACTCCAAGAAAGACCGGGAGGCACTGGAAAAATGCAAGGCGCTGGGTCTGCGCTTCCCCGAAATCACCACATGGATTCGCGCCACCAAGGAAGACTTCCAAATGGTCAAGGACTTGGAAATCCGCGAGACCGGAATCTTAGTATCCGCCTCGGACTACCACATCTTCAAGAAGATGAAGATGACCCGCAAGCAGGCCATGGAATACTATCTGTCCACGGTCAAGCAGGCATTCGAGGCCGGTATCATGCCCCGCTGCCATCTGGAGGACATCACCCGCGCCGACTTCTACGGCTTCGTGGTGCCCTTCGTCAATGAGCTGACCAAGCTCAGCCGGGAGGCCGGAATCCCCGTGAGAATCCGCGCCTGCGACACCATGGGCTACGGTGTGCCCTACACCGAGGTTGCCCTGCCCAGAAGCGTCCCCGGCATCATCTACGGCCTGCAGCACTACTCCGAGGTAGAGAGCGAGATGCTGGAGTGGCACGGTCACAACGACTTCTACAAGGCCGTGGCCAACGCCTCCACCGCATGGCTGTATGGTGCCTGCGGTGTCAACTGCTCCATGCTGGGCATCGGTGAGCGCACCGGCAACATCCCGCTGGAGGCCATGGTCATGGAGTACGCCTCCCTGCGCGGCTCCTTCGACGGCATGGATCCCACGGTCATCACCGAGATTGCCGACTACTTCAAGCGCAATATCGACTACAAGGTGCCCCCCATGACCCCCTTCGTCGGCCGCAACTTCAATGTGACGAGAGCCGGTATCCACGCCGACGGCCTGATGAAGGACGAGGAAATCTACAATATCTTCGACACCAAGAAGCTCCTGAACCGCCCTGCCTCCGTCATGGTGAGCAAGACCTCCGGTCTTGCCGGTATCGCCTACTGGATTAACGAGCACTATGAGCTGACGGGAGACAATCAGGTCAGCAAGCACGACCCGCTGGTGCAGCTTATAAAGGACTGGGTGGACACCGAGTATGAGTCCGGCCGTGTCAGCACCATCTGCGACCGCGAGCTGGAGCACGCCATCACCCGCTTCACCGACGGCAAAATGTAATAATGAGGTAACCCTACATGATGAATACAGACCCCCACAAGACCATATCCCTGTCCGACCAGATTCACGAGCGCCTGGAGCACGATATCCTAGCCGGAGAGTATCCCATCGGTGAGGTGCTCACCGAGACACGCCTCAGCGAGCAGTTCGGCGTCAGCCGCACCCCCATTCGGGAGGTTCTGCGCCGATTGGAGCAGGAGCACATTGTCTCCATCTCCCCCAAGGGTGCCACGGTCTTAGGCATCCACAGCGAGGATATCGCCGAAATCTACGAAATCCGCACCCGGCTGGAGGGTCTGGCCGCCCGCTGGGCAGCTAAGCGCATGGGCAGCGAAACACTGGCTCAGCTGAAGGAAACCGTAGATTTGCAGGAGTTCTACACCACCCGTGGTGACAGTGATGCCATCCGGGATATGGACAGCCGCTTCCACGACCTTATCTACGCAGGCTGCGGCTCCATCCCCATGCAGTTCACCCTGGAGCCCCTGCACCGCAGAGTGATGAAATTCCGCAAAGTCTCCGTCACCCGCTCCGGCAGAGCCGAGAAATCTCTGGCCGAGCACAAGGCCATCTATGATGCCATCGCCGCCCGGGACGAGGACAAAGCCGAAGCGCTCATGAACAAGCATGTCTGCCACGCCAGAGACAGCATTCTGGCCGGTTAATAAAGAAAAGAGGAACGATTATGGGCTTAACCATTGCACAGAAGATTATTAAAGAGCATCTTGTCTGCGGCCAGATGATTCCCGGCACCGAAATCGGCCTGAGAATCGACCAGACCCTGACTCAGGATGCCACCGGCACCATGGCTTATCTGGAATTTGAGGCCATCGGCATCCCCCGGGTGAAAACCGAGCTGTCCGTTGCCTACATCGACCACAACACCCTGCAGTCCGGCTTTGAAAATGCCGACGACCACCGCTATATCCGCACCGTTGCCCGGAAGCACGGCATTCGCTTCTCCGCACCCGGAAACGGCATCTGCCATCAGGTGCACTTAGAGCGCTTCGGCAAGCCCGGCAAAACCCTGCTGGGCTCCGACAGCCACACCCCCACCGGCGGCGGCATCGGTATGCTGGCCATGGGTGCGGGCGGCATGGATGTGGCCGTTGCCATGGGCGGCGGCACCTACTACATCACCATGCCCAAGATGATTAAGGTCAACCTGACCGGGTCTCTGCGCCCCTGGGTCAGCGCCAAGGATGTCAGCCTTGAAATCCTGCGCATCCTGTCCGTCAAGGGCGGTGTGGGCTACATCGTGGAGTGGGGCGGCGAGGGTGTCAAGACCCTGACCGTGCCCCAGCGCGCCACCATCACCAACATGGGCACCGAGCTGGGCGCCACCACCTCCATCTTCCCCTCCGACGAGACCACCCGGGCGTTCCTGAAAGCACAGGGGCGTGAGGAAGATTTTGTTGCCCTTGCTTCCGACGACGATGCCGTGTATGACCGCATCATCGATATTAACCTGAGCGAGCTGGAGCCTCTGCTTGCATGCCCCCACTCCCCCGACAATATCAAGACCGCGGCCTCTTTGGCCGGTACCAAGGTGGATCAGGTCTGCATCGGCTCCTGCACCAACTCTTCCCTTGCCGATATGCTCCGCGTGGCCGCCATCTTAAAAGGCAAGCACATTGCTCCCACCGTGAGCCTGTCTGTAAGCCCCGGCTCCAAGCAGGTGCTGACGGAGCTGTCTGACTGCGGCGCGCTGTCCGACATTCTGCAAAGCGGCGCAAGACTTCTGGAATGCGCCTGCGGCCCCTGCATCGGCATGGGCTTCAGCCCCAACAGCGCAGGTGTGAGTTTGCGTACCTTCAACCGCAATTTTGAGGGCAGGAGCGGCACCAAGGATGCCGGCGTGTACTTAGTCTCCCCCGAGCTTGCCGCCGCCTCCGCCCTGACCGGCTACATCACCGACCCCAGAACCCTGGGCGAGGAAGTGTCCATCACCATGCCCGAGAGCTTCCTCGTGGACGACAGCTCCGTGCTGATGCCCGCTTCTGCCGAGGATGCGGCATCCGTGGAAGTCCTGCGCGGCCCCAATATCAAGCCCCTGCCCGAGTTCAAGCCTCTGACTGACGCAATTGTTGGTGAGCTGACCCTGAAAGTGGGCGACAACATCACCACCGACCACATTATGCCTGCCGGTGCCAAGATTCTGCCCTACCGCTCCAACATTCCCTTCCTGAGCAAGTTCTGCTTCAATGTGTGTGACGAAACCTTCGCCGAGCGCGCCAAGGCCGCCGGTTCCACCATCATCGTGGGCGGCTCCAACTACGGTCAGGGTTCCTCCCGCGAGCACGCGGCTCTCGTGCCCCTGTACCTGGGCGTGCGCGCCGTGGTTGCCAAGAGCTTCGCCAGAATCCACGCCGCCAACCTGATTAACGCCGGTATCGTGCCCCTGACCTTTGCCAATCCCGATGATTACGACAAGCTGGAGCAGGGCGAAAAGCTGGTGCTGTCCGGTATGTTTGAAGGTCTGAAGACAGGCCGCTTCACCCTGACCGCAGGGGACAAGACCATGGAGCTGACTGCAAACTTCTCCGAGCGCCAGCAGGAAATGCTGCTGGCCGGTGGTCTGCTGAAGCTCACCGCCAAGGAATAAGGAGGCAGACACATGGAATTTACCAAGGAAGAATTGCAGGCCATGGAGGCCGCAAAGGAACATTACGGGAAACTTCTGGAAGCCCAGATGGTGCGCGCCCACAAGCTGAAAAACGCCGAACCGGCTGTGGACTTCTCCAAAAAGGAGACCATCACCGTGGGTCTCATCGGCGGTGACGGCATCGGCCCCATCCTGATGACCCAGACGGAAAAGATTCTGCGGATGCTCCTGAAAAATGAACTGGAGAGCGGAAAAGTCGTCTTAAAGGTCATCGAGGGTCTGACCATTGAAAACCGTCTGCGCCTCAATAAGCCCGTGCCCGAGGATGTGCTGGCCGAGATTAAGTCCTGCGATGTGTTGCTCAAAGGCCCCACCGCCACCCCCAAGGGCGGCACCATGGAGAGCGCCAATGTGACACTGCGCCGGGAGCTTGACCTCTACGCCAACTGCCGCCCGGTACAGCTGCCGGAAGCCGGTATCGACTGGATGTTCTACCGGGAGAATACCGAGGGCGAATATGTCTTAGGCTCCAGCGGCATCGCCGTGCCCGGGGTACTGGCCATGGACTTCAAGGTGACCACCGATGCAGGCACCGAGCGCATCGCCCGAGCCGCATTTGAGTACGCCCGCAAGAACGGCAAGAAGAGCGTCTCCATCGTCACCAAGGCCAACATTATGAAGAAGACCGACGGCAAGTTCAGCGAAATCTGCAACCGCGTGGCCGCCGAATATCCCGAGATTGAGGCCGAGGACTGGTACATCGACATTATGACCGCCAACCTTGTGAACGAAAATCTGCGCTCCAAGTTCCAGGTCTTCGTCCTGCCCAACCTCTACGGCGATATCATCACCGACGAGGCCGCCCAGATTCAGGGCGGTGTGGGCACCGCAGGCAGCGCCAACATCGGCGACAAATACGCCATGTTTGAGGCCATCCACGGCACCGCGCCCCGCATGATTGAGGAAGGTCTGGGCGACTACGCCAACCCCCAAAGTCTTCTGAAAGCAACCGAAATGCTCCTGCGCCATATCGGCTTCCAAAATTATGCCGACAAGCTCATGGATGCTATGGCTGACCCCGCCGCCCCCGTGGTGACGGGCGACAGAAACGGTGCGCGCTGCGCCGAGTACGCCGCTTTCCTGTGCAACAAACTCGCTTGATATAACGCACATTGCCCGGAATCCCAACGGATTCCGGGCAGTTTTGCATTATGGGCAGCAGGAACGGGGGAATTCACTGCATTGTTCAGCGTCCGGGGGGAATATCAGTTTCTCGCTTGGCTAAAGTCCCCTGCCCTACGCCGCATCCAGCATATTGCCGATGAAAATTCCGTAGCCCATGGTAGGCTCGCTGACGAGGACATGGGTCACGGCGCCCACGAGATAGCCATCCTGCAAAATGGGACTGCCGGACATTCCCTGCACAATTCCGCCGGTAAGGTCAATCAGCGCCGGGTCGGTGACCTTGAGCAGCATATCGCGCCCGTCTGCCCGCTCGGGATAAAGACGGATTATCTCCACATTATAATTGCGGGGGTTGTCCCCATCCACAGTGGAGCGAATCTGGGCAGGGCCTGTGTGCAGTGCCGACCAGTCCGCCACGGGCACGGGCGTACCGGGCAGCGGGATTCGGCTGCTTCCGAAGACACCGTGAGGCGTATTCTTGGTCAGCTCTGCGAAGGGTGCATCGGAAAGAGCCGTCCCCTTCAGCGCCCCGGGCTGGCCGATTCTGCCCGGCTGCAGCCCTGTGACTGCTGCGGAATATGCATCGCCCCTGTGCATATTCATTAGGATTCCGTGGGCATTGCTGACACCATGCCCCAGTGTGCCGAAAGCGCGGGTCTCGGGGTCATACCATGTGACAGTGCCGACCCCGGCGATGCCCTGCCGCAGATGAAGCCCCAGCTTCTGCCCGGGCTGAACAGGGATGGTGACGGTTTCCTCCTTGCTGCCCCGGCGGTAGGTGAGGCTGATTTCCCCGTTGCTTCTGCGAATCAGTTCCGGAACATCAGATGCCTTCGTAATGCTTTGACCGTTGATTTTGGCGATTTCATCTCCGATGCGAAGCCCCGCCTTTACGGACGGTTTGCTCTGCTCCGGGTCAAAATCTGCAATGGTGATGGTGCCGTCTCGCAGATGCAGCCCGATGAGATTGCCCGAGGGCACCAGATATTTCTGAGCATTGGCACTGAGCGGTAATATTAAGAAAAGAAACAGCGTTGCCGTGCTTTTGATAAATCGACCCATGGCGCGTGTCCTCCTTTTTCTCTCGGTATTATCATGCGCCGACAAGTCGGAACTAAACGCTGAAAAAGTCGAAAAATCAGGAGAAAGTCGGTAAATCAGTCAGAAATTTCCATAGAAAAATCGGCGAAGAAAAAACCGAAAGACCGCCAATCAATTTGACTTGCTTTTTGCCGGAACTTCCAGTATAATACTTTCGTCATCCGGGTGTAGCTCAATTTGGTAGAGCGCTAGCTTTGGGAGCTAGATGCTGTGGGTTCGATTCCCGTCACTCGGACCAATAAAAAGCAGGGCATACGCCCTGTTTTTTTATTGGTTCGAGTGACATGGGAATCGAAAGAGCGGCGCCGGTGCGCACACTGGTTTTTTAGCGCATGGGAGATTTCCGTCACTCGGTCTTATCATGGATTTTGTGTTTGCACTGCAAAGTACCCTTCAGAGTTGTTTCCCGGAAACCAGTCTCAAGAGAATCCGCTCTGCTTACGGCTGCTCTCAGTCGGAGCGTGCGCCGAACCCATTTTTAGTCTTGCATAAGCATCAGACCAGCGGATAGTGGATTTGATGGACGGTTCAGTAATCATATAAAAAATCAGCGAAGCAATTCAAACGCGCTTGCTCCGCTGATTATATTTATTAACCAAACTGCTTCTTAATTGTTTCCGAAAAAAGCTCATATGGGATAATCCATTCTTCCTTATTATCCACTTTGCGGGTAGTTGGAAAATGGTTTACATCCCGATTGATTTGTTTCGTATGTAAAATTCCATCCTTCAAGTAATCATAGAACCGATACCCATCCATCGCCCACCGGTTTTGGATGGAGTTCATGCTGGCAATGATACTGCGATCTGTAATCTTATCGAAGCAAACATAGGGCGAAGAAGCAAAATATCGCTCCAATGCCTTCTGCATCTTCTTATCCGCTGCGTACATATCCATCATGTATTGTGCAACAGCATTCGCCGCAAATTCAAGATCTTTCATTTTCAAATCAACCAGAAAAATCACAAACTTCGTTTCAAAGTGCATCACCTGCAGGCACTTTCTTCTATCAAAGTAGAATAGCTTACAGCCCCATTCGTACAGTCGATTCCCCTTCTCCCTCCGGGCAATCATCTGTGCTATCGGTGCAATCCCTGAGGTCAACTTATCCGGTGTTTTCAGCTTGTATCGCTGCATTGTTTCTTTGGTAGCATAGTAAATCATTCCGTAATCACTTCCTCTTCATACATAGTATCATATCATTCACTCTTTCGGAAGCTTTTTATTACTGAATTCTATTAAGTGATTCACAACTCAGATTGTTTCTAAGCACCTTCGTACTGAAAATTTTTGCACAAATACATACAATTTTCAATACAAGTTGACTTCAAGATTGACTGTGGTATACTAGTACTGAGAAAATGTTACAGATTAACACGAAATTTTCAATAGAGAAGTTCTCATGGAGATTAAGCGTGATTTCCATGATATAATACTTTATATTTACGAAAGATACTGTTTCTGCACAGATTACCAAAAACGCCGAATAGGAGGGAACAACACTATGAAATGGTTTTTTGAACTCGGCAACCGATATGCACAAAAAAGCGACTGGAAAGATTTTGCCCTAACCAAATTCTGCCTGTGCGCCATGGGAATCCTCATTGGGCTGCACATTCCCGCAAAGCATCAGAAGACTGCCAAAGTGGCGGCCTGCACTGTGTTTTTGCTTACCTATTTTCCCCTTATGTGCAAGATTTTCAAAATAGCAGGAAATATGGTATCCGAAAGAAGCGAAGCGTGATTATCTCCGAAAATCACTGATTTCTTGACTTTCTTACGGATTTTATGGTAAAATATGAGCGTTCATCGGAGGGTGAGCTGTTCATAAGAAATGGCAAACCGGATAAGATGGCAGGCTGAGATGCCCGCTGTCTTATCCGGTTTTTTGGAGGTATGATTATGCAATCGTACAGCCTGACAGAAGGGTCTGTGCTGAAAAAACTTTTGCTGTTTGCGGTGCCGATACTGGGAGCAAACCTGTTACAGGCGCTCTACGGCACGGTGGATTTGATGATTGTGGGACTGTTTACGGATGCAAGCGAGGTTTCGGCGGTGTCCACGGGTAGCATGACCATGCAGACCATCACGGGCATTGTGGCCGGACTGACCATGGGCTGCACCGTTCTGCTGGGCAACAGCATCGGTATGCGGGATTTCCGCAAGGCCGGTCGTGCCATCGCCTCATCGGCGGCGCTGTTTGTAGGGCTGGGCGTGGGAATGACTTTTCTCATCGTGGCGCTGGCAAGTCCCATTGCGGCGGTGATGAATGCCCCGGCGGAGGCTTTCGCCCCCACAGTGCGCTATATCCGCATTTGCGGGCTCGGTGTCATCTGCATTGTGCTGTTTAATGCGCTGAGCGGTATCTTCCGCGGCATCGGCGACTCGAGGACACCCCTTGTCTTAATGGCGATTTCCTGTGGCTGCAATATTGTGGGCGATTTGATTCTGGTGGGCATGTTCTCCATGGGCAGCGCCGGTGCGGCAGTCGCCACCGTGGCGGCACAGGGCATCAGTGTGCTGAGCGCTTTCGGCATGACTGGCAAAAACGGCTTCGGCTCCGAGACTGCAAAAGAGGATTTGCGCCCCGCCCGGGAGGAAACCCTGCAGATACTGAAATACGGCCTTCCCATTGCCGCACAGGATTTGCTGACGGGCATTTCCTTTATGGTGATACTGGCCATTTTGAACAGCTTCGGCCTGATTGCTTCGGCGGGCGTGGGCGTAGCGGAGAAAATCTGCGGGCTCATGTTCATTGTGCCCGGGGCTATGATGGCGGCAGTGTCGGCATTCTCCGCCCAGAATGTGGGCGCGGGAAAAAAGGACAGAGCAAAAAAGGGCATGTACTACGGCATGATTGTTACCACCCTCATCGGCATCGCCATGTTTGCCGTCAGCTTTACAAATGGCGTATGGCTGGCTCATTTCTTTGCCAAGGACATGGATGTGTGTTATGCGGCGGCGGACTATATGAAGTCCTATGCCGTTGACTGCGTGATTGTGGGCTTCAATTTCTGCATGATGGGCTACTTAAACGGCAACGGAAAAACAGGCTTTGTGGCATTGCAGGGAATCCTCAGCACCTTCCTCGTGCGAATCCCGGTGTCCTACGCCATGAGCAAGGTGGCGGGGGTAAGCCTGTTTCAGGTGGGCTTTGCCACCCCGCTGGCTACCGTGTTTGCCATCGCCATCACACTTGTTTATCTCGTGCGATTTGAGAAAAACACAAAATAGAATTTCCATATCCCGATAAATACTGCAATACGAAAGGAAAAATACCATGACCGAATGGGAAAAAGCACAGGCGGGGTATCTGTATGATGCCAACTACGATGAATGTCTCATAAAAGCGCGGGAGAAATGCGCCGACCTATGCTGGGAGTTTAATATGTGCAGACCCTCGGATACCGAAAAGCAGCAGGCTCTGCTTCATAAAATCATCAGTGCAATCAAGGGCAGCATCACCATTACCGCGCCTTTCTACTGCGACTACGGCACAAATATTTCCGTGGGCGAGAATTTCTACACCAACCACAATGTGACCATCCTGGACGGTGCCAAGGTCACCTTCGGCGATAATGTGTTCATCGCCCCGGACTGCGTATTCTCCACCGCCGGGCATCCTATTGATGCCGAGCAGCGAAATGAGGGACTGGAAATTGCCCTGCCCATTACCGTGGGGGACAATGTGTGGATTGGCACCCATGTAAGTGTGCTTCCCGGGGTGCACATCGGCAGCAACACCGTCATCGGAGCCGGGAGCGTGGTCAATCGGGATATTCCCGCCGGCGTTGTCGCTGCGGGAAACCCCTGCCGGGTCATCCGAAAGATTACACAGGAAGACAGGAAAAAATACCCCATAGCAGCGGAATAAAGTCTTGACTCTCCCCTTAGGGGATGGCGTAAGCTTGAGCCGTGATGGAAAGGAAGTGTTACCGTGCTGAAAATCGGTCAGTTCTCCAAGCTCTCCCACACCACGGTGAAGGCTCTGCGTTTTTATGAGAAAGAGGACCTGCTGAAACCCGCCTTTACCGATGAATGGTCAGGATATCGCTATTATGAGACCGCCCAGTTGGAGACAGCGGCGCGGATTCAATCTCTGCGGCAACTGGGGCTGTCCATTGAGGAAATTCGGCGTATTTTTTCCGGGGATGATTTTTACGCCATCCTGCACGCCAAGGCGGCACAGCTTCGCCGGGAACAGGCAAAGACCGCACTTTCTCTTTCCATCATAGATTTTATTCTGGAGGAAAAAGAAATGAATTATCAGGTGATGGAAAAACAGATTCCCGAAATGATTGTCTATTCGGCGGAGGCGGTGCTCCCGAAGTATGAAGACTGTATGCAGTGGATTCCGTCTTTGGGGCAGATGTGCATGGAGTTGAACCCGGATATTGCCTGCACGGAGCCGCCCTATGAATTCTGCGAATATCTGGACGGGGAATACAGAGAGGAAAATGTCCGCATTCGTCACAGCGAGGCAGTGACAAAAATCGGCAAAGGAAATGAAACCCTCTATTTCCGCACGCTTCCGGCGGCCAAGGTTCTCAGCTTCTACCACAAAGGTGCTTATGCGACAATCGGTCAGGCGTATGCCTACATTATGGCCTATGCCGAAGCAAACGGCTATGAGGCGGCGGGACTTCCCAGAGAGAGCTACATCGACGGCATCTGGAATAAGGAAGATGTGAACGGCTGGCTGACGGAAGTTCAGCTGCCGATTAAGTGAGCGGGAGAGAGAGGAATCTTTAATGGCGTAGCCATTAAAGATTCAGCCGTCAGGCCCCAGGCTTCAGGCATCAGTTTTTTGTGCGTAATATTTAGGAGTATGCGCCGATTTTACTGCCACCGATGTCTGAAGTCTGTGTCCTGATGCCTGCGCACGCAAGTGTGCGAAAGCTTTCTTTATCCGATTTTTACAAACCAACAGGGCTTCTGCATTTTTGCAGAAGCCCTGTAATTATGCAGTCAGCTTGTTTTTCAGTTCCTTGAGTGCCGTCCCTGTCCATCTGTCCAAAGTCATGCTGAGGATGACGGATGCTGTGAGCGTGACGGCAAGAAGCGCCCCCTCCGCGAGGAAGAAACCAATCCAAAAGTGCTCCATGAAATGCAGAAGCATCCAACAGGAAAGGCTGCACAGAATGGGAGAGTGAAGCACAAATACCCAGAAGGAGATACTTCCGAGATTACACTTTCCGACCGCTTTGCCGCGGAAATCACTGTAAAAGAATCCGACAGCAAAAAGCACACCCACAAAGAAATCTACTTTAGGCTGATTGAGAAAGCTCCAGTCCCTGCCCGGAAGCGCACCAAGGAAGGGCAGGTAGTAAATGCACAGCGCCCCCAGCGCAAAGACCGGAATCCATCTGCGCGGCAGGGCAGCCTTCTTCGTATCGAAAATGAGAAGCCCCAGATAGGTGGCAGCGCAGTACCACAGTGAGGTGATGCGCAGGGCTGCGAGCATGGCAAGCACCTGCACGCAGCATTCGGCTGCAAGCGCTTTCCTCCGCGATAGGCGGTGGGTCAGGTAACGGGTGAGCAGAATGAGGACATTCCCCGCAAACAGTGGGCGCATCATCCAAAGGGTGCTGTCCAGCGCGGCGCCGAAGAAGATGCTCTGCTTGGCTATATCCACAAGCCGAAAGGGGCCGACATAGTGCCCGCCAATCCATGTGTTTCCCATGAGGCTGCCGTAAATGCCGCTGTAGTATAGTCCCCCTTTGTACAGTGCAAACGAAAGTGTGTTCACCAAAAGCAGCGGGACAAAGAATCGCAGATACCGCACGACACACTCGGCGATAAGCGCGCGAAAGCTCTTGACTTCCTTGGCACCCAGGAAACCGCTGATGATGCAAAAGACCATAATCCAGAATTTTCCGTTCTGAAAGGGAATCAGGAATCCATTCAAGGCACGATACCACCCGGGGGCGGCGGGAGCCAATGTGCAAAAGTCGTAGGCAGCATCGTGGAAATGGCCGGTGAGAATCATAACGGCGGCAAACAGCTTCACATAGTCCATCCACGGATAGCGTTCTTTTTTCACGGCGGTACCTCCTTCCTTTTGTCGTATTATGCTATGGGTGCAGTCGTTTGTCAATGCGCAAACCGGTGGGAACAACGAAGATTTCGCGCACTTTGTGCAGTCTGTGAAAGATTGGAAAATATCGCTTGCTGTTTTTGTCGAAATCTGCTATAGTTACCACAAGCAAACGAGAAAGAAAGCTGGAGGATTTTCTATGTGGCAGAAAGATGATTTTTACCAGTATAAACCCGGTATGAAGCTGACGGATTTCCCGAAAAATAAAATTCCGCTGATGCAGATGGAGCATCTGCGGCAGCTGGATTTCCTGATTACCCGCGGCATTTCCTACGAGCGCACGGCCTACACCTTCCTTGCGCAGATTGAGCTCAGCGATGGCATGCACATTTTCAAGGATTTTGAAAATGTCTGTGTCCTGCTGAACGAGGAAGGCGCCATGATTCGTCAGGACGGCAAGTGGGATTTGATTTTTACTCCCGACAAGCAGGAGGGCAACACCCTCGACCAGAAAGCAAAGCTCTACCCTGTGTATACGAGCATTTTGCGTGCCGTGCGCAAAGGGGAAAAATGCCGCATTCAGCTCAATGATATCTCCGTCAGGAGCCTCATGAGCAATATGCCGAACCTCAACATTCTCGACAGCTACTGCCGCACAGCGCCCGGCGGATACTTAGCCGTTGCAGAAAAAATCGTGGTAGAAGGCCCCGATGAACTCTTCCGCAATGTGCCTGTATGCCGCTACGGCGGTCTGACCACGGTGGACTTGGATGAGCGGGAGAACTATGACTCCATCAAAGGACTGATGGATGAATATATCTACGCAGTGGACAACGCAGGGGACAAGGATGTGCGGCCTCTGTCCGTGGCAGTGTTTGGCGCGCCCGGCTCCGGCAAGTCCTTCGGTGTCAAGCAGATTGCCAAAAGCTTCGGACGGTTCGATGTGTTTACCCTGAACCTGAGTCAGTACAACACCTATGACGAAATGCTGGCGGCACTGGATTCCTCCCTGAATGCCGCCAAGCAGATTCCTCTGATTTTCTTTGACGAATTTGACAGCGAGTACGCGGGCAGCCCCCGGGGCTGGCTCAAGTTCCTGCTGGCACCCATGCAGGACGGCGAGTATACCATCGGTGGCAAGATTGTCCACATTAAAAACGCGGTCTTTGTCTTCGCCGGCGGCACAGCAAGCTCCTTTAAGCAGTTCCAGCCCTCCGATGAGGAGCAGGCGCACGAATTCAAGGTGGTCAAGGGGCCGGACTTTGTCAGCCGTCTGCGGGGCACCCTGAATGTCAAAGGTCCGAATCCCACAGCACCCACGGACAGAGCTTTCATTATCCGCAGAGCACTGCTCCTGCGCGACCTGATTGTGCGCAAGGTGCCCGGCATTGTGGATAAGCAGACGGGCATTGTCAGCATTTCTCCGGGACTGCTGTCTGCACTGCTCCGCACGCGGGAGTACCGCCACGGCACCCGCTCCATGGAGTTTGTGCTGGACATGAGCCGACTGGCCGGTGCCACCCGCTTTACACCATCGTGCCTGCCCATGCAGGATCAGCTGGACATTCATCTGGATTTTCTGGACTTGCACCGCAAGCTCTCTGCGGAGCGCTTCAACGGCAGCGCCATGGAGCAGTACATCCGGCGCACCCATGAATTTACCTGCAAGCTCCGCATGGAGCTGACCCAGAAGCGGGGAGCTTCCAAAGCACAGCTGCAGAAGATTGCGGCAGAGCCCGATATGCAGCCCTGGGAGAAGCTCAGCGAGGAAATCAAGGAAGGCCACCGCATTCGTCTGCGCACACTGGCTGAGAGTATGGAGGATGTTTCCTTCCCTCTGGGATTGCGGCCTGCCACCGAGTGCATGGAAGACACCGTGACCGAGCTGTACGGCACCACGCTGGAGCTCATGGCCAGACTTGACCATGAGGCATGGCTCAAGGACATGGAGGAGTCCGGCTGGAAATATGGCGCGGTGGAGGATAAGTCCGTGCGTATCAGCCCTGTCATGCGCCACTATGACGAGCTCAGCCGCGATGAGCAGGAGCGTGTCCAGCTGAGAGTCCGAGAAGTGCCCAAGTGTCTGGAATATGTGGGTCTGGAGCTGTACCGCAAGTCATTCTGATTTTCCAACGGAGGATGGGAGCCTCAAGCCGTTGATCTATTCATAGCCGCGGCAATCGAGGCTTGTTCCCGATTTCCCACTGCCTGCAAAATCCCATAATCGGCAGCGTTAGGTACTAAAAAACATGCCCCGTCGGCAATGCCGACGGGGCAAAAATTTTATTCTTTGGCTGAAAGCTCCGCGGCAATCTGCGCCACGCGCTCGTCCGTAAGCTTGAACTTTCTGCGGAAGACTATCAGTGCCAGTGCCAGCACAATCATGGGAAGCACGGTCATCAGCAACCGCAGACCCAAGATGGTGCCTGCGCTCTGCTGAGCAATGGGACCCGTTTCATCCGTATTGCCCACCAGCCCGATAAAGTCCAGACCGATGCCCGTCAGGAACACGGCAACGCCGGAGGCCGCCTTGACCACGAAGGTCTGCATGGAGAAAATGACGCTCTCCTCCCGGCGGCCGGTCATAAGCTGACCGTAGTCCACCGTGCCGGACAGAAACACCGTGGTCAGCACCGAAAGCATACCATTGCAGGCGAAGACGATGATGGCGGGAATCAAGGTGAACACCAGATTGCTCGCCAGCCCCGTCAGGCAGAAGGCAAGCAGAATGCCGTAGCCCGCCAGCGCCGCCACAATGGAAGTGACGAAGATTTTCACATTGTCCATCTTCCTGCGCAGGACGGGATAGAGAATCATCATGCCCAGAATCTGGAATGCGCCGCCCACGGTGGAGAACAGGGTGTAGTTCCCCTTCCAGCCGAGACCACCCATGTCATACTTGAAAAAGTAGATGACAAAATTGGAGGTCAGATACAGGGCGCTGTTAATCAGCACAATGGTAAGCACCACCACCAGCGCCTGGTCATTGCGAAACAGTGCCTTGAACATTTCGCCCACGGAGGTGGTCTGCATATCGCCTCTGGACTTCTCCTTAAAGAGCACACAGCACACAATCTCCGCCACCACGAAAACCACGGACACGATAAGACCCACATAACGGAAGCCCAGCTTCTCACTGCTGCCGCCCAGCGCACCGACTAAGAGCATGGTGAACATGGCAATGAGGGCAGAGCCAACACCGGCGCAGGTTCTTCCCACCACGGACAGGTTCTCCCTGTCCTCGGGGGTGGTGGTGACGGCGGGAATCATGGACCAGTAGGGAATATCCATCATGGTGTAGGTCACGCCCCAGAGGATGTAGACCACGGAGAAATAGACCATGAGGGAAGTTCCCTGCAAATCGGGAGCGGCAAACATGGCATACAGCACGAAGGCATTAAGCACCGTACCGGTCATAAGCCAAGGGCGGAAGCGTCCCCAGCGGGTGTTGGTCTTGGCAACCACAATGCCCATGAAGGGGTCATTGAGAGCATCGAACACACGGGCAATCATCAGGATAAAGCCCACAAAGGTGGGGCTCAGTCCCAGAATGTCCTGATAGTAATACATGACATAGGATGCACTCAATGCATACACCATGTCCTTGCCTACGGCGCCGATGCCGAAGGCGGTTTTTTGCAATGCATTTAATTTCATCTTTCTACCTCTTAATCAATCGTAAATACCACGCGGTCAGCCTCCACGCCGTAGGCGGAAGCCGTCAGCACAGCCTGACCGGGCACCGTAGTGCGAAGATATGTGCCGCACATTCCGCCCTCGGCAGTCACCATATCGGAACCAATCAGCTCCCCATCCCCCGTCAGGGTGAAGCGGACGGGGATTTGGGCATAAGAAGCGAGATTTCCCAGACTGTCGCAGATATTGACCCGTACAGCGGACATATCGTAGGTATCCCCGATGTGCAGATGGGTGTCCGTGGGAACAAGCTGAATGTGAAGCTTAGCATCCGGGCAGCGGGTGACGGACTTCACAACCTTGCCGTCCTTCACCGCATCGAAGCGCCAAACCGTGGCCTCCCCGCCCCAGTTGCCCACATACTTGCCATAGAGGGCATAGCCATCGGCAAACTTCATGCCGTAGCGCACCATGCAGAAGCCCATGAGAAGGGTGTCCTTCAGGGGCATGCCGGTAAGGCCGTACTTCCCGGCGGACAGGAGCGCATCATGCAGCCGCTTGGCTTTCTTGGGTTCAAAGCCCTCCTGAGTTTCCAGCAGACACCCGATGGTATCGTCCATCACAAAGGGCGGATGGGGTAAAAAATCCATGCTGCTGCGGTTCAGGCTGCACACAAATACATCGTTTTTGTAAAGCTTGACCTCGTCGGCATTGGAGAAGACCGCCACCGTGCCAATCTGACCGCCGGGGTAGTCGCCGATATCCATGGAGGAAGCGACCTCCAGCACTGGCTCTCCCTCGCCCTGAGATGCGTAGAGCGCCGCCGCAAGCTTGGGATTGCGGTAAGCATCCATCACGCCGTGATAGCAAATGCGGTCACCGGAGCCAAAGTCCTTGTGAGTGGGATAGTCGAACATACACCAGCCGAAGCATCCGGCGTGCTCGCCGCTTGCCATGGCACCGTTTAAGACTCTGCCGTGGCGCAGGGCGTGCTCCTGCCGTTTCTGCCATGGGTCAAAGGATTTTGTGGGGAACATATGGCCGTTATGCTCGGAAATCAGCAGCGCCTTATTCTTCTTTGTGACCTTCCCCTTGGGTCGGACGGGGGCATTGCGCCCGGTGTGGGAGAAGTCATTGAATGCGTAAACATCCTCGAGTAAGCTGCTCTTTTCGAGATACCGCACGCCGGAGGTTGCCCGGGAATCATCCAAGGTGTGGGCAATGCGGTTGGTGCGCTTGTAGAAGTCATTGTCATCCTGACTTTCGTTGATACGCACACCCCACAGGATGATACTGGGGTGATTGCGGTATTGCAGCACCATTTCCTCGGTGTTCTGAACTGCCCGGGCTTTCCAGCTTTCATCGCCCACATGCTGCCATCCGGGAATCTCCGTGAAGACCAAAAGTCCCCGTCTGTCGCACTCGTCAATAAAATACTGGCTCTGGGGGTAGTGGCTGGTGCGCACGGCATTGACCTGCAATTCCTCTTTCAGGATGCGGGCATCCTCCCGCTGGAGCCGCTCCGGGGCGGCATAACCGATGTAGGGGAAGCTCTGATGGCGGTTTAACCCCCGCAGGAATGTTTTCTGCCCATTGAGATAGAAGCCATCGACCTTAAATTCCGCAGTACGGAAGCCAAACAAAACTTCCTCGCAGTCCAAAGCATTCTCATTCTCATCCGGGATTTGCACGCGCAGGGTATAACGGACGGGATTTTCACAGTCCCAGACCTTTACATCCAGTGCATCGGTCTGAATGGCTCTCTTCTTCGTGCGGGTCTGCCAGAGGATTTCTCCCTCGGGGCTTTCAATTTCCAGCGTTACCGTGCCCTTATAGTCCGGAGTTTCCACCTCGATGAGGGCGCTGTCCACAGTGGGAGTGCGGACAAAGACATTGGAAATAAAGCTCTGATGCTTTTCAATGAGCCACGCCTCGCGGTACAGGCCGCCATAGGTCAGGTAGTCCACCACGAATCCAAAGGGCGGAATGGCAGGATTCTCCGTGGTGTCCAGCCGCACTGCAATGGTATTGTCCCCGGCCTGAAGGAACGGGGTAATGTCCACGGTAAATGCGGTATAGCCATTAAAATGCTCAGAGGCCTTTTCTCCATTTACATAGACCGTGGCGATGTGCGCCGCGCCGTCAAAGCGCAGAAAACGCCTGACAGATCCAAGCTCGGGAATATCCAGATGCCTGCGGTAGCCCGCAATCATCTGGTAGTCGGCAGGGTCGGCGTAATGCAGGGGTAAAGGTCTTACATTGTGAGGTAGCTCCACTGCCTCGGTAGCCCCTTCAAATCGGGCAAATTCATCGCTCCACCGGGGGGTAAATTCCCACCCGCGGCAAAGACTTGTCTTCATGGGAAGCGCTCCTTCTTTTTCGTGCAAATCATCTAAAACACGCACGCTTTTTATTTGTAATCCAGCTAAAGTATACAAGGTTTTCCGTCAAAAGTAAAGCCAAATCTACCTTATTTTTCGGCAAAGGCGGTATTATGTGACACAGAGTTCATTCGGTTTTGGGCAGTGAATGGTCAATGTCCGAAAAAATATAAAAATACCTATTTACATTTGGATTATCTTCATGTATATTGAGCGTGAACAGAGTAGGAGACCCCGCGTGAAGTGCCGCCAGAATGGGGAGTTGTATGGCGGACGAAGGACTTTGTGTCCGCGATGGGATTTCCGCACCCGCTGCGCCATAATTGAGATTCTCTCCTTTATGTAGCAACGAAACTCAGTTGGGTGAATGGTTGTGCATTCTTCCCCATGGGTGATTCGAATATGGACAGCTCCCCCGGTGCCCTGTGCACTGTGGGGCTTTTTTATTCGGAAATCCAAGCGCAAAGCACTGCCCGCTTGCCCGCAACTACTAAAGGAGGTCTTTTTATGCCTGAAACAATCGCAAAAACACGAGCAATGTCCACCCGCACCCTAAGTGCCTGCGCCCTGCTGTGCGCGCTGAATGTCATCTTTGCCCGCTTCATGACCGTCATGCCCTCCGCCGTTGCCCGCTGCTCCATTGAGGGTGTGCCCGTGGTGCTGGCCGGTTATTTCTTCGGCCCTGTGGCCGGTATGCTGGTGGGCTTCGTGGGTGACACCGTGGGATGCCTCTTCAGCGGCTACGGCTGGAACCCCATCATTTCCATTACCCCCATGATGGTGGGTGCCTTTGCCGGTATCCTGCGTCCTCTGGTCTACAAGACCGAGAAGCCCCGGGATATCTGGCGCATCGCCGTCACCGTTCTGCCCTCCAAGGTGCTGGGCAGCATCTACTGGACCAGCCAGTGTCTGGTATGGCTGGGATTCACCAAGAAGGGACTTCCCACCCTGATGGCCGCCCGCACCGTGGAAGCTCTCATCGAGTTTGCACTGGAGACCATCGTTCTGTTCCTGCTGCTGCGCACCGGCGTGTTCCGCCGCATGGGGCTGTTCCCCCCTGCCAAGGACAATACTGCCGCCCGCAATCCCGTCAAGACCGCAGCGGGTCTTCTGGTCATTGTCCAGATTGCCCTGCTGGCAGTTCTGGATGTCTCCGGTAATCTGCCCCTGACCAACAGCGACCTTTCCCTGCCCGGCCGTCTGGGACTGAGCGTTCTGACTCTGCTCCCCATTGCAGTGGCTGCCGTTCTCGGCTCCCTGCCTGAAAAAAAGTAATATAAAGAAGGATAAAAACCATGACCTATGAGGAAGCGTTGACCTATATCCACAGTGTTTGCTGGAAAGGAAGCGTGCCCGGACTGTCCCGTACCCGGGAGCTGCTCGCCAAAATGGGTAACCCCGAAAAAACCGTAAAATATGTCCACATTACAGGCACCAACGGCAAGGGCTCTACCGCTGCCATGACTGCCTCCGTTCTGCGCAAGGCAGGCTATAAAGTCGGACTTTACACCTCCCCCTACCTGTGGCGATTCAATGAGCGCATGAATATCGACGGATGCGATATTGACGATCAGGAGCTGGCAGATATCACGGAGTTTGTCCGTCCCCTTGCGGAAACCATGACCGACAAGCCCACGGAATTTGAGCTTGTCAGTGTTATCGGATTTGAATACTTCGCCCGCCACAAGTGCAACATCGTTGTGTTGGAGGTCGGCATGGGCGGTGCACTGGACTCCACCAATGTCATCCCCTCCCCTGAGGTTGCAGTCATCACCAACATCGG
This sequence comes from Faecousia sp., assembly GCA_045599455.1. Taxonomy (GTDB): domain Bacteria; phylum Bacillota; class Clostridia; order Oscillospirales; family Oscillospiraceae; genus Faecousia. Next base: position 6,653 of record JAZRVX010000162.1, on the reverse strand, counting down.
TCTTGACCATACCGAATACTTGGGAAGCACCCTGGAGGCCATCGCCACCACCAAGTCCGGCATCATCAAGCCCGGCTGCGAGGCTGTGCTGTATGAATCCACCGAGGGTGTCCACAAGGCTGTGAAAGAGGCCTGTGAAAAGCAGGGCGTGAACCTGTCCATCGCCGATTTTGGTGCCATTGCCGCCAAGGACTACGATTTCTCCGGTCAGACCTTCTCCTACAAGAATTTTACCGATGTGCGGCTTCCCCTGCTGGGCAATCATCAGCTGCGCAACTGCGCAGTGGTGCTGGAGACCATGCAGGCTCTGCGCCGTCAGGGCTGGAAGATTTCCGATGGAAATATCTATGACGGCATCGCCGATACCGTATGGCCCGGACGCTTTGAGCTGCTGAGCAAGAGCCCCGTATTTATCGTGGACGGTGGACACAACCCCCAGTGTCTGTACGCTCTGGCAGAGAACACCGCCCTGTATCTGCAAGGCAAGGATATTACCGCCCTGACCGGTGTCATGGCAGACAAGGACTATATGGACATGTACGCCGCCATGGCTCCCTACATCAGCCGATTCGTCACTGTCACCCCGGATAATCCTCGCTCTCTGGCGGGTGAAACTCTGGCGGGTCTGCTCACAGAGCGCTTCGGAAAGCCCGCTGTGGCCGCGTCCTCCGTGGAAGAGGGTGTCACGGAAGCCATCCGTCAGGCCGGCAAGGACGGCGTTGTGCTCGCCTTCGGCAGTCTGTACATGACAGGCACCATCCGCGCAAAGGTCAAAGAACTGAATCCATAAACAAATGAAGTCCCACGCCAAACGGCGTGGGACTGGTTGTTTTGCAGCAGATACGCAGAAGGAATCTTTAACTTGCTTCGCTCGTAGTCATCAGTTGTCAGTCGTCAGTCGTCAGAGTGGTGACTTTAGGTGAAAGCGCCGATTTAAGCAAGCAAAAAACTGATGACTGATGTCTGATAGCTGATGAATGAATCTTTAACGGCTACGCCGTTAAAGATTCATTTGCCTCCGTTCACTCTCCGATATAGGCAAATCTGGGGCCGTGATAATCATCCCGGTTTACTTCCTCCGTCCACATGGCAAGGGGTCTGACCCATAGCCCGTGCTCGCCGTAGAGCGCGCGATAAACTACCATTTTCTCTCCGGTCTCCGAGTGCCGGGCAATATCCACAAGCTCATATTCTCCGCCCTTAAAATGGCGGTATTTTCCTTTTTTCAGTTCCATCCTGTTCTCCTTATGAAAAAGCGACCCGATTGCTCGGGCCGCTTTTGTGTTTAGTTGGGAATGCTCTTACGGCTGGTCATATCCAGAACCTTGTTGGCATCGAAGTACTTGGCAAAGCGACTGGAGTACCAACCCATGGCGTTGCCGGTGACCATCAGACGGCTCTGGCGGATGAAGTTCTCCTTCACATCGGTGGAGGGATTCTCGCCATTGGTGACGAAGTAATGGTAGCCGGTGTTGAACAGTTGGGTGAACTTGTTGCCGGTGTAGTCGTCGATATCTCCCTCGCGGGCATAGACCAGAATTTCGGTCTCACCCATGACGGGGACAATCTGGCTGGACCAGTTCTGCTGGTCGGCCTGAATCTGGGCGACGGTCATGGTCTTGTAGTTCACATTGCCATAGGTGTAGCAGGCGATATTGTAGCCCTTGGCCTTCAGCGCATCCACAAGCACTCTGGCCTCAGCGACCTCCTGCTCGTAGTAAGCCTGACCACGGCTGGTGATATAGCTGGTATTGGTGCGGTAGCCGAAGATACCCTCGGAGCCGGAGACTGCCAGCGTTGCGCGGCTTCCCTTGAAGGAGAAGTCGGGATGCTCGGCAATGAAGCTCTCCAGAACGGGAACCAGATCGTAGTTGCCCACCACGGTGTTGCCGGAGGCATCCACCATCTGTGCCTTGATTTCTCCGTTCTCCAGAACCAGCTTGCTTGCAAAGCCGGAGCCGTTTGCATCGGGGGTGCCGTCCTTATTACTGTCGATCATGTATTCAAAGTAGTTGACCATGGTCTCGGTAATCATAACGGGGCTCTTGCCCTGAGGCAGGTACAGGCCGCCGGTGAAGAAGCTCTTCTTGCCGTCCAGGCCCACATTGCTCTGCACAATGGTATCAAAGTCCACCAGGATATAGTCATTGGCGTAGAGCTCTTTCAGCACACGCTCAAACTCTTCCACGGTGACAAAGTTGCGGTTGTACAGGCCGCCCAGCTCCTTATCGGCAAAGGCGCGGGCAGGGTCGGCAATCAGCACATGGAAAGACAGGTTGGGAATCTGGGAGATATCCTTCCACTCCACCAGATTGGACTGTGCCTTCACATACTCAGCCTTCTTGGCAATCAGCGCCTCGGCATGGACGGTGTCGTTAGCCAGCAGAGAATCCACCAGCTCAATGGCCTTGTTAAAGTCATAGTTGGCGGCAAGCTGCTCAGCCTGTGCCATGGCGGACTCATAGTTTGCCTGTGCCTCATCGGCAGCAAGGGAGGCGGCCACGGACTCGCGGCGGTTTTTCTCATCATTGATGGCCTTCTGCTTGAAAGCATTGGTCACGCTGCCCACAATGAAGAACAGAATCACAAGCAGGGCAACCAGGGCAATCAGGGGAGGCAGATAGACCTCCTTGAAGATAACCATCTTGGTCTTGCGGCGGCGACGGCGGCGGCCGTTGACCTCCGGCTCCTCGGGTTCCTGACCACGGTGGGTCAGAGGTCCGAAGTACAGGTCAAAAATCTTTGCAAAGATGGGGCTTACCTCACGCTTGGGCTTGCGCTCACGGGCGGTCTCCCCCTCGTCCTTCTTCGCTTTCTTCAGCACGGGCAGCTTGAAGCCGGGCTTACGCTTGCGCTGCTTCTCCTGCGTCTCTTCCTCATATTCGGGAGCATCATCCTCGGAGGACAGTCCGGGTGCGCTGATGCTGTCACCCATGCTGCCGGGAATGCCGTCCCATGTGGGAAGCTGATAGTCGAAGTCATTGGGTAAAACCGACTGCTGCGCATCTTCCTCGTCGGACTCGCCTGCATCCTCATCGGATTCAAACAGGTCATCATCGGAAAGGGACTTGGTTCCCATCAGGAAATCCACATCGTCCATGCCGCCCAGGAATGCATCGTGGACGGGTGCATCATCCTGCTCGGCAGGCTCTTCTTCCGCTTCCTCAGCATCACCCAGCTCAAAGCCCTTGAGCAGGGAGTCCAGACCGATATCTTCGGCGGATTCCTCGGCTTCGGGCAGGAAGGAGTCCAGATTCAGGTCGTCCATCTCAAAGGAAAAATCATCCTGTGCATCTATTTTCACATCTGCAGGATCTTCGTCGGGAAGGTCAAGCTCCATGTCTGCGCCGAGATCATCCAGGCTCAGGCCGAACTCCTTCTCGAAGTCGAAGTCCATATCGAATTCATTCTTATCCATACAGTACCCCACTTTCATGGTATAACTCACATGTATTCTATCACCCCTGTCAAAAAAAAGCAAGACAGATTGTTACAAATCACGAAGGAAAGTTTTGATTCTTTCTTAAGATTTGGATTTGTCGTCATATTGCGATTGGGGTGCAAACATGGTATACTACACAAAAAAGAAAAAGAGGATGTTCCCATGGAGAAAATCACCAGTTTTACCATTGACCATATCCGTCTTCTGCCAGGGCTGTATGTCTCCCGCAAGGATATGGTGGGCAGCGAGACCGTGACGACCTTTGACCTGCGAATCACCCGCCCCAATCTGGAGCCGGTGATGAATACCGCCGAGGTTCACGCCATTGAGCATCTGGGCGCAACATGGCTGCGCAACAATGCCCGCTGGGGCGAAAAGGTGCTCTATTTCGGCCCCATGGGCTGCCGCACGGGCTTTTATCTGCTGCTCAAGGGCGACTTGGAAAGCGCAGATATTCTCCCGCTGGTTTGCGAATGCTTCCGCTTCATCGAAAGCTATGAGGGCGAAATCCCCGGTGCCAGTGCAAAGGACTGCGGAAACTATCTGGACTTAAACCTGCCCATGGCAAAATACTACGGCCGCCACTATGCCGACATCCTCGCAAACATCACGCCCGAGCAGCTGCGCTACCCGGAATAAAGGAGAAACTATGGTCAGACTCGGAATTATCGGTGCCATGGATGAGGAAGTGGAAACTCTCCTGGCCAAAATGGAAAACAAGCAGGAATCCGCCTACGCCGGATGCACCTTCTGTGCAGGCGTGTTGGAGGGGCTGGAGGCCGTCATCGTCCGCTGCGGCATCGGTAAGGTCAACGCCGCCATGTGCACGCAGGCGCTGATTGACCACTTCTGCATCACCCACATCGTCAACACCGGCATTGCCGGCTCTCTGGATGCCAATCTGGATATCGGCGATCTGGTGGTCAGCAAATCCGCCATGTATCACGACTTCGACTGCGTGCACTTCGGCTATGCCATGGGACAGGTCCCCGGCACCAAAGAGGTTCACTTTCAGGCAGACAAGGCACTGGCGGCACTGGCAAGGGCCGCAGCCGAAGAGGTTCACCCCGGTCATGTCCACGAAGGCAGCATTGCCAGCGGCGACCAGTTCGTTTCCTCCAAGGAAAAGAAGGAAGCCATCATCGAAATTTCCCACGCCCTTTGCACCGAGATGGAGGGCGCTGCCATTGCCCAGACTGCCGTCCGCAATGACATTCCCTTTGTGATTCTGCGGGCAATCTCCGACAAAGCGGACGACTCCGCCGAGGTGGACTACCATGTCTTTGAGGAGCAGGCCGCCCACCGCTGCGCCAAAATTGTGCTGGGGCTGGCAAAGGCACTGCCGGAGCTGGATAAATAAGGATATATGTTATTATAGTATAGCAGGGGCGGCACATTGTGTCGCCCCTGCGGTGTTGTGGTAAGAAAGGAAGCTTTACGCACTTGTGTGCGCAGGCATCAGGGGAATTAAAATCGATGTGTATTCCTAAATATTACGCGCAAAAACTGATGCCTGAAACCTGATGCCCGACGACTGAATCTTTAACTCTCTTACACAACAAAAGCACCTGTCCGGGATGGGCAGGTGCCGAAGTTTTCTCATTTAATTTCCATTGCCCAGCAGACCGCCGACCTGCATGACATGCTCGGCAATCTCCGCCATGGTATCAACGGATTCTTCAAACCCGTTCTGATACCATGCAAGCATCACGGACATGAGGCCACATACGGAAAAATCCGTAGCATATTTCCGCTCACGCCATTTGGGCGTGCCGGGTTTGTCCGCCTTGGTGATGCCGCTCTGAAAGGCCATCATGGCTGCGCGTCCCACCAGCGTGTCCAGCATATCACTGCGGTGCAAAGCATCCAGCATGACACGGTGATCTTTCCAGAAGCCGAAGAAATCCGTAAGCGCACGGCGGGTACCGCCGGCGGAGCTCATAGCCGCAAAACCAATGTAGTCCCGCTCGAACTCAATGAGGGTATGGTCAAGCAGGGCGTGCAGCGCCCCTTTCTTGCCGGAGAAATAGCGGTAGAATGCCTTGCGGGGAATCTGCATCTGGTCGCACAGGTCGCTGACGGAAATGTCATCGTAGTGACGAACACGCATCTGGCTCAGCAGTGCCTGCTCCAGCTCCTGCTGTCGGCGGGCGGATTGTTCGGTTTTGCATAGTTTGTACATAGGGACGCCTCCCGGGAATCATCTTTTGCCCTGATTCTATCACTTTTCTGACATTTCTTCAAGTACTTTGTGAAAATCGTATAAATTGCGCAAAAAAGAATCATCGCGCAGTGTCACATTATATCAACTTTGTCCCTTTTTTACAAATTATTCATAGATTATAATGTGTCCAGAGTGAAATGGGGCAAAATCCCCATCCACGAAATAATAAGGAGGATGCACTATGGCAGATTTATCCAAGTACTATGGTGAAAATGGTATTCACCGTGTACCCCTGTGGCGAATCGCAGGTTTCGCCCTCAACAACACCGCAACCAACCTGTACCTGTTCCTGATGAACTTCGTCTCCTACTACTTGATGGGCTTTGTTGGCGTCGGTATGGTTACCGCTTCCAGCTTCGCTATGATCATGCGTATTTGGGACGGCGTGACTGACCCCTTCATCGGCTTCGCAGTTGATAAGACCAACGGCAAGTTCGGTAAGAACCGTCCCTTCATGGTCATCGGTAATGTCATCCTGTGCGTCATGAGCTTCATCATGCTGCACTTCACCCACAAGATTTCCGACAGCACCACTGTCAAGTTCGCCTGCTTCATCGTCTTCGGCGCTCTGTACTATGTCGGCTACACCTTCCAGTGTGTCGTCACCAAGTCCGCACAGTCCTGCCTGACCAACGACCCCAAGCAGAGACCCATGTTCGCATCCTTTGACGGCGTTTACAACACCATCCTGTTCACCGGTGTTGGCATGCTGACCCCCATCATTGCTAACGCTCAGGGCGGCTACACCACCGAGGGCTTCTTCCACACCATGTGGCTGTTCACCGCTATCACTTCCGCTGTGTTCACCTGCATCGCTGTGTTCTGCATCGCTCCCAAGGACCGTCCCGAGTTCTTCGGCACCGGCAAGCCCGTGATGGTCACCATCAAGGACTACTGGTACACCCTGAAGGGCAACCGTGCTATCCAGATGCTGGTCGTCTCCGCATCCTCCGATAAGCTGGCCTCTTCCGCTAAGACCTCCGCTGT
>JAZRVX010000161.1:0-30259 GCA_045599455.1 Faecousia sp. | reverse complement strand
CCACTCGGACATCTCTCCATAGAAAAACCCGAACCTATGCAAATAAGTTCGGGTTGGCGGAGTGAGAGGGATTTGAACCCTCGCGCGGCTTTTGACCGCCTACTCCCTTAGCAGGGGAGCCCCTTCGGCCTCTTGGGTATCACTCCGAATAAAAGACATATTCACATCAAGCTAAAGTATTTTAGCATGGTACTGTAAAAAAGTCAAGAAGAAAAAGCAGTAAGTCTTCCCGATGGTATCCGGCAATAAATATCTGTCGGCGGGAGCAAGCCCCCGCCCGACGATATGTTGTTTTATCAGGTGTTTTTGCCGCCGAGAATCATTTCCTCCGCACTGCGCAGGGTGGTCTCGGTGATATTGGTACCGCCGATGATGCGGGCAAGCTCCCGCTTTCTGCCCTCCATATCCAAGGGAGTGACGGTTGTATAGGTTCTGCCGTCGCGCTCCGCCTTGGAAATGAGCATATGATTATCCGCCAACGCCGCAAGCTGGGGCAGATGGGTAACGCACAAAACCTGCTTATGGCGAGCCAGCTCCTTAAGCTTCTCCGCAATGCGCTGGGCGGCTCTGCCGGAAACGCCGGTATCGACCTCATCAAAAATAAGGGTCGCCACCTGATCTTTTTCAGCCAGAACATTTTTCATGGACAGCATGATTCTGGCAAGCTCACCGCCGGAAGCTACCTTGCTCAGCGGCTTCAACGCTTCGCCCGCGTTGGCGCTCATATAGAATGCCACGCTGTCCATGCCAAGGGCAGTCAGCTCCGTTTCCCGGAAGCGGCATTCAAATGCCACTCTCGGCATATCCAACTGGCTGAGCTCTGCAAGGATTCGGCTGCTCATAATTTCGGCAGCCTGCACGCGGTTGTCGTGAAGTTCCTTAGCTGCTGCCTCGGCCTCCCTCTGTGCCTTGGAAAGCTTGCCTTTGAGCCGCTCCAGATGGTCATCGGAAAACTCAATTTCATCCAGCTCTCTGCGGGCATTGTCGCAGAAGTCCAAGATGTCGGCACAGGTTGCGCCGTACTTTCGACGCAGGCGGTGGATAATATCCAGGCGGGATTCAATCTGCTCCAATTCGTCCGCCGAATAGCTCAGACCATCCCGGCTGTCACGAACTTCCTCCGCCACATCCTGAAGCTGGTACATAAGGTCGGTGAGCTTCTCCTGATATGCTGCAAAGGAGTCGGTATAGCGCGCCAGTCGGGCCAACGCCCGCTCAGCCTGAGTAATCAGGCTGACTGCCCCATCGGTTTCATCCCCGCCGAAAAGGCACTCCACGGCTTCATCCATGCCGTTAGAGAGCTTCTCCGCGTTTTGCAAGAGCTTCCTGCGCTCCTCCAGCACATCGTCCTCGCCGATTTCCAGATTTGCTTTTTCAATCTCCGCAATCTGGTATTTCAGAGTCTCAACCCGGCGGAGCTTCTCGCCCTCATCCATGGAAAGCCGGTCGATTTCCCGACGAAGCTCGGACACCTTAGCATACTTTTCCGCATAAGCGCTGCGAAGCAGCTCATTGTCCGCAAAATCGTCCAGAAAAGCCAGATGCTTTTCTTCCTCAAACAGAGATGCAGAATCATGCTGACCGTGGATATTGATAAGCTGGATGCCCAGCTTGCGCAGAATATTCACTGTGACGAGACACCCGTTGACACGGCACACATTCTTGCCGTCAAGGAAAATATCCCGGTGAACCGTGATTTCACTGTCGTACTCCACACCGTTCTCGGAAAACCAGGTCAGCTCCGGCACATCGGTGAAAACTGCACGGACGGATGCCTTGTTGGCACCGGTACGAATCATCTCGCGGTAGGCGCGCTCACCCAAGATTGCGGATATGGCATCAATCACAATGGACTTGCCCGCGCCGGTCTCGCCGGTCAGAACATGGAAGCCCCTGTCAAACGCGATATCCGCGCTCTCGATGACGGCAATATTCTCAATATGCAGTAAACTGAGCATGAAGGAGCCTCCTTTCGTAAATCAGGACATGAGATTGCGAATGTCATCGCAGAATGCGGCGGCGGAATTATTATCCCGCATAATGCATACAACGGTGTCGTCACCCGCCAGGGTGCCCAGAATCAGCTGGGATTTCATGGCATCCAAGGCAGTTGCCGCCGCACCGGCCAAGCCGGAAATGGTGTGAATTACAACGATATTCTGAGCATGGTTGAAGCTGACCACACTCTCCTTGAAAATCTTATTCAGTCGGTCAGAGAACACACCGGGCGTTGGACGATTGCCCACCGTATAGCGGTAGGTGCCCATGGAGGTCAGCTCCTTGACAATCCGCATCTCTTTGATATCTCGGGAAACGGTTGCCTGGGTGCTCTCATAGCCCGCATTTTGCAGCATCTGCAGGAGCTGCTCCTGCGTCTGCACATCATGGGAAGAAATCAGTTCGAGAATTTTTTCCTGTCGTTTGGCTTTCATGTCACTCAGCCTTTCGCAAACTTGGCGCTGAGCACATCATAGAAGCTGCGCTCCTTCAGCCGAATCAATTTGGTTACATAACGAGATTTCTGGATGGTGCACACATCTCCCGGATTCATGCGCAGGGCCTTGCCGCCGTCCACGGACAAGTAGGCATTGCGGTGGGCGTTGTGCACCATCTCCACCTTGACCACCCGGCGGTCAGAAGCCACGATACAGCGGCTGGCCACATCATGAGCACAAATGGGGGTAATGATAATATTGCTGGCCTCAGGCTCCACAATGGGCCCCCCCGCGGACAGGCTATAGGCAGTAGAACCGCTGGGGGTAGCAACAATCACACCGTCACCGCCATACTCCAGCGCCTGCACGCCGTCACATTTGATGGACAGATGCACCACTCTTGCAATGGCACCCTTGGTAATCACGGCATCGTTCAGGCAGATATCATGGAAAATGAAGCTGCCCTCCCGCTCCACGGTCACATCCAGCATCATGCGGTTGTCAACGCTGTAATCATCAGTAGCAAGAAGCGCCAGCTTTTCAAGCTCCGTGCTCTCCAGCTCCGCCATGAAGCCCATGGTGCCGATATTCACGCCCAGAATGGGCACACCGCGGCGGGTTGCCGCCTTCGCCATGTGCAAAATCGTTCCGTCACCGCCAAAGCAGACCACCATCTGCGCATTGGGAAGCTCCTTGTCCAAGCGGCTGAAATGAACATTCTTCGGCAAATTGAAGCTCTTATCCACCTCAAAGGGCAGACAGATTTTCACATTCATTCCCGCTTCGCGCAGAATCTTCTCAGCTTCCAGCACGGTGGTGAAATTACTGTCACGGTAGGGATTGGGGGTGAGGATTACATTCTTCATTGGGATTCTTCCTTAGTCCAGTGTTTGGTGTGCATCCATGACCACCTGCATGGCATCGGGCTGAATGCCGGGTACATCCGCTTTGGTCAGATGGCCCAAAAATTCGATATTACCCTCCGGCCCCTTCACCGGGGAGAAGGTCAAACCGAGAATCTTAAAATCAAGCTCCCCGGCAAGTGCAATAAAGTTCTCCAAAACCTCGCGGTGGGTAGCCGGCTCCCGGACAACACCCTTCTTGCCGACCTTGTCCTTGCCCGCTTCAAACTGAGGCTTAATCAGGCAGAGCACCTGACCGTCATCCTTCAGTAGATTCTTGATGGTGGGAAGCACGATTTTCAGGGAAATAAAGCTCACATCCACCACAGAAAGGTCGAGCTTCTCCCCCAACTGCTCGGGAGTCACATAGCGGATATTGGTGCGCTCCATGACTACAACACGGGGGTCGGAGCGGATTTTCCAATCCAACTGTCCGTAGCCCACATCGATGGCGAAGACTTTCTTTGCGCCCTGCTGCAGCAGACAGTCCGTAAATCCGCCGGTGGATGCACCGGAATCGGAGCACACAAAGCCCTCGGGCTTCACACCGAAATCCCGCAGTGCTTTCTCAAGCTTCAGGCCGCCACGGCTGACATAGGGGCATACCGCGCCGCGGACTTCAATCTGCGCGGTCTCCTCAAAGGAGGTTCCGGGTTTATCTGCTTTCTGTCCGTCCACATAGACCTGACCGCTCATAATAATGGCCTGTGCCTTGGAGCGGGTATCGGCATAGCCCTGCTCTGTCAGCAGAACATCCAGCCGCTTTTTAACCTTCATGGGATATAACTCCTTTGGTGAATTCTGCGATAGAAGCGCTGTCAAGACCGCACAGGCGGTAAAGATCCGGCATGGAACCGTGAGGCACGAAGCCCGCGCCCAAATTGCGGGCGTGAATGTAGATTTCGGGATTTGATTCGTGAATTGCCGTGCAAAGGGCATCATGGATTCCGGAGTTGGCGGCAGTTTCCTCCACCACAACCAGATGACGGCTTGTGCCCATTGCCTGCAAAATTCTGTCGGCATCGGGATGGCTGACACTCAGCAGACGAATAACGCCCGCTTCAACGCCCTGCTCACTCAGACTCCGCGCTGCCTCCATTGCATGGTTCACGAGGGTACCATAGGTCAGCAGGGTAACATCCCGGCCTTCCCTGCAGGTGACAACCTCCGCAGGGTCACCGTTCCATAAATTTTCCTTGTAGTCGCCCTCGCCGCCTCGGGGATAGCGCACTGCCACAGGGCCGTCGCACTCTTTCACCGCCCAGAAAAGCATACTCCTCTGCTCCGCAAGGGTGGCAGGAGTCAGCACCGTGAAGCCCGGAATCTGGCGAAGGTAGCCCACATCAAATACACCGTGATGGGTGGGGCCATCGTCCCCCACCAGACCGGCACGGTCGATGGCGAAGACCGCGTGAAGCCCCAGCAGTGCCACATCCTGCATCATCTGGTCGAAAGCACGCTGCAAGAATGTGGAATAAATCGCAACCACGGGAATCATGCCCTGCTTGGCAAGTCCCCCTGCCATGGAAACCGCATGCTCCTCCGCGATGCCTACATCAAAGGCTCTGTCGGGGTACTTCTCCATAAACTCAGAAAGTCCGGTACCTGCGGGCATTGCCGCCGTGATGGCGCACAGCTTCGGCGCCGTCTCGGCAAGCTCGCAAAGGCATGAACCGAAGGACGCGGAAAATGTCTCAACCGAAGAAGACAGGGTCTGCCCCGTCGCAGGGTCAAATTTCCCGATGCCGTGGAACTTGGCAGGATCATTCTCTGCAAATTTATAGCCGTTTCCCTTCTTAGTCAGCACATGAATGAGCACAGGCCCCTTCATCTCTTTGGCATTGTTGAGCACACTAATCAGCCCGGGCAAATCGCTCCCGTCCACGGGGCCAAGGCAGTCGATACCCATGTTCTCGAAGAAAGTAGCCGGGAGAATGGCGCGCTTAATGCGGTTCTTAACCCGGCTGGACAGCACATAAAGCGCCTGTCCCCCGGGCAGCTTGCGGATTGCCTCCCGATACCATATCTTTGCATGGAGATATTTTCGGCTGCTGCGAATCTTGGAAAGGTGCCGGGAAAAACCGCCCACATTTTTGCCGATGGACATTTCATTATCATTCAGAATGATAATCATGGGTTCCTTGCTGACGGCGACATTATTGAGTCCCTCATAAGCCATGCCGCCGGTGGCCGCGCCGTCACCGATGACGGACACCACATGATAGGTCTGCTTTTCAAGAGACCTTGCCAGCGCCATGCCCAGCGCAATGGACACCGAGGAGGATGCATGACCGGCAACAAATGCATCGGTCTCACTCTCCCGGGGCTGGGGAAAGCCGGAGATACCCTCAAACTGACGCAGTGTGTCAAAGCATTCCCGGCGCCCGGTGAGAATCTTGTGGACATAGGACTGATGACCCACATCGAAAATCAGTCGGTCAGTGCGCGTGTCGAACACGGTCTCAAGCGCAACACACAGCTCCACCACGCCTAAGTTCCCCGCCAGATGGCCGCCGGTTTTGGATACATTTTCAATTAAGAATTCACGAATCTCCCCGCACAACTGCTCCCGCTGAGCATCACTGAGCTTCAGCAGGTCGTCGTGACCTTGGATTGTCGGTAAAATCTTCATGAAATACGAACCTGTCTTTCTATTTCTTTGTGTCCGCATGGAACAAGCCGTTCCAGAAAGCAATGAATTTTCCCACTGCGTGGACAATTTCGGTGCAGTTATTCAAGGCAACGGTCTTTCCTGCCGCCTTGCCCCCCACCGTAAGTCCCGCAACCAGCGATGACAGCAGCAGCGCCGCAATCTGGGGACGGGAAAACTGAAAATGACTGAGAACTCTGCCTGAGATGGTTGCCGATGCCACACCGGACACAACACCGCAGATATCCCCGATCACATCGTTGCACACGGAGCTGACCGGGCCTGCATTGCGCAGGAGATTGATTGCCTCCTTGGCTCCCTTCACCTTGCGGGCCGCCATGGAGTGGAAAGGGCGTTCATCCGCCGAGGTCACCGCCACGCCGATGGCATCAAAGACAATGCCGATGGCAACGATGACGAACAGCGCCAGAAACGCCGGAATCAAACCGCCGCCCGACAGAAATGCATCGGACAGCCAGTTCATAAAAAAGGAAATCACGATGGTCGCAAAAAATACCGAAATCACCCAGATATACGCCTTGCGACGCTGCTTGCCCTGGGTGGTATTGTCTCTTGCCAACGAAATCTTCTCCCTTTTCTCTCAAATAAATAACGGCAGCGGTCGGAATAAATCTTACGGCTTAGGTCGGGTTGGCTTTCCCCGCAGGGAACCGCTTGTTACCAAGACGGCAGTTTCCATTTCATCCCCGTGTCCCGGTGTTGCCATCCGGGCTACCCGATTGCCACTTAGTCCGTACTGTAATCTCCCGTCCGCCCCTTTCGGACAGCCTAGGTGTTTTCCACGGCAGAGTTGTGCCGCAGTCTTAGCCTCTTTTGCAAGGATGGTTTCCAGAGGCAATATCGGCATTCACTGTGGCCACAGTGAACAGCCGCCTGTTCCTCTTTCCCGACATACTCACTCAAGGCAGGCTACGCTGCACGCAGCACACGATTCTGTGCACTGCCTTGCAGGTTCCAATCCCGGCTCGTACGCAATCGGGCCTTCGCCGGAAGGTTATCACCGTTGTCGCACAAAACCGGGTCTCCACGGAAAACGGGTCGTATGCCCCATGCCATTGGGGCGCGCCCGGAATCCTTAACCCCCAGCATCCACCCTAAACTGGGCGTAAAAAGCAGACACCAGGGACTTCACAGATGTGCCCTTCAAAGGATTTTTAGGCCCTTCCTGGAAAGCGGACACTCCGACTAGGATACTGCGCCGTTAGCGAATATTTTAGCATAATATTCATGAATATACAAGTATAGAATTTCATTTACAAAAAGGACTGTCGAAAAAGGTTGGTCATTCCGAGGGAGCGTCAGCGACCGTGGTGACCGAAGGGAATGCCCTTGTGGTACCACGACCATTCTGCGGAATGGTCTCGCAATGACCTCCTATTTCAGGTTCTTTTACACACTGAAGGACTGCCCATGGGGCAGTCCTTCCCTGCTTATTACAGGCTTTCCTTATACTTCCCACTTAGAAACCAGTCCGCCACAATATCCGCATGGGTGATGGCGATGGTGAGCTTTTCCGCCTCCTCCGGGGTGAAGAAGCGCAAATCCCGGGATTCATTGCTTATCCGCATGACCGGCTCCTCGGGCAAATCCAGGCCGTAGAGCACAATCACCATGCGCCAGATGGAGCCATCCCGATAGGCCGCAATGCGTCCGGGATTGCCGTAAACATCCAGCTTGCGAAAATCCTCGGGAGCAAACCGCAGTCCCAGCTCCTCAAAAACTTCCCGGGTGATGGCCTGACGGCCGGTCTCCTGCTTCTTGGTACCGCCGCCGACCAGCCCCCAGACATCGCTGTCCCGGCGCTTCTCCAGAAGGAGTTTTCCCCGGCAGGTGATAATGGCATTGGCGCCCAAGTGGGTCTTCTGGGTGGGTCGGGGTGCATCCTTGGGGTCGCAGTTGTAAAATGTAACAATGGACATAGAGATTCCTCCGTGAGTGGGAAGCGAGTGAAAGCTTCCTTTAGTTTACTAAACCTCACATAAAAATTCCAGATGGCAGAATGCCGAAAAATCAGCACATCAGGCAGATAAGCTTCCATGCCCCGGAGGCAAAATGGTACTTCAGCTCCATCAGCTCTTTCCCGCCCGCAGTATTCACCCAGCATTCATAGAGCATGGTCTCCGCCCCCAGATGCCCCATGCGGCGGCGGCGCACCACCTCCAGCACTTCTCCCCTAAAGGGCTGCTCCCGAAGCTGCCCGCAAATGCGCAGAGGCGTAATCTCTCCCCCGGCGCGGCAAAGGGCAATCACATCCACCGGGACAACCATACTCTCCATAGTATCACTTCCTTTTCTCTTATTATAGTACATTTGTTCGGTAAATGCAATCCCTATTTTTCTGTTGCCCAGTAAGCTCCGCTATGCTATACTGAAAGAAAAACAAGGAGTGCAGTATGCTTCGATTCCCCTGTCTGGTACTCGATCACGATGACACCGTTGTAAGAAGTGAAGAAACCGTCAATTTCCCCTACTTTCAGTATATCCTGAATGAATTCCGTCCCGGCGCAACCATTACCCGTGAGGCTTATACCGAGGGATGCTTCCATCTGGGATTTTCCGAAATGTGCCGAAAGTGGTACGGCTTTACCGAGCAGGAGCTTGTGGACGAATATAACGGCTGGAAGCGCTACATCATGGACAACGCTCCGGAAGCTTTCCCGGGGATTGAAAGAATCATCCGCAGGCAGCGTGCCCTCGGCGGCAAAATCTGCGTAGTCAGCCACAGCAGCATTCAGAATATCTCCCGGGACTACGCCCTACACTTCGGCATTCAGCCCGATGATATCTTCGGCTGGGACTACCCGGAGCACCAGAGAAAACCCAGCGCCTACCCCTTGGAGCAAATCATGGAAAAATACGGCTTTGCACCAGAGCAGCTTCTCGTGGTGGACGACATGAAGCCCGCATGGGAAATGGCGCGCAAAGTGGGAGCGCCTGTTGCATTCGCAGGCTGGGGACGAAAAGACTACCCGGAGCTGACAAAAACCATGACCGAACTCTGCGACTATGCATTTGAAAGCACCGAGCAGCTGGAACTTTTCCTGTTTGGAAGCTTGACAGATATGGTATAATCTACCGTAGAGGCCACGAGGAGGTGGGACGAATGGAAAAAGAAAGCGTGAAGGTCTGCGCCCGCAATCGGGAAGCCTATCATGAATACTTCGTGGAAGAAGAACTGGAAGCCGGTATTGAGCTGACAGGCACCGAGGTCAAGTCCATTCGTCAGGGCACCCTGAATCTCAAGGATGCATGGTGCGGTATTAAAGACGGCGAAATGCTGGTCAATCAAATGCACATCTCCCCCTACGACCACGGTAATATCTTCAACCGTGACCCCATGCGGGTAAGAAGACTCCTGCTTCACAAGCGGGAAATTATGCGCCTGTTCGGCAAGGTCAAGCAGGACGGCTACTCCATCATCCCCCTGAGTGTCTACCTGAAGGGCAGCCGCGTAAAGGTAAAAATCGGCCTGTGCAAGGGCAAAAAGCTATACGATAAACGACAGGCAGCGGCAGAGAAAGACGCCAAGCGTCAAATCGACCGTGCCATGAAAGAGAGGTACTGAGTATGAATCCCAATTTCAAAATCACCATGGAAAACGGCGGTGTTATCGAAGGTGAGCTGTATCCCGAGAAGGCTCCCCAGAGCGTCGCCAACTTCATCGACCTGTGCAATCACAACTACTATGACGGTCTGATTTTCCACCGTGTCATTCCCGGCTTTATGATTCAGGGCGGCTGCCCCGAGGGAACCGGCATGGGCGGCCCTGGCTACTGCATCAAGGGCGAATTCTTCTTCAACGGCGTGAAGAATGACTTAAAGCACAAGCGCGGTGTGCTGAGCATGGCTCGTTCCTCCTCCCCCAACAGTGCAGGCAGCCAGTTTTTCATCATGCACCAGGATGCCAAGCACTTAGACGGCCAGTATGCCGCTTTCGGCAAGGTGACCTCCGGCATGGATGTGGTGGATGCCATCGCCGCCGTGAAGACCAATGCCGCCGACCGTCCCCTGACGGAGCAGAAAATCGCATCCATCACAGTGGACACCCACGGTGAAACCTTCCCCGAACCCAAGAAACTTCCCGACCCCTACGGCAGATTCTGATAAAATTTCCCGGACTGCCGAAGCCTCGGCAGTCCACTCACAGGAAAGCAGGTACATCCATGGACTTAAAGAAGATATATCAAAAATATCATCGCTTCGTAAAGCCCCTGCTTTACTGTAAAAACAGACTGACCGGCATCCGCATTCACAGTAGCGGGCAAGACAACTTGATTATGGGTCTGGACAGCTGCCGCGCAAAAGGATGCACAATCTCCATCAGTGGGAATCACAATAAAGTTGAAATCGGCGATATGAGTTCTCTGTTCGGTGTGCACATCAGCATCCACGGTTCCGGCAATCAGATTTCTCTGGGTCCCCGCAATTTCCTGAACGGTGCAATCTTCTGCATAGAAGATGACGGCAACACCATCCGAACCGGCGAACACACATATATCTACAACAACACCGAAATTTCTGCGATTGAATCCACCGAAATCTTTATCGGCAATGACTGCCTGCTCTCCGGAAATATTATGATTCGCACCGGGGATTCCCATGTTATTATGGATAAGGACAGCGGTGAACGCATCAATCATTCTATGAGCATCCGCATTGCAGACCATGTATGGCTCGGAAACGGCTGCAAGGTTCTCAAAGGTGCCCGAATCGGCAGCCAATGTGTCGTTGCAACCGGTGCCATTGTCACCTCCGGGACACAGGTTCCGGAAAATGCAGTTTTAACCGGTGTACCGGCAAAAGCCGCAAAGGAAAACATTATCTGGAAACAAGAACGAACTTAAACAATTTATTCGTCTCTTCACCCATATATGGGGCCGCACCGGTTTCGACGGGGGTAGTGAGGCCGGATAAGCGAGCCGTGGCGCCTAACCACGATAAAATGGGTAACTTTTTAAATTTAACTGACAACAATACTGTTGCTCTGGCTGCCTAATTAGGCGCCCATCCTCCCCGGAAGGTCCACGAGCCGGGCTAGGGTGTGATTTGAGTGGAGCCCGTGCGTGCGCAAAGCTTTGAGCGCACCATGCATCATGAAGCTACCAAATCCGAAAGGGTGTTTGTTCCCGCTCGGACAAGGGAATGCAAATAACAAACTGCGCTCGGAGAAAGTCTTGTCAAGTTACTTTCGGACGGGGGTTCAACTCCCCCCGGCTCCACCACAAAAAAGCCAGCCGTAAGGCTGGTCTTTTTTTATGGTGGAGCCGGGGGGAGTTGAACGAATCAAATGCAACAGTCCGGGGGACTGTTGCTTGATGCCGGCTCGACGGCATCAACTCCTTGATTAAATCAACTCCCCACGGTGACAAAAAGAAGACACGCCCTATGGTGTGTCTTCTTTTTTATGGAGCCGGGAGTAGGGAGTTGAACAAATTAAATCCGATATGCCTGTGGCATATTGCCCCACCAGTGCAAACACTGATGGACACCTTAATGAAATCGGCTCCCCGCTACAAATTGAAATAAATCCCTACAGGATTTGTGAAATTCTGCTACGCAGAGTGAAATATGCTCCACAGGTGAAATCGTGCCTTGCACGGTAAAAAAAGCTTCGGCGTATGAATGATACCCCTACAGTACATCCGCATGGACAAAGGAATTGTCAATACAATAGCAGAATCGCAGGGTTCCATCCGCAACTTTTCTGTCGCAGTATATCTTCACCATTGTTGCGCTCATTCCCTCCACGCAGAAGTCCACCGCTTTCCCCGAAATATGTCGGCTGTTCCTCACAGATGCCGGCAGCTCATCATTGTGCGCCTGACAGCGCACACCGGAGGAAATATACACCGGCTTTCCAAAGTGAATGCGCAAGTCCTCCAGGAATCTGACTATTTTCTCCTGTGGTTCTGCCGGAAATCCACCGCAGCGTTTGCAGGGGCATTTCCATTCCACTCTCGGGACATATCTGATTTCATCCCAAAATGCGCCGGATGCCGTCTTTAACTTTTCAAGATTCCCGGATACTGCTCCAATCAGATTGTCCTTAGTTGCCTGCACCCCGTAGACAGATTGAAAAGTATGTCGGGCTTTCTGCGTTTTGGCTCCATCCACCCCATCAATCTCTCCGGGCGAGAATCCTAAATATTCCAGAAGAAGCTGTTCCTGACGGACTGTCATGTATGCACCTCAAGACTTCCAAATGCATATGCACAGTCGTATGTAACCGTAACCAGTTTCATAAGCTCCTCCCGCTGCCCCTCCGTAATCCACTTGGGATATGCCTTTTTCACTCGGCTTTCGGCATCTTCGGGGCTTTCGTATGCTTTATGCAGAATCAAATTTTTCAGTGACTCATACATTTAGATTAACCTCCCAGCACTTCATCGATAAGCTCCTGCATATCGGCTAAGCACTTGTCCCGGTCAGCTGTCACAAGGATAAGCTGCTCGGCATCACTCATAAGCAACTCCCCGTTGCGGTAATACTTTCCATTGGAATAGGTATCCTCGATTCCTGCGGGAACATCCCCGATATCTTTCAGAACATCCGTCTCTTCTGCACTGTCATTGCACGCGATAACATTCGTAACGATGCCTTCATGTATGCGTGCCATAATCTTAGCCATATCAAACACCTCTCTTATTGCGGATTGCCACAACACCGCTTTGACCGCTTGTGCCGGAACCCAGGGGATTTGCGCCGTATCCACCGCCTCCGCGATTTGCTTTGCCCACAGATGCGTCAACAGAGCCTCGGCTTTTGCCGCCGCCCGCGCCGCCGCCGCAATATAAATCCAGTGTGTTATCACGGAAAAGATGCGTATTTACGCCGCTTCCTGCTCCTCCGCCATAGTATCCCGCTCCGCCATTACCGCCGTTTGTGCCGCCGTTTCCGCCATTATAGCGATTGTCGCCTGAACCACCGCCGCCGCTTCCACCTGCACCACCTGAACTGTTATAACCACCCGATTTGCCGCCTTCGGCGGTCCTATTGAATGCACTGGTTGTGCCGCCTGCTTTACCGCCCATAGCGGTATTTGAATTGGGGCCTCCGGCACCGCCTGCACCAATCGTGATATTGTAGGCGGTATCTTTATCACAATAATAATCAAACATATCGGTATAGCCTCCACCACCGCCTCCGCCTGCAGAATCAGAAAACGAAGACCCTCCGCAGCCACCGCCACCGCCTCCGCACATCCACACTTCGATACCCTTTGCGGCGCCCTTGAGCTTCGTAAATGTAAGTGTTCCGGAAGTCAGAAACAGTATTCTCCAGTTTTTACCATCGGCATCTTCTTTTATCAGTGTGTATGTACCTGTATAGGTAAACTCAGGTACCCCGCTTACGCTTCCGCCCACTGCATTGGTTCTGCCAATCATACGCTGTCTCCCCTCCATAAAATAATTGTCGGAAAAACCGTTGCAGCAGTGGGTTTGGAATCCGTGTAAACTGAAACACCGCCGTTATAACTGGCACAGATAGGTGCGTAAGAAAAATCTACAATGGGAAAAATAACCTCCGGAATCATAGACGCCAACGCCCCTTGTAGCGCAATATTCGCTTTATACGGATAATCCGCATAAGAAGCATCACCCACAAATGCGGAAGCCGGAACACTGACATTGTGGAAAATCATCCGTATTCCATCCACATATTCCTTGTTTGCACCGTCGGTAGCATCAACCGGTACAGCAATGTTTTTAAGGCTGTTACCGCCCATGTCAAGTGTACCATTGAGTGTGCCGCCGCTGCTCGGCAGCAGGCCATTTCGGATTTGCGTAATGTCTGCATCGGTAAAATAATCCACGCCCTTCTGAGGACTATAGCCGTCAGCTCCCGGGGCACCGGTCTGACCCGCAGGGCCTGTCTCGCCCGGTACTCCCTGAGGCCCGGGCTGCCCCGGTGCGCCGTCCCTGCCACGCAGACATATTGCGATGGGATTGGTCAGGCCTTTGTCGTTTGTCCAGCTAAGCACCCCGTCCTCGGAAAGATGGGGTGTAAAGGTTGCGCCGGACTGTCCCTCGCCACCGGCAACGCCTTTCGGGAGAATCACCTCATTTACCCCATCCCGATTGGTAACGGTCAGAAGAAGTCCTTCTTCAACAGCTTCAACCGAGATTGTAGGCGTGAAGCCATCCGCGCCAACACCGCCTTTCAAATCCACGGGGTCGGGGTTCGGCAGTCCCAGTTCATTGCTCCATGTCAGAATTCCATCCTCGCTGATATGAGGGAAAAAGGTTGTTCCGGCACTGCCGCCCCCGGAATAAGTCCATTCTACCCCGTGGGCTGTTTTCGTCAGAATCTGCCCCGGTTCACCACCTGCCGGGCAAGTCAACTTCTCGTTTACCTGCTCGGAAAGCCGATGGTAGCTGTCATATTCCGCAGGCGTGTAGACATAGTCATCGGGTTTCCGACGGGGCAGGATGGGAAATGCATGGTGCGTCCATGTCTGCTGACCTGCCGAATCCACAGCCACGGCATACACATCCAAAGTGCCGTCATGCCGAAGGCACTCGTCCGGCACTCGCACTCTGCCGTTCTCAGGCAAAACACAGTAGACATTGTCGGAATCCGTCACGGAAAAATCCACTCTGTCCGCCGGTTCTTCCAAAATCAGGCAGCATCCTGCATCCCACTGAAAAAATTGTTTACGATTGTTTTCTAATTTCATTCAATTCCTCCTTTATATTGTAAATTCAGTTCCATTTAGTTCATAATGATAAACCTCCTTTTGTTTTGTTGAATTTATTGTACTACTAAAGTTCATTTTTGTCAACTTATGCACAAAAAAGCACCGTCTCCAAAGAGACGGTGCGTAGGCATCAGGAATCAGCCATCTGCAATCAGGGGATGTAAAATCGGTGCATAGTCCTAAGTAGACGGGCAAAAAATGATGACTGATGTCTGATAACGGATGACTGAAGCTTTAACGGCTACGCCGTTAAAGCTTCCCTTAATTCTTCAAGCTCTGCAAGGGTGCGGGGATGCGGCCGCCGCGGGCAACAAAGAGGTCACTTCCTTCGCTGTGAACGGGCATAACGGGGGCAGAACCGAGCAGACCGCCCATTTCCACCATATCACCCACAGCTTTGCCCAATGCGGGAATAATGCGGACAGCGGTGGTCTTGGTATTCACCATACCGATGGCAGCTTCATCTGCAATGATTGCAGAAATGGTAGAAGCACTTGTTTCGCCCGGGACGGCAATCATGTCCAGTCCCACGGAGCAGACACAGGTCATAGCCTCCAGCTTGTCAAGCTGTAATGTTCCGCGCAGAGCAGAGGCAATCATGCCCTCATCCTCGGACACGGGGATAAAGGCACCTGACAGGCCGCCCACATGGTTGGAGGCCATAACGCCGCCCTTCTTGACGGCATCGTTCAGAAGTGCCAGTGCCGCCGTAGTACCGTGCGTGCCGACAACCTCCAAGCCCATTTCCTCCAAAATGCGTGCTACACTGTCACCCACAGCAGGGGTGGGCGCTAAGCTCAAATCCACAATGCCGAAAGGAACTCCAAGGCGGCGGGATGCCTCCACGCCCACAAGCTGTCCCATGCGGGTGACCTGAAATGCGGTCTTCTTAATGGTCTCGGCAACCACATCGAAGGGCTGACCTTTCACGCTCTGGAGTGCATGATACACAACGCCTGGGCCGGAGACGCCCACATTGATGACACACTCGGGTTCGCCCACGCCGTGGAATGCACCGGCCATAAAGGGGTTATCCTCCACCGCGTTGGCAAAGACAACCAGCTTTGCGCAGCCCATGCAGCCCTGTTCCTTTGTCAGTTCCGCAGTCTTCTTGACGATGCGCCCCATCTCGGCCACGGCATCCATATTGATACCGGCCTTGGTAGAACCCACATTGACGGATGCACACACACGCTCCGTGGCAGCCATAGCCTCGGGAATGGAGCGAATGAGGTTCCAATCGGACCGGGTTGCGCCCTTCTGCACAAGGGCTGAGAAACCGCCGATGAAGTTCACACCGCAGGTCTTGGCGGCTTTGTCCAGCGTTACTGCCAACTTCACATAGGAATCGGTTTCGCATGCCGCTCCCACCAATGCAATGGGGGTAACGGAGATGCGCTTATTCACAATGGGGATGCCGAACTCTGCCTCAATCTCCTCGCCAACTCGCACCAAATCCTTGGCACAGCGGGTAATCTTGGCATAGACCTTCTCGCAGCACCTGTCAATATCCGTATCACAGCAGTCAAGCAGACTGATGCCCATGGTGATGGTACGGATATCCAGATGCTGTTTGTCAATCATGGCCTGAGTTTCCAGAATATCCTGCTGATTGAGCATAGCTTCCTCCTCAGACACGGTGCATGGCGTTGAAGATATCCTCACGCTGCACACGAATACTCAGACCCATTTCCTTGCCCATGGCATCCATACGGCTGTTGAGCTCTGCCATAGGGACATTGCACTCAGAAACCTCAACGGCCATCATCATGGTGAAATACCCCTGCATGACGGTCTGAGAAATATCCAAGACATTCACCCCAAACTCGGCAAGCTGGGTGCAGACAGCGGCGATAATACCCACTCTGTCCTTGCCCACAACGGTAACGATTGCTTTCATATCACTCTACTCCATAAATTATAAAAATACTTAAAAACCGGGGCAGAAACTGCCCCGGCTTATGCGCTTTAAGTAGGATTACTCGGCGTCCTCAGCAGGCTCCTCAGCCTCCAAGGTGGCACGGATGGACAGGGAGATACGCTTGTTCTCTGCATCCACATCGGTAATCTTGACCTTAACGTTCTGACCCTCGGACAGGACATCCTCGGGCTTGCCGATACGGCGGTCGGCAATCTGGGAAATGTGAATCAGGCCGTCCACGCCGGGAATAATCTCAGCGAAAGCACCGAAGGTCATCAGCTTGACAACCTTAGCCTCGACCACATCACCAACCTGGAAATTGGTCATGAACTGGTTCCAGGGGTTCATCTCAGCGGTCTTGTAGCCCAGAGAAATCTTGTGCTTCTCGGGGTCGAAGGAGATGACATAAACATCAATCTCGTCACCGACCTTGACAACATCAGCGGGAGTCTTGATGCGGTTCCAGCTCAGCTCGGAAACATGAACCATGCCGTCCACGCCGCCAATATCCACGAATGCACCATAGGAAGTCAGGGACTTGACAACGCCATGGTACTTCTTGCCGTTCTCAATGGAGCCCCAGATAGCTTCCTGAGCGGCCTTGCGAGCCTCGGAAGCCACGGCGCGGATGGAGCCGATGGCACGACGGCGGGCACGGTTGACCTCGGTAATGCGCATCTGCACAGTCTTGCCGACCATAGCAGCCATATCGCCACCCTTGGCAACGCCGGACTGGGAAGCGGGGATGAAGACGCGGATGCCCTTAACATTGGCAACCAGACCGCCCTTGTTCTCTTCGGTAATGACAGCATCCACAGCAGCCTTGGACTCGACCCACTCGTTCATCTCGTCCCAGACCTTCATGCCGTCCAGCTTCTTCTTGGACAGCTGCACAGTGCCCTCCTGATCGTTGACGCGAACGACGAAGACCTCAATCTCGTCGCCGACCTTCAGGATGTCCTCTGCCTTGACGGAAGGATCGGTGCTGACTTCATCATAGGGGATGTAGCCGGCATGCTTGGTGCCCAGATCCACCTGAACCTCGGTGTTGCCGATAGCGGTAACGATACCGGTAACCTTGTCTCCTGTATTTAAAGTCTTGATGGACTGCTCGAGAAGCTCGGCAAAGTTCTCCTCCTGCACAGCCTCAACATTGGTAATTTCGCTCATAGTCTTGTTGACCTCCTTTATTATCCACGCCGGAGTCGACGCACCGGCCGTGATTCCAACATCAGCCACACCGCGGAAATCCTCGGGATTCAGCTCGGACGCATTATCCACCAGATAAACTTTTCCGCAATGCTCTCGGCATATCATTGCCAGACGACCGGTATTGGAACTTGTGGTGTCACCAACTACGATCATTGCTTGACATTCCCGGCTTAACAGGGATGCCTCTGACTGCCTATCTTCAGTTGCTTTGCATATTGTATCAAAGATTTTCAAGTTAGTAAACTGTTTTTTTGCAAATTCGGCGCATTTTTTCCACAAAGTTTCTGTGGAAGTGGTCTGGCTCACCATGCAAACCGGCAAATCCGAGGAAATGTGACAGGTCTTTACCCAGTTTTCCATGGATTGCACATCAGGGAACACCTTGCACCGGGTGCACCAGCCTGCAATGCCCTCCACCTCCGGGTGGGTGGGAGTGCCGATGATGATGGGAAGTCTGCCCTCTTCCTCTGCCTTGCTCACAAGACCATGAATCCGCTTGACGAAGGGGCAGGTGGCATCGATGATTTCAC
This sequence comes from Faecousia sp., assembly GCA_045599455.1. Taxonomy (GTDB): domain Bacteria; phylum Bacillota; class Clostridia; order Oscillospirales; family Oscillospiraceae; genus Faecousia. The sequence continues at coordinate 11,890 of JAZRVX010000161.1, read as the reverse complement.
AGCCGGTTTTTTCCAGTCTGGAAACAATATCGCGGCTGACACCGTGGGAGCGGATAATCACCGTATCAGTGGAAAGCGCCTCCTCCGGGGTATCAATCACCCGAACACCGATATCATTGAAGTGGGCAACCACATGGCGATTGTGGATAATGGGGCCGAGGGTAACCGTCCGCTTCCCGGAGGCAGCGGATGCCTCCACCAGCTCCACTGCACGATTCACGCCGAAGCAGAAGCCCGCGCTTTTGGCTACCCTAATGCTCATGATTCACCTTCTCGGAAATGATGGACTCGATATGGGCTACCACTTCATCAATGGACATATCGGAGGTATCCACCTTGACGGAATCCCGGCACATCTTCAGGGGTGCAATTTCCCGATGGGTGTCCTGATAATCCCGCTGTACAATCTCCTTGAGGATGGTATCGTACTTGGCCTTCTGCCCCTTGGCAGTCAGCTCGGCACAGCGGCGCTGTGCCCGCACCTCGGGGGATGCGGTCAGAAAGATTTTCACGGTTGCCTTGGGAAGCACCACCGTGCCGATATCCCGTCCGTCCATGACCACATCAAATTCCTTGGCCACATCCCGCTGCATATCCAGCAGCATTTCCCGCACGCATGCGTGGGCAGAAATCAGGCTGGCTTTCTGGGAAATATCCTGGGTGCGGATTTCCCCGGTCACATCCATGCCGTTCATAATCATGTGCTGCAAGCCGTCTTCATCATACTCGATGCCCACGGTGAGCTCATCAATGTAACGGTTCACGCCGTCCACATCCTTGGGGCTGACCCCCCACAAATCCATAAAATAGGCAACCGTGCGGTAGATGGCACCGGTGTCCACATAGCGATAGCCCATATCCGCGGCAATGCGACGGGCAATGGTAGACTTGCCCGCCCCGGCAGGGCCGTCAATGGCAACGGAAATTTTCTTTTCCATATAGAATCCTCACATTTCTTTTGTGTTACATTCAGTCTTCATTGCGAAGCCGCTGCAGAAGCTCGCCTTCCAGCTTCGTCACCTCAGCGGCAGTCAGTCCCAGCAAGGCCCCCACCTCGGATGCACTCTTGGGAAGCCCACCCTCAAGGCCGTAGCGCAAAGACAGCAGCTTTGCATCGCGCTCACTCAGGACGGACAGAAGCTCCGTAATGCGGCTGCGCATCTGGAAATACGCGGTATCCTCCACCGCCCTATCGGCATCTTCCTCTTCCTTCTCCTCCATGGGTGCAACCGCCATGGAAAGAAGTCGGGCATCGTCCATCATCTTGCGAACTGCCTCGGCTTCCTCCACGCTCATGTGAAGCTCCTCGGCCAATTCCTCAATGGTCGCATTCCTGCCCAAGTCGGACAGCAGCCGCTCATCCACAGCACGGTAGTCCTCCATAGCCGCGCGCATCTTTTGGCCTAAGCCATTGGCTCTGGCCTGCATGACGATGACGCGGGCAATGGCATTGCGGATATAAAAATCCCGATGGGCGCTGTAATCGCCGCCACGGTAGCTGCCGATGGCGCTCCAAAGTCCCAAATTGCCCTCCTGAATCAGGTCAAGAAGCAGCACGCCTTTGCCTGCATGCTCCTTGGCAATCTGAATCACCCTGGAAAGTCCGAGATTGGTCAGCGCCGTCATGGCATCCTCACTGCCCTTTTGCACCTCCATGGCAAGCACATCTTCGTCACCGCAGGCCGGGGTTGCGGCAACCTCCTCCAGATAGAACCGCAGGGGATCGTTCTCGTCCAGTGTGCGGACATCCGCGCCACCATGGGCAAAGGAAAGCTCCTGCTTTAACCGCAGTGCGGCCTGACCGGAGGGCTGAGGCTTCAGCTCGGTCAGGTCAAGACTTGTCCCCTGCTCGTCGAGACTTTCTAAGACTTCCCGGGCAGTTTCGTCCTCCTCACTTTCCAGTAGTGCCAGCAGAGAAAGTGCAGAGACACTACCGCCGCGGCTCCCGTCCAGAAGCGCCTGCCAAGGCGCTTCGTCAAATGTAAACTCCAAATCATTCACTGAGGAAATCCTCCAATCCATAGTCTGCACCCATGGTCTGCAGCTTCTCCATGGCCTGATGCTCAATCTGGCGGGTACGCTCCTTGGAAATACCCAAGGTATTTCCGATTTCTTCCAGAGAATGGCACTTGCCGTCCTCCATGCCGAAGTGCAGGCGCAGAATACGCCGCTGACGCTCATTCAGGGCGGAGAGCAGATTTTCCATGGTGTCCTCCAGCTCCCGGCGAATCAGCTCCTCCTGGGGTTCGGGCGTTTCCATGTCCGCAAGGAGCATACCCAAGGTTGCCTTGTCGTCCCCCCCGGTGGGCAAATCCAAGGAGGTGACCTCCGGATTCAGCCGCAGGAGCTCTTCGACCTTGGCAGGCGGCAGATCGGCAGCCGCGCCGATTTCCTCCGCCGTAGGCTCCACGCCCTCGCTTTGGCGCAGAGCATTGCGAATGGCTTCAATTTTCTGAATCTTCTCCCGGGTGTGGACGGGCACGCGGATGGTGGTGCCGTGGTTCAGCAGGCACCGGCTGACACCCTGTCGAATCCACTTGGTGGCATAGGTGGAGAAGCGGTAATCCAAAGTATAGTCAAATTTTCGGGCGGCGGCGAGCAGACCGATACTGCCCTCCTGAATCAAATCCATAAGGGGTACACCCCGCCCGGCATACTCCCTGGCCACACTGACCACAAGGCGCAGGTTGGAATTCACCATCCGCCGGATGGCTTCCTCATCCCCCTCGGCGCAGAGCTTGGCAAGCTCCCGCTCCTGCTCCGGTGTCAGCCGGGGGTAGCGGCGAATCTCCTGCAAATAGCGGCGAATCTCATCTTCATCCGAAAACACTGCCGGGGCGGTATTCTCTTTTTCAAGCAGTTCAGTCACTTAATGAATCCCTTTTCTTTCCTGCATTCGCTTGGTGTAATTGCGTAAATCTTCATCGGAAGACACGGATGCTTTTCGGCTCTCGCTGCGGATGACCCCTGCGCAGTCACGCATAACCTCTTCATTCACGGGGCCGTCATTGCGCTGGCAAACGGCAGCGATGTGGGCGCTCTCCTGCGCGCTCAGGTCGGTCAGCGCCGCGAGGCGAACCGACTCCCCCTGCGCAAAGAGCTTTTGGGATTGGGCAAAGACTTTCCCCAGCACGGGAGAGGAAAACTGCTCCTCGCTCAGGTCTCCGAGCAAATCGAGAAGGGCACTCTCCTTGAAAATCATGGCAATGATTTTTTCCTCTGCCATAGCAGACTTCACATTGGAATAGTAGAATTCCTTCGTCTTGGGCTGGTAGTTACGGGCAGGCGCCAGGTCAATGCGCTCCTGCTTCTTTTTCTCCCGGGCAATACGGCGCTTGTACGCCTTATTGACCTCCAGCTTCATGGCATCCGGGGTGATGGAGGCAGCCTCCGCCGCGCGGTTTCCGTAGATTTCCCGCTGGACGGCGCTTTGCAGGGTAGAGACAAACTCCGCCGCCTCCGCAATGAAGCGTACCCGCTGCTCATCGACTGACAAGTCATACTTTTTTCCGATGGCACGGAGCTGATACTCCACCCGGTCGGAGGATTCCTCCAGCAGGAGACGGAATTTATCTGCACCGAATTTCTTTAAGTATTCATCGGGATCCTTGGCATCGCGCATCTGCAAGACCTTGACATGGAGCCCCACCTTTTCCAGCATGGGGATGGCGCGCTTGGTGGCATTCTGACCGGCCTCATCGCCGTCATAAATCAGCACCACATTCTCCGTATAGCGCGAAAGAAGCGCTGCATGCTCCTCGGTCAGGGAGGTGCCCAGCGATGCCACCGCGCAATCGAAGCCATACTGGTGCAGCGCAACCGCATCCATGTAGCCCTCAACGAGAATCAGGTAGCCCAGCTTGCTCTTCTTGGCAAGGTTCAGACCGAAGAGATTCTTGCGTTTGTTGAAAATCTCCGTCTCCGGAGAGTTTAAGTACTTGGGGGTGGAATTATCCATGACACGGCCGCCGAAGCCGATGACATTGCCCCGCACATCAATGATGGGAAACATCAGACGGTTGCGGAAACGGTCATAGATGCTGCCGTTCTTCTGAGATACGGAGACAAGGCCTGCCGCTTTCAGCTCTTCATCGGTATAGCCCTTGGCCTTCATAGCCTTCGTCAGGCTGTCCCAGCTATTGGGGGCAAAGCCGATGCCGAATTTCGTAAGGGTGGACTTGGGCATGCCGCGCTTTTGGGCGTAGGCAAGGCCTTCCCTGCCCGCCTCGCTGTAGAGCTCGGCATTGAAGAATCTGGCAGCTTCCTTGCTCAGACCCCACAGCCGCTCCTGCAGGCGATAGCGGGAGCGGTACTCCTCGTCCTCCGGCACCTCCAGTCCGGCGCGCTGAGCAAGCGCCCGGACGGCATCGGGATAGGACATACCCTCAATCTCCATCTGGAAATTGATGACACTGCCGCCCTTGTGGCAGCCGAAGCAATAGTAGATTCCCTTGTCCGGGGCAACGGAGAAGGAGGCGGTCTTCTCCCCATGGAAGGGGCACAGGCCAAACAGGTTACCGCCTGAGCGTTTCAGATTCACATACTGCCCGACCACCTCCTCAATGGGGTTGCGGGCTGCCACTTCATCCAAAAATGAGGGTGGAAACGCCATGAAGAAATCCTCCTTTCCGAAAATTTACAGGTAATAATTACTTCTTTTTGTTTTTCTTGTTTTTCTTCTTTTTCGTGTCTGCTTCTTCCTGCGCTTTGGCCTTCTCCAGCTTCTTCTGCTCCTGAATCACCAGCAGCAGGTCAATCAGCAAGAAAATAGGGAACATGGTATTGGGCAGGACAAGCATTTCCCCGCTGCGAATCATGGGCGGAATGGAAGCGCACAGTGCGCCCACAATGCAGGCAAATTTGCAGCCGGTGAGTGCCTTTTCCGTCTTCTTGACCATGTAGTACACACTCTCAAAGAAGAGAATCAATGCGCTTGCACCCGCCAGAGGGGGCAGAATGGAAAGGCTCTCCACAGGTACAAGCATGAAAAACGAGCCGTAGGAATAGGTCTTGGTGACGGTATCGAACACCTGCACACTGTCCCCGGCGGTGGCCAGTCCCACTGCCAGCACGGGCAGCACAATGAGCAAAGACTTCACAATGGTAGCCTTATTTTTCGTCCAGAAATCCTTCATAGTTCTCTCTCCTTTTTATCGCACATTCCAGCCGAAAGGAACAAAAATCCGCTGAAATGTATCCACTGCGTAGTTGTCGGTCATGCCCGCGATATAGTCGCACACCGTGCGCTCCATGCCGTCAAAGGTCAGCTGGGGCTGGAAGTCCGCGGGCAGGGCTTCCGGATGGGTGATGTAGTAATCATACAGTCTGCAAAGCATATCCTTGGCCTTGCTCTCCTGCCCCTTGGCGATGGGAGAGCGGTAAACATGCTCAAACATGAAGCTGCGCAAATCCGCAAGGGCTTTGTCAACCTCCGGGGTCAGGGCGATTTTCCCCGCCTCACGGGAGGTTTCCACCATATTGCAGACCAGGGTATTGATGCGCCCGCTGTGGGTATTCCCCAGAACATCGGAAATGGCGGTAGGGATGGCATCACTGCTCAGGATGCCGCCGCGGATGGCATCGTCAATATCGTGATTGACATAGGCAATCTGGTCGGAGCGGCGGACAATCTGCCCCTCCAAGGTCTCGGGGATATAGTCACCGGTATGCCCCACAATGCCCATGCGGACCTCATTCGTCAGGTTCAGTCCTCTGCCGTCGTTTTCCAAATCGTCCACCACACGCAGGCTCTGCTCATTGTGGCGGAAAGGTTTGCCGATGCAGCGGCTCAGCGCCGCCTCTCCCGCGTGGCCAAAGGGGGTATGCCCCAGGTCATGCCCCATGGCGATGGCTTCGGTCAGGTCTTCGTTCAGTCCCAGCGCCCGGGCTGCAGTGCGGGCAATACGGGTGACCTCGATGGTGTGGGTCATACGGGTGCGGTAGTGGTCGCCCTCCGGGCGGAGAAAGACCTGGGTTTTATGCATCAGGCGGCGGAAGGATTTACAGTGAACGATTCTGTCCACATCCCGCTGATAGCAGGTGCGGACATCCCCCTCACGGTCTTCCTCCTGCCGGGGTCTGCCGGAGGAACGGTCTGCAAAGGCCGCCAAGGGGCTGAGCCGCGCGTGCTCCTGCTGCTCTAACTGCTGCCGTATGTTCACGATTCTTCCTCCTTTGCCGTATTCTCAATGGGAAATGCTCTGTATTCCTGACCCAGAACCATGGTTTCCACCGTTCCTGCGGTCATATCCGTGAGTCTGTCCTGAAAGGCCGCCACCTGCGCTTCGGGAAACAGAAGCTCCAAATCCACCTCTGCACCGTAGTCCGTACTACGGACAATGCCGCCAAAGGCCGTAACCTCCAATTTCACCCTGTCATACCATGTATATGGGCAGGGCAGATACACAACCGTCCAGACCCGCTTCATGGCTTTTCCCGCCGCATCCACGGCAATCTTGGCACCCCTGGTATAGGCACGCACAAGGCCGCCCGCCCCCAGCAGGATGCCGCCGAAATAGCGGGTCACCACGCAGCAGATATTATATAATCCCTCTTTTTGCAGCACCTGCAGCATGGGCATGCCCGCTGTGCCGCCGGGTTCGCCGTCGTCGGAAAAGCGCACGGCACCGTCCCGAATGATATAAGCCCAGCAGTTGTGGGTGGCATCATAGTGCTGCTTTTTCATAGCGGCGATGTGGGCGAGGGCTTCCTCCTCCGTCTCAACCGGCCAGACGCGGCCGATGAAGCGGGATTTCTTCTCGATGAACACATCCTCGCCGAAGTCGGTGGGCACCAAATACTCGTCCAAAATCAGCGCTCCTCCGAAACAAATCCGCGAAGGCGGCCATAGAGAATGTCATCCAGGACAGCCTCGATGCAAATGCCCTCTGCGGTATAGTCAACGGAAATCACCTGCGCATTGTCATGCAGGGTCTCCACCTGACCGCCCATGGAATAGGGCAGACACAGAACCACATGATGCCGTGCCCCCGCCAAAGCCTTCTCAATGGCACTCAGCAGGGCATCCATTCCGGCGCCCACCTTGGCGGAAATGGGGATGATATTCTCCCCCACCGGAATATCCTCCAAGGAAACAAGGTCTGCCTTGTTATAGACATACAAAACAGGGGTCTCGGGCTTTGCAAGCTGAGAAATGAGCTTATCCACCACGGCAATATGGTCTTCGCGATGGGGGTCGGAAGCATCAATGACATGCAGCAGCAAATCCGCATACTGCAATTCTTCCAGCGTTGCGTGGAAAGCATTGACCAGATGATGAGGAAGTTTCGCAATAAAGCCCACGGTATCGGACAGAATAATATCCAGATTGTCGGATACCGTCAGCGCCCGGGAAGTGGTGTCCAAAGTGTCAAACAGGCGGTTATTGGCAGGAATGCCCGCACCGGTCAGGTGATTGAGAAGCGTGGATTTTCCCGCATTGGTATAGCCCACAATGGCAACCACGGGGACGGAATTCTTCATGCGGCGCTCCCGCTGGACACTTCTGACCTGACGAACCTGCTCCAGTTCCTCTTCCAGCCGGGTGATGCGCTCGCGGATATGACGGCGGTCGGATTCCAGCTTGGTCTCACCGGGGCCTCGGGTGCCAATGCCGCCGCCCTGACGGGACAGGCTTGCGCCCATGCCGGACAAGCGGGGCAGGAGGTATTTATACTGGGCAAGCTCAACTTGCAGTCTGCCCTCTCTCGTCTTAGCCCGCTGGGCGAAGATATCCATAATCAGGGCGCTGCGGTCAAGCACCGTCACACCGATGATTTCCTCCAGCGCCCGGATATTTCCCGGGGAAAGCTCATTATCAAAGATGACCATGGTGGAATTTGTAGCCTCCACCAGCATACGCACTTCCTGCGCCTTTCCCTCGCCGATGAAGCTGTGGGAATCCGGGGTGTGGCGATTTTGCAGAACTTTTCCCGTGCAGAAGCCCCCGGCGGTTTCAAGCAGTGCTTCCAGCTCCTCAAGACTTTCCTCCGTGGCAGTCAGCTCCGCGGTGAAGCAGTCGGCATTCAGGCCAACCAGTACGGCGCGCTCCTGCGCCTGCACATCCATAAGCATATCCATATTCAAAACCTCCTGTCGGGGGCATAATCCTGAACCCAAATTTTCTCGCATACATTATAGCACAGAACACAGGCCGCTACAAGAAAAATTTCAGCAAGCTTTGCGGAATGAAATTCAGGGAAAATCCAATCTTTCCTCTTGTAAAATCTTGGTTCGTAGCGTATACTATATGGGTATTTTTTACGCCTATAAAGAGAGGTATCATGTTATGGAACTGATTTCCGTCAGAGAGCTATTTAAGAACACCGACAAGTACGCAGGTAAGACCGTAGAAGTCGGCGGCTGGGTTCGCTCCATCCGCGCCAGCAAGCAGTTTGGCTTCATCGTCTTAAATGACGGTACTTTCTTCACTCCTGTGCAGGTCGTCTACAACGACAGCATGGATAATTTCAACGAAATCTCCAAGACCAATGTGGGTGCCGCCATCATCGTCAAGGGCGAAGTCCTGCTGACCCCCGAGGCTAAGCAGCCCTTTGAAATTCAGGCCGTCTCCGTGGAGATTGAGGGTGCCTCCACCCCCGACTTCCCCATGCAGAAGAAGCGCCACACCGTGGAATTTCTGCGCACCATGCCCCATCTGCGCCCCAGAACCAATATGTTCCAGGCTACCTTCCGCGTGAGAAGCCTGTGCGCATTTGCCATTCACGAATTCTTCCAGAGCCGTGACTTCGTCTATGTCCACACTCCCCTGATTACCGGCTCCGACTGCGAGGGCGCAGGCGAAATGTTCCAAGTCACCACCCTTGATCTCAACAATGTCCCAAAGACCGAGGACGGCAAGGTGGACTACTCTCAGGACTTCTTCGGCAAGCCCACCAATCTGACCGTCTCCGGCCAGCTCAACGGTGAGACCTACGCCATGGCGTTCCGCAATATCTACACCTTCGGCCCCACCTTCCGCGCCGAGAACTCCAACACCACCCGTCACGCCGCCGAATTCTGGATGATTGAGCCGGAAATTGCTTTTGCTGACCTGGGCGACGATATGCGCCTTGCCGAGGATATGATTAAGTACATCATCTCCTATGTTCTGGAGCATGCCCCCGAAGAAATGAATTTCTTCAACTCCTTCGTGGACAAGGGTTTGCTTGAGCGCCTGCACAATGTCTTAAACTCCGACTTCGGTCACATCACCTACACCGATGCCGTGAAGCTGCTGGAAGAGCATAATAATCAGTTTGAATATCCCGTGCACTGGGGCAGCGACCTGCAGACCGAGCACGAGCGCTACCTGACCGAGGTCATCTTCAAGAAGCCCGTCTTCGTCACCGACTACCCCAAGGAAATCAAGGCTTTCTACATGAAGCTGAACCCCGATGGAAAGACCGTGGCCGCCATGGACTGCCTGGTGCCCGGAATCGGCGAAATCATCGGCGGCTCCCAGCGTGAGGACAACTACGATATCCTGAAAAGCCGCATTGAGGAGCTGGGTATGAAGCCCGAGGATTACGACTTCTATCTGGATTTGCGTAAGTACGGCTCTGCAAGACACGCAGGCTTCGGTCTGGGCTTTGAGCGCTGCGTCATGTATCTGACCGGCATGGGCAATATCCGCGATGTGCTCCCCTTCCCCAGAACCGTGGGCAACTGCGAGCTGTAAGGGAATCCATTCAATCGTCTTAATACAAACCACCTCCTGCTCTGTGCATAAAGCAGGAGGTGGTTTTAGGTTTTCATGGGTTTATAGAGAAAGAGCATAAAGGGATATACCATTTAGTAACGAACCGAGCAATAGCTCCCTCCGAGAGGGAGCTATAATGGTCTATGTGCCACTTGTGTTCCTCCGGTTCCTCATTCCTCAGCTTTGATAAAAATCCTTGCAATGCCGGAAACCGCAGCAAACAACACGCCCGCCACCGGCCACATAATCCATGTAAAGTCCCAGCGCATACTCCGGAAGCTCCAGCCCAAGTAGATTGCCGTGGCCGTACACCAGTATGCACCGGACAGCGCATCCAGCTTTTCCCTCCGCTTCTTTTCGGACTGTGTGTATTCGCCCTCCTGAAGCAGGGTATCGAAGCTGTTTTTGACAATACTTACCCGAATGATGATGTTCACACCAACTGCAATCAGGGTAAGCAGTACCCCCACGCACATGGCAGCGATGTAATCCGACACATCCATGGCTCCCGCAAGAATCACCGGGACAGCCGCAAGAATGCACAGTACAACCCCCACGGCAATGCCCTGTGCAAATACCGGTTCAAAATCACGGCGTTTCTCTTTCACCATGCCGGTTACTCCGTAGGCGGTTTCGAATGTCTCTTTTTCCAGAGACTCCGAGCGGTGCGCACGGATGCCGCAGGTGATAAACAGGAACACCGCAGCGGCAATCATACCAAGCAGAACGGTGCAGCCAATGCCCGCCGCCAATCCTTCCGTAATGTGAAAGCGGTTCACCTCTGCCATGGCACCCAGAATAATCACCACGACGGGGCTGAGAATGCACAGGGCAGTTCCGTTTGCGATGGCGTGGGCAATCTCTTTCTTCATGTTCAGAAAGTTGTTTGCCTCTTCCATAGAAACCACCCGAGCAGGCATATTCTGCTGATACTCGGAGTGCGGCAGGGCTGTCTGAGTTTCCGGAAGCATTTCGTCCTTCAATAGATAATCCGTGCTGACACCGAACAGTTCCGCCAGCTGGATTACTTTCTGCAAGTCGGGAATGGAACCCGCGCTCTCCCACTTGGAAACGGCCTGCCGGGAAACACCGAGCTGCTCCGCAAGCTCCTCCTGTGACCATCCGTTCTTTTTGCGTTCTTCGATGATTTTGTCTGCTATGATCATATTGGAATCCTCCTATTTAAGTTTTACAGGAAAATCATAGTATTTTCATCCGTTGCATTCCACCAAGTGAGGCTGTCAATTTGTCAATCAACTGTTGCATTTGCCGTTTGCGCCAAAGCCAGGAACTTTTTGTCCGACTGTATGGCCTGAGTCAAAAATTCTCCGTCCCGGAACAGTGCATAGGTCGTGACTGGTGCCGGGGTGTTCCGGGCTGTTTCCCTGTCCGTGATGTGAACGGTCTTTATTTCGATACCATGCTCTGCTGCCGCCTCCACCACCCGGGGAACCCAGTAATAGGTAAAGGGGCACTGATCGGTATAGTAGATGACAAAGCCCTTTTGCGTAATATACGGATGTCTGGCACATTCCCGAAATTGAGGAATCGGCGCATCGCTGCACAATGGCAGATACATGAGGGTAATCCCGCAGTCCGAGGTGTCCGCGAGCTGAAAGCCCTTGTATGCCAAATATCTGGCATCGGCCAGAAATTCTCTCTTCCGCTTCTCCGATGAAAGAATGCACAGTCCCTTTTTCCCCTGCTGCTCGGCATCCCGAATGCATTCGGACAGCAAATCGTTAGAATACCCCTGTCCTTTCATCGCCCCTGCAATCCACAGGCAGTTGATGTACAGATACCCCGGTGCATCAATCGGCACCCAAGCATTCTCTGCCGAGATGTATTCGATGAAGCACTTTCCCCGCTCCCGACTGCGGTAAAATACCAGCCCTTCGGAAAAGCGTGCCTTCATCCACGCTTTCTTTTGCTCACTCTGCTTGCCTGACATGGCGCAGCAGATGTGCTCCGAGTCAATGTTTTCTTCTGTGATTCGGATGTAGTCCATTTTTCATCCTTCCTTTATTATTCCAATAGATACTTTGCCGCTCACGAAATTTCTTACCGCTTGCCGCAAGCCGGGATAAACTGTATCTTTGCATACATTATCTATAAGTTTTCGATTTTTGCAACTCACCTGAAAAGAAAATTATGAATCACAGCTTCTAATCCAATCGTCCAAAAATGCCA
>JAZRVX010000160.1:0-1660 GCA_045599455.1 Faecousia sp. | reverse complement strand
AACGCCGTTGGCATTCTTGACGGATGCGCCATTCAGGGTGGATGCCGATTCGTTAAAGCTGAGCTTGGAAGAATCATAGCCCAGAACCACTTCGGAGGCCGCAAAGGCGGTCTTGCTGTCGTGGCTCACGCCCACATTCACATTGACACTATCGCCCACAGTCACCTCGCTGACACCGCAGAACAGGGCAGCCTTATAGCCCGCAGTGGGTGCAGTGGGTTCGGTGATGGTGAGGGTGGCGGTAGCATAAGCCGTGCCGCTTTCCATTTCAACTGTGCCATAGTTCTTGGACATGGTCAGTTCCTTCATGCCGACTTGATATGTTCCGGCGGGGGTGTTGGCGGGTATGGTGAAGGTTACCTTTAGCAGTTGCGTTACATCCTGAATGTCTTCACCATCGTCGGAATTCCAGATAACACTGCCCGAACTCAAATTGTAGTTTGCACCGGTCAGCACAATGCGGCTATCGCCGCCTGCAATTCCGGACAATGTCAAAGCATCATCATATGTGATCATGGCATCCATAGCACTGAACTCGATACCACTGCTGGCACAAATGGTCATCACAACTGTCTGCGCATCACTGCTCTTTACAAGCTCGGTTTTATCCAGTGTAGCAGTGAATACCACACCCTGTGTGTTTCCTTCGCCCAAGGCCAGTGCCGGGAGCGCAAGACCTGCCAGCATGATAACAGCCAGCATCAAAGCCAGCAATTTGTGCATGATTGTTTTCATTATGTACTTCCTTTCCGTCACCAAGACAGGTTAATTTTTTCAAGGAATGCCGCATTCATCTGATTTAGGTCAGTGCTGTTGAGTTTTCCATCTCCATTGGCATCCACTGCGAGGGATTTCAAGCTGCTTCCACTGACTTTTCCCAGCATAATTGCTCGCGCCTGCGAGATATCGGTGCTGTTCATCTTACCGTCACCGCTGGCATCGCCTTTTACTACGACTGCAAGCTGCGTATCTGCCGTCATGTTTTCTGCGGTAAAGGACTTGCCGCCTGCGGCATCGGAGGCGGTCAGCCGGACATAGGTCTGTCCGCCGTCATAGCTCACCGCCACTACACATGGCTTTTCGCAGGAAACGGTGAAGGTATTGGTGCCCTCTTTCCAGCCGCCCTCGGGTGCAGCCACGGAAATACCCGCCTGCGCTGCTCCGGGGATGGTCGGCGTAATCGTAATCGGCACTTCACATTCTGTGATATCTAATTCCACAATATTACTCTGTTTGGCTACGGAAGTTGTACACGAATCCACATATACATAGTAATGTCCCAGCGGCAGTTGAACTTTGCACGAATTATCCGTTACACCCCATTGGCTGTATTCTGTTCCTGTGTAATTCGTGTCCTTGAAAATACGCACATTATACACAGTTGCCCACGGGACATAGTTCCAAGATACTGTCAACATATTTTTCTGTACACTTGTGCTAATCTCGCAGGGGTTATTCCGTGTAAATTCAAGAACAACATCAGTTTTACCGGTAACTTGTCCCTCTAAGCTTCCCTCTTTTACGCCCTTATAGGTCGCATCTGTACAGCGCAGATTTTCAAATCGATATGTACTTCCATACGGCACTTCCATATAGAAATCCGTTATGTTTTTTCCATAGGATTCCCCATTTAGAATCATATCAACAGTACCGCATTCGG
>JAZRVX010000159.1:0-1777 GCA_045599455.1 Faecousia sp. | reverse complement strand
GGATCACCAGCAAAAGTATGTGTTTGAAGATATAAAGATGTACCTTTGTGAGCAGTAATCACAAAGAGTATATGACTACAGAACAACAGTTGTTATTGGCATTGGTCAAGATGATGTTCCCGAGGGAATTGTTGGATTATTTTGAGGTGGTGGGATTTGAAGTCCATGAGGAGGACATCACCATACGGTTGAACGAAAGGGACCGGATATTGAAGCCGAAATCCGGGCATACATATGTGAAGAACGGTTTTCTACCGGAATGCAAGATTACAGACTTCCCGCTGCGTGACAGGAAGACAACGCTGATTGTGAAGCGCCGCAGATGGAAGGACGATAAGACAGGAGAGAGCATCAGCAACGACTACAAGCTGGTAGCTGAAGGCACACGGCACTCGGTTGAGTTCGCCGCTTTTTTAAAAGAAGTTCTTGGACAGGTACCCGATAGCGGCTTCTTCTCTTGAGAAGTATTATCACATAGACGGTTATCAGTTTGAACGCCAGTACAAGGAGCACCTGAGCGGATACGAGGAGTGGGAGGATGCCTCCCATGCAGACCGGTGGCTGGTATATCCGGAGAACTTCGGTCCGAAGATGAGCATAGACGAGACCTCGTTAAGTGATGGGGAGCTCTACACCGTAGTCACGAACAAGGACAGGCACGGTCAGAAAGGCGCCTTGGCAGCAATAATATCAGGAACCAAGTCCGAAGTCGTCAGGGAGGCGCTTGACAATGTTCCGGAAGAAGCCCGAGACCGGGTTCTGGAGATAACGATGGACCTGTCACCGTCGATGCGCAACATCGCCCTATATGAGTTCCGCAACGCCAAGAGGGTCATCGACCGGTTCCACATCCAGAAGCTCGCATGCGACGCCATCCAGGAGATGCGTATCAAACATCGATGGGAAGCCCTTGAGGCGGAGCATGAACGCCGGCTATATGTCACGGGCACAGGGGAGGACATCCAGCCGGAGAAGTTTCCGAATGGTGACACACGGCCACAACTTCTTGCCAGAAGCCGGTATCTCCTGTTCAAGTCTTACGAGAAGTGGACGGAATCGCAAAAGGCAAGGGCAAAGATACTCTTCGAGCAGTATCCTGACATAAAAGAGGCCTATTGGCTTGCTGATGAACTTAGAAAAGTGTTCAGCAACACACCCAGACGCTCTCTCGCTGCTACAAGGCTGGCGAAATGGTACGCCTCCGTTGAAAACTCCGGATTCAAGTCTTTTCAGGTCATTGCCAGAACTTTCTTCGACAACGAGAGGGAGATACTCAATTTCTTTGATAACCGTTCCACAAATGCATCTGCTGAGTCTTTCAACTGCAAAATCAAGAACTTCAGAGCTCAACTAAGAGGCGTATCTGATGTCAAATACTTCCTCTTCAGACTTCAGAACATCTATGCCTAAACACATAGTTTTCCCCCTGACCCCAAAACTTTCTTAGCGTCAAAGATGAAAGTTTGAAGGTGCAAAAAAAGAGACAAACCTTACGATTTGTCTCTCTGTGTAGCGGGGGAAGGACTCGAACCTCCGGCCTCCGGGTTATGAGCCCGACGAGCTGCCAACTGCTCTACCCAGCGTCGTAATGTTTTTATAGGATATAATTTTATTAAGATTGTGTCAATTCTTTTTCAGGTAAAATATTGGAATTTTTTGCGTTTTTATACCAAATTCTGCATTGTATCGCACTTAAAAGAATTGGAACGGCTGCAAAAAGCTTCAAAGAGGTATCAAAAGCCACAAAGAAGTTGTAAAAGCCATGAAGGACAACGGC
>JAZRVX010000158.1:0-47580 GCA_045599455.1 Faecousia sp. | reverse complement strand
GTTGCAGGTCTCGCACACGGACACGGTGTCAAAGCCGCCCACAGCGGTGCAGGTGGCATTGACGAAATTCTCCTGAATGCCGGTCTTGGCCTTGTGGCCAAGCTTGGGGATGGTGGTGGGAACTCGTGAAAGCTCTGCTTTACACACGGAGCAGTAGGTAACTGCATCATAAGTGCCGTCTTCCTCGCAGGTGGCCTCCACCGTGTTTTCCTCTACGGGGTCGGCTTTCGAGTGGCCGAGCGCAGGAAGGGTGGTATGGACACCGGACAGCTTAATTCCGCAGACTTCACAGTAGACAACCGTATCATAGCCGCCGTCTGCCTCACAGGTGGCCTCCTTGCGGTTTTCCTCTACGGGGTCGGCTTCCTTATGACCCAAAGCGGGAATGGTGGTGTGAATGCTCTCCTGAACCTCATTGCAAGTCGTGCACCGGGATACAGTGTCATAGCTGCCGTCTTCGGTGCAAGTAGCATTCACACGGTTTTCCTCCGCGGGGATACCGGGGTTATGCGCCAGCTTCGCAATCGGTTCTTCCTTCGCGTGTTCAGGATTGGTGCAGCCGGGTACGGAGCATCCGAAGACGATTTTACCCGCAGCCTGACAGGTTGCCTCTACTCGGCTCTTTTCAACCACGGTATGTACATCTCCACCCAGACCGATTGCAACATACTCATCACGGTTATTTGTTTTCTTATCGACGGCTACATAAGAAATTACATAAGTATTGCTTCCTTCAATCTGGGTGAATGTTGAGCTGCCGCAGCCTCGTCCTATGTAAACTGTCTTCGTCTCGCTGAATGCGCACTTTGCACAGGTAACATTCAGGGATTCAATCCAGTAGCTGTCATCATCACTTGCATTGCTTACAACTTTTCTGGCACTCAGGAAGTGTATACCGGCCTCTTTGACAGTCTTTCCGCAGATAACACAGTCCGTATCTGCGCAGCCGGTTCCAACCACATGGTTATCGGTTTTCGGAATTGGCTCGTCGTGGGTTTCCGTACAACCGGTTTTTTTGCAGGGATATCGCATCAAACCGGTATCCTTACAGGTGGCCTCCGTAATCACTTCTCCTTTTTCCAAATCCCAGATATGTCCAAGTGCAGCAACAGAAGTTGTCACTCTGTTCATTTCCTTACCACACATGGAGCACTTGCTCACGGTATCATAGGAACCTGCAGTCGTGCAGGTTGCGGCGACTACATTCTCTGTCGATTGACTTTCGCTGTCATGCGCCAGCATAGAAATCGGTTCTGTTCGATTATGTGATGGATCAGCGCAGTTAGATTTGGAGCAGGTATAGGAAATTATTCCTTCAGTGGTACAGGTTGCCTGCTTCGTAATACTTTGACTAATCTTGTGATCACTTCCCAGACCGGCAGCAGTGCCGGTTGCAGTCACTGTTCCCGATATAGCATCTGAGAATTTGTACTCGTTGCCGCCCTGCACCTGTTGGAATGTCTGTATAGTACTAAAAAAAGAACTAAACTGCCTAAACCCGCAATTTTGACAGGTAATTGTATATATGTACTTATAGGCACCATCAACATCAACCCTATCATATGATGCTGATAGATTATGCAAACCGGATTTTCCATTGCTTTGTCCGCACACCACGCAGCTTGTGTCCGTACAGGCAGTTCCGAACACATGGTCAACGGTTTTCGGAACAATCTCATCACGGGTTTCCGTGCAGTCTTTGTTTTTGCAGGTGTAGCGAATCAGGCCGGTGACTGCGCAGGTCGCTGTTTTTACAAGCTCACCGTCATCCCAGTTGTGGCCGGTGGCAGGAATCTCCAGTCCGGTAGCAACATGGTCACAAAGTGTACAGTGTTTCTCTCCGCTTCCGGGTTTCGTGCAGGTAGGCGCATCAATCACAGTAATGTCGGTTGTGTATCTGTGACCGGCCTCGCTGACATCCACAGGAATTTCCTCAGTGTAGGAATCTGTGCAACCCTCTCTGGCGCAGACATAGGTCACTGTACCCGCGGCTCTGCAAGTGGCAGGCTGCAAAGTTTCGGCATCCGCTTGGTAATCGTGGCCTTTCTCCAAATCTACATCAATATTTACAGTATCCTCATAATTACAGACAGGGCAGGTGCGGGTCTTTGCGCCCTTGGTAATGCAAGTGGGATAGACCGTAATAGTATACTCGCCCAAAGAGTGGTCTACAGTGGTTTTTGCACCACAATCGGTGCACTTCAGTTCGTGTCCATCCTCGGTAATTTGGCAATCTTCGGTAAAGGCATAGCTGTGGGGCACACTGGTGGTCGCATCGCAGCGGGAACATTGCACGGTGTGTTTGCCGTCTCCGCTATCGGTTGCCACACCGGTAAAATCGTGCCCCAGTGCAGTAATAACCTGGGTTTGCGTTTCCGCACATACCCAATCGTTACCCCTGTTTGTGCAAGTCCGGGTTTCTACACCGTCGGTTGTACAGGTTACCGGGGTCGTTACCACCCATTCGTCACTCCAGTTGTGACCCGGTGCTTTGATTGGCTCGGTTTCTTCAATTCCACAAACTGTGCAAACACTTTTATAAACTCCATCGGTCGTGCAGGTTGCAAAAGAAAACACTCTGGATTCCCATGTGTGCTCCAATTTGGGGATGATTTCACTCTCGGTTGCCTCACATCCGGAGCAGCTGCGAGTCCGAACGCCGTCAGCCACACAGGTAGCGTCTGTTTTTACTATCCATTCCTCCCAGCTGTGACTATGAGGAGCAACTTCCTCCCCCTCAGCCATTGCAGGCAGAGTCATGCTCATCACCATGCACACGGCCAGAGCAAAGCTCAGGGTGCGGCGCAGGTAAGCATACCATCCTTTCATCATATGTAAATCCTCCCTATGTCCAATAGAAGATTTGGAAAAATCCATATTTTCATCCCGGCGGCGGCCACGAATAGGCGCGGCAGCGTAAGTGTGGGATATTTTTCCTTTTACAGGTAATGCCATATTATCAGAATTGTTCCGAAAAGTCAATGTTTTCACTGTATATCTTGTTTTTTGTATACAATAGTTTGAGATTTTCCGAAAATAGGGTAATTTTAAAATTTCGTTGCCGCATTTTTACAACATGCAAACAACACGAGTACAACATGTGGTCAACATTTTCAGACAAAAATTTTATATTTTTTCTCTGAAATTGAAATAAACCTTGCGAAGCCGCTGTTTTTCAGCCTTCCTCCTGCCCGCCCTGCACCGGGGGGCTGAGCAGAAGGATTATTTCGTCGATTAAAGAAAGCTTTAGTTAATTAAGAAAGCAGTAAAATAGGCGATTATTGCCCTAAAGGATTCCCTTCGGTCACGAGACCATTCCGCAGAATAATCTCGCAATCTCAATGTTGCAATTATAACCGAGTCCGCATAAAACGACGAGTTTAGGACACGGAT
This sequence comes from Faecousia sp., assembly GCA_045599455.1. Classification (GTDB taxonomy): domain Bacteria; phylum Bacillota; class Clostridia; order Oscillospirales; family Oscillospiraceae; genus Faecousia. The sequence goes on along the minus strand of JAZRVX010000158.1, from coordinate 44,187 downwards.
TGCCATGTCGCTTCGCTCCTCGCAACGACCCATTATCGAAAGATTTCCTTAATCAACGAAAGCTCCCATCATTCAATCCACGCCTATCCACAAAAAGCCGCCTCTTGGGGTACAAGAGGCGGCGGAGTATCTTATAGCTCTTTCAGCACGGCAAGGAAGAATTCCCATGTGCGGCGGGTCGATTCGATTTCCAGCTTTTCGCGGCTGGTGTGGATATCGTGCATCTGGGGGCCAACGGACACGCAGTCAAGCCCGGGGAGCTTATTGCCCAGCAGGCCGCACTCCAGACCTGCATGGATGGCAAGCACCTGCGGCTCTTTGCCGAACATATCCCGATAGACCCTAACCATGGTATCGCGCAGATGGGACTCTTCTTTATACTCCCATGCGGGATAGTCGCCCATGGTGGAGCAGGTACCGTGGTGAAGCTCCGCAAGCAGGGAAAGCTTTTTCACAAGCTCCTCCTTCTCAGCATCCACGGAACTGCGGACGGAGAAGGTGATGTGGAAAGCATCGTCAAGTCCCGCAACACCCAGATTCAGGCTGGTCTGCACAAGTCCCTCGATATGCTCAGACCATTTCTGAACTCCATTCGGAACATCGCACAGAAGCGCAATTAAGTTGTCAGTATCCGAAGAAGACAGCCCCATGCCGCCCAGGGCATCCGCGGGGACGGCTTTCACAACCGCCTCGGGTTCATCGTAGTCGGCACGGATTTTGGATTGCAGCGCCTCGCATACGGACTGAATGCTCTGTGCCTCCAAGCTCTGCAAAATCACCGTGGCCTTGCAGGAGCGGGGAATGGCATTGTCCTTGCTGCCGCCGGACAGGCTCACAAGGCTCACAGGGGCAACCTTGCGAATCTCACGGAGAAGCTGACCCATCACCTTGTTGGCGTTGGCGCGGTTTCTGTGAATCTCCGCGCCTGAGTGGCCGCCCTGCAGGCCGTCCACCGTCAGGCGGAAACAATCACCGTAGAGAATTTTCTTGTCCACGGGTACGGTAATGGTATCCCGAATACCACCGGCGCAGGACACAGTGAAAATGCCCTCGTCCTCGGAGTCCAGATTGATGAGCGTGCGGCCACGCAGCCCGGACAGGTCGATACCGGCGGCGCCCTCCATGCCGATTTCCTCGTCCACCGTGATGATGACCTCCACAGGAGGATGAGGAATGGTCTTGTCCAACGCCAGTGCCATAGCAAAGGCCACGGCAATACCATCATCGCCGCCCAGCGTGGTGCCCCGGGCGAAAACACAAGTGCCGTCATGGGTTACATCCAGTCCCTCTTTGGCCATATCAATGGGGCAATTTTCATCCTTCTCGGCAACCATATCCATGTGACCCTGAATGATGACGGGGTCGTGGGTGTCCATGCCACAGGTGGCAGGAATGAAGAAAATCACATTGTTTAACTCGTCCTGAATGACCTCCAGACCGTTTTCACGGCAGAAAGACACAAGGTAGTCCGAAATCTGCTTGGTATTGCGGGAACCATGGGGAATGGAGCACAATTTTTCAAAGCAGGCGAACACGGATGCAGGCTCGAGACCTTTTAATTTAACAGCTTCCATATTGAAAACTCCTTTATTGGCTTTTCCTTATTTTAGCACAGGGCGGGAAAAAAGTCACCATAAAAAAGGGGCTGCGAAGAAATTTACAGAATCCGGGGACAGAGATAGATGAAAAGGGGGGTCGTCGGTTAAGGAAGCAGTAAAACAGACGGTCATTGCCCTAAATGATTCCCTTCGGTCTCGAGACCATTCCGCAGAATGGTCGTGGCAATCTCAACCTTGCTATATACGAAACATTGAGATTCCCACGGTCGCTGCGCTCCCTCGGAATGACCCACTATTTTGGTGCTTCCTTACTGAGCGAAAGCTTCTTTTCTCCCACAGTCCCCAAGGAGCAAAAACAAAGGCCACGGAATAAATCCGTGGCCGTATGTTTACTTTCTTGTTACAGGAAGCTGAGCACCAGAGTCAGAACAATCCATGCGATGGCAATCCACTTGGTGGAGGAAGCCAGAACATAATCCAGACCGCCCTTATTCTTGCTCAGGTAGGAGTCGGAGGAGCCGGACAGGGCACCGGACAGACCTGCTTCCTTGCCGGACTGCAGCAGCACGACGATAATCAGAGCCACACTGGCAATAGCCTCAAGAACAATCATAACAGTAGACAAAACACTCATTGCGATAAACCTCCCTCCGCTTATCTTTGCGGAACACGGCAGGGCATCCGATTACAATGCCACGCCTAGAATAGCTATAAAAGTATAACACAGGAAAAATGGATTTTCAAGTGGGTTTTACAAGTTTTTGACCGAAAATTACTTCTGAACCCAGTTGCCGGTGGCAAGACAGTTGAGATAACTCTCAATGAAGGGATCCAGCGCACCATCCATCACGGCATTGACATTGGAGGTCTCGCAGCCGGTACGGGTATCCTTGACCAGGGTATAGGGCATGAAGACATAGTTGCGAATCTGGCTGCCCCACTCAATCTTCTGCTGCACGCCCTTGATATCGGAAATCTTATCCAGGTGCTCACGCTCCTTGATTTCCACCAGCTTGGAGCGCAGCATACGAAGACAGGTTTCCTTATTCTGGAACTGGCTTCGCTCGGTCTGGCAGGACACCACAATGCCCGTAGCCTTGTGAATCAATCGGACAGCAGAGGAAGTCTTGTTGATGTGCTGGCCGCCTGCGCCGGAGGAACGGTAAACCTGCATTTCATAGTCCTCGGGACGAATCTCCACATCGTTGCTGTCGTCCTCGATATCGGGGATGACCTCGATGGCGGAGAAGGAGGTCTGGCGGCGGGCATTGGCATCAAAGGGAGAAACACGAACCAGACGGTGGACACCGTTCTCCCCTTTCAGGAATCCATAGGCATTCTCGCCCTCAATCATAATATCTGCGGACTTGAGGCCGGCCTCGTCACCTTCCAGATAGTCCATAATCTTATAGGTAAAGCCGTGGCGCTCCGCCCAGCGGGTATACATACGGTAGAGCATCTGGCACCAGTCCTGTGCTTCGGTGCCGCCGGCACCGGCATGGAAGCTCATCATGGCATTGTTGCGGTCATAATGACCGGTGAGCAGGGTCTCCAGACGCATATTCTCCATCTTCTCGGAGAGAATCTCAAACTCGGATTTGAGTTCATCCAGCATGGAGTCGTCGTCTTCCTCCGCCGCCATTTCGCACATGGTCATCATATCGTCCCAAGAAGAAAGCATTTTCTCATAGGTCTCAATCTTGTTCTCCGTCTGGCGAAGCTTCTGGGACATCTTCTGACTGCGCTCGGGGTCATCCCAGAATCCGGGAGCCTCCTGCATGGCGTGGAGTCTCTCCAGCTCGGAGCGCAGTGCAGGCAGGTTGATGGAGTCTGCCAGTCCCTCCAGAGCAGGGCGGCAGTCGCTGAGCTTCTGCTTATACACATCAAATTCAATATTCATACATTTACTCTCGTTTCTTTGACTTTTTCACATCAAATGATTATAACCGAGATTGCGGCAACTGTAAAGAGGAAAAATCCAAAAAACGGAGTAAATGCAATTCCTTTGCCCATCAGCGCTGACTGGGGCCGCCGTCATCCTTGTCAAAAATCCAGTCGTCCAAATCCGTAATGACTGTGGTTTCTTTATACATTGTGCTCTCCCCTTTCAAAAGTCTCATCGGACAGTATATGCAAAAGCGCGCAAAAATTGTGCCGTATTTTCTTGACAGGGAATTTTAATTCAGGTAAAATAAGACTGCTTATGCATCCGTAGCTCAGTTGGATAGAGCGGCCGCCTCCTAAGCGGCAGGTCGGAGGTTCGAATCCTCTCGGATGTGCCAAGAACAGGGATGTCCCTCCGGACATCCCTGTTCTTGATATATTCGTGAGGATTCGAACCCACTTAAATGCTAGTGCCCGGTGGGCACTTGCTAAACCCGGTGCAAACAACACTATGGAATGATTGCCACCGGCAATCATTTGGATTTTGATTCGCTGCGCAGAGCACCACTGGTTATATCCTTATCCTTAGGCGGCGATAACAGGCACAGAGGACAATGATACTTCGATACTTCTCTACGGAGCTGGCGGTGTACCCGGCAGGGCTAGAACTCCCATGAACCCGATTCGCATAGGGTTGTCTGATGATTTCCCTTGGCGCGTGGGTGTTCAAATCAAGTAACACGCTCGACCAAAGTACAAAAAGAAAAGAATCATTCGGATGCCGCCAGTGGAAAATGAAATCGTTCAGGCAGTGGATCGGCACGATAGGAATATCATTTCTGATCCTAGGGAGGACATCTGATGGCCCTCTATCACTTCACCGTTTCCCAGATTGGTCGGAGTGGTGGCAGCAGCGCTGTTGCTGCGGCAGCTTACCGATCAGGACAGAAACTTCACAGCGAACGCTATGATGAAATCAACGACTATACCAGAATCCAAAATAATCTGCCCATGGAGGATATTGACCGATTAATTGCAAGAATCGGTTAGATAGAACTATATTGGTGACCAGATTGAAGGAGATTGGATAGAAGGCATCTACGCAATCTCCTGAAATTTTAGAACTTAGGTTGTGGATTAGAGCAAATTGGCAATCAATTTAATTTTATATTTTGCTTGACGCTATACAAAAATAAGGATATAATAAAGTACACTTTATTTTATCCTAGAAATGGAGGGTGAAGCATGGAGTATCTCCACAGAAACATTGAACGAAAATTTATGAGTATGAGTTTAGCTTTCAAGGCGGTTATGCTTGTCGGTGCAAGACAGGTGGGTAAATCCACAATGCTGAAGCATTTGGCAGAAAATCAGAATCGGACTTATGTTACGCTGGATAATGTGAAAATTCGGTCTTTGGCACAGAGTGACCCTGAACTGTTTTTTCAGATGTACAAACCTCCGATTTTAATTGATGAAGTGCAGAAGGCACCTGCATTATTTGAACGAATCAAAATTATTTGTGATGAAAGCGAAGAAAAGGGATTGTTTTGGCTGAGCGGTTCCCAGAGTAAAAAGCTCCTGAAGCAGGCAGGTGATACTTTGGCAGGACGAATCTGCGTCCTGAAAATGTACAGCCTGTCCGCTAAAGAAATGCAGGGGATTGAACCGGAGAACTCAATTGACTTCTCGCTGAGTGCCCTGATGGAGCGAAGCATGCATTTCCCCGAAACCTCCATTGTGGATGTATTTTCTCGTATTTGGCGGGGCGGAATGCCGGATGTACAAAAGCTGGATTCCGAGCAGACACAGGAATATTGGAATTCCTATGTTGAAACCTACCTTATGCGTGATGCCGTGGATGACAACGGAATCAGTGATGTGGAAGGATTCCGCAAATTCCTGCGAGCTTGTGCAGCGTTTAATGGTCAACTTCTGAACTATCACGATTTGGCAACCTCGGCAGGCGTATCCGATCCGACTGCGAAGGACTGGGTGAAAATCCTGCAAAACATGGGCATTATTTTTCTGCTGGAGCCGTTTTTCTCCAATGAGCTGAAAAGGCTTGCAAAGCAGCCTAAATTGTATTTCTGCGATACCGGATTTTGTGCCTATCTTTCTTCCTGGACAAGTGTGGACACGCTCATGAATGGCGCCGCTGCCGGCCACTATTTTGAAAACTATGTAATTGGCGAATTCCTGAGAGAATACAGCTATGGAAAAGAAAAAGTGAATTTGAATTTCTATCGGGATTCCAACCAAAAGGAAATTGATTTGGTAATTGAGCAGGCCGGTGTTCTTCACCCAATTGAAATTAAAAAATCAGCCAACCCTGAAGCTAAGGCGATAAAAGCATTCACAGTGTTAGCAGGTTCCGGCAAGCCTGTAGGAAACGGCGGCATCGTCTGCATGAGCCCAACGCCATTTCCCTTGGATGCACAAAACTGTATGATTCCTGCGGGAATCCTATAAGGTGCAAATACAATTTAATTGTCTATTCGATATAATTTAGAAAACATAATCAATTATGTAAAATGCTCCGACTTTGAGTCGGAGCATTTTTTGTAAAAGTAAAGTGTTTTTATTTTCGGCTGCTGCCTAGTTGGAACCTGGATGCCACACAACCCTATCAGCGCCTCCGCAAGCACTTCCCAACAAAGCCCTTATGAACTGCATATCATTGTCCGGCATCCGACTTCTACCAAGCGGGTGCCTTTTTCGTGCCGAGAGGACATTCGGAAGCTGGAACAACTGGACACACAAAGCCGGTTCTTAGCACTCCACGGAATTGACACCGCAGAGCAGCTTATGGATTACCGCAGTGAGATTCAAAACCGGCTTTCCGATACTCCCAATTTATCGCCCAACGAAAAGAAAGCATTACGAAGGGAGGTGAGATTATGTGATGCCATTCGGGAACGCTCCAAGGAAGTTGAAGCCAATTTGCAGCTTCTGACACAGGAGCAGGAAATAGAAAGGAAGGAGCAAAATAGAAATGAACAATCCCTAGATGGAGCCTGCCACAATGTCGGTCTGCCGAATACAAATGGACGATAAAAATTCTCTTGACTTCGCCGTACGGCTTGCTTTATAATTACGAAAGCAAAACTTCGCCGTACGGCTTGCTTTTGAAGCAAGTATAATTGATTTCGCCGTACGGCTTGATTTTGAAGCAAGTATAATTGATTTCGCCGTACGGCTTGATTTGGAGGCGCCGCATGAGTATTTTGAATCCAATAGAATTTGGCAGTCTTTTGAAGAAACGCAGAAAGCAATTGCATTATACCCAAAAGTTTCTTTCCGATTTTTCCGGATTAAGCGTCAGCTTCATTTCGGATGTTGAAAACGGGAAGGATACTGTGGAACTTGGCAAAGCATTGAAGCTTGCCAACTTATTGGGACTAAACTGCGTGTTGGAGGAAAGAGATTAAAATGGAACTTCAAATCAGTATAGAAATAAACGGAAAGGAAGTACCCGTTGGAGCTATCGTCGGAAATTCCGTCGCCGATGCACAATTTGGCTATCGGAGGGATTATATTTCCAATTCCGAAAACATCCCGGTTTCGGCCAGCTTGCCCTTTCAGGAGGAATTATTCACAGCAGAGCGAACAAGAAATTACTTTGAGGGACTGCTTCCGGAGGGCTACACAAGAAAAACTGTCGCATCGTGGCTTCATGCCGATGAGCGGGACTACCTTAAAATTCTGTCTGCATTAGGCAAAGAGTGTTTAGGCGCACTAAAAGTAACCAATACCGATGAGCCTGAAGAAATACCCTGCACATATGAAAAGCTTTCACTGGAACAGGTTCATGCGCTTGCTCAGGAAGGTGCCACCAAATCCGCAGAGCTGGTTACAAAGGCGCACCTGTCCCTTACCGGCGCATCCGGCAAGGTTGGCTTGTACTATCATGCACCGGAAAAGCAATGGTATCTACCCATTGGAAGTGCACCCAGTACCCACATCGTCAAGCAGAGCCATGTTCGGCTGAATGCAATTGTACAAAACGAGCAGCTTTCAATTTTGACTGCTAAAAAACTCGGCATTGAGGTTCCCGATACCTTTATTATCAATACCGGAAGCTATACCGATGCCGATGTTCTTTTTGCCACCGCACGGTATGACCGTATTTGGAGCAATCATCCGATTATGAATGGGGAATTTCCCATGCCCCGCAGACTGCATCAGGAGGACTTCGGTCAGGCACTCGGCATAGCTTCGTCTGACAAGTATGAACCTTTGGGAGGGCAGTATCTGAAAGCGATGTTTGAGCTCCTTCGGGGGTATTCCTCCAATCCTGTGCAGGATCAGTTGAAGCTGTGGGATCTCGTTGTATTTAATTATCTTTTGGGCAACACCGATGCACATGTGAAAAACTATTCCCTTGTACATGGTGAAAATCCAAAGACAGTTCGATTGGCTCCTTCCTATGACCTAATCAGTACTACCGCTTACAAAACATCAACGAGAGATATGTCTTTCCGAATCGGCGGGCGTATCTCTATTGATGAGATAAATCGCGTCTCCTTTGCAGATGCTGCAAAGGAAATCGGAATTGGTCAACGAATGGCATTGCAGCGTTTTGATGCACTGGCAGACAAATTCGAGCAAGCATTACGGCAATCTGCGGCAGAATTGTCAGAAGCCGGCTACGAAAGTACAGAAAGCATTATGGAAAAGATACTGGAAACCGGTGGCATCCATAATCTTTAGATAAAACATAGAAATCCTCTGTTCAAAACGAGCAGAGGATTTTTTATATCCTTGAAAGGAGGAAATGGAACATGAACAGTTCGGGAGAAGCAGCGGATCAGGTGATCCGAATGTATTTGAATGGGGTTGAGGTTGCCGCCAAACTCAGCGGCTCCGCAGCCAAGCATGTTGCGGTCATGCTCTACGCAGTCATGCGGGATCAGACCAAAACCAAGGGCAAGACCCGGCTGACCAGTATGCTCCGCTCCGGCAAAGAACTGAAAGTCTTTGCCGTTCGGGACGGTGATCTGGAACGCTTCAAAACAGCCGCCAAGGAGTACGGTGTTCTGTACTGTGTTCTGAAAGATAAGGATGCCAATGACGGTGTGACCGATATTATGGTTCGTGCCGAGGATGCTGCCAAGATCAACCGCATCTTTGAACGCTTCAAGCTGGCCACCGTGGATCTGGGTGATCTGCGTTCTGAAATTATTCAGAGCAAGGAATCCAGAGCAAAGGAAACCACCGAAAAGAGTGCTGAAGATAAGCTGATCAATCAGATGCTGGGTATCGTGCCGGAGAAAAAGCAGCCAGAAAACCCTACCAAGGGGACGATGGAAAAGTCCCCTCCGTCCGAGCCTACATCCAAGCGAGAAGAACACAGTACGCCGGTCATCTCTGAGCGGAAAACAGCCGCAAAAGAAATCCGCTGTCCCACAGGAGCAGGAGCTAAAAGCCGCTGCTAAGCAGTTCGCCAAGGAAAGCGAAATCAAAGGACAGACGATAAAAAAGCTGTCCGCTGAACCGCTGCCTACACCCCAAAGCGATTCTGTTCCTACCGAAACACTTTCCGGGCAAAAATCCGGTATCAAGAAGCTCTTTCCGCAAAAGGCATCTGCAAAGGGAAAAAACTTCACGGAGAAGAAGCCACAGGCGAAAGCATTTTCAAAGGCCTGTAAGAATCTGAAGCTGTCTGACAAGACCGTAAAAACTGCGGATCATGTTTTTGCAGCACCGTCCGCAGCAACGAGAATGCGGCAAGCTTTTATTGGTTCCGTGGAGAAAGCAAAGCAGGCTGAGCAGGTTAAGAAAGCAGCGGGCGCTGTTGCAGCCTTTGCCAAGAAAGCCGCTGAACGCTCTGCATGGGCAGCCAAGGCGATTGCACAAGCCACGCAGGAATTGATTTCCGCTCTTGCGGCAGGCGGAGGAACGCTCTTAATCATTGTTGTTATCCTTGTTGTCATGGGATTTGCCGGGATGATGTTTGCCAGTGATGACGATGACATTGAGATTATCCCCGTCAGCGACGAGGTAAAGGCTTATGAGCCAATCATTCAGAAGTATGCCAAGCAGTACGGTATCGGAGAGTATGTATTACTAATTGAAGCTGTTATGATGCAGGAATCCGGTGGCAGAACCACCGACCCTATGCAATGCTCCGAGTGCAACTTCAACACTCGATATCCTCACGCCCCCGGCTCTATCACCGATCCGGAATACTCCATTGAAGTGGGCGTTCAAAACCTTGCGGACTGTTTGCAGATTGCCGGCTGCGAAAGCCCGGTTGACATGGATCATATCAAGCTGGCTCTGCAAGGCTACAACTATGGGCAAGGATACATCACATGGGCGCTGAACAAATACGGCGAGTATTCCAAGGAAAACGCCATAGAGTTCTCTATTAAGACCGCCGAACAGGTTGGCTGGAGCAGCTATGGTGACAAGGACTATGTCCCTCATGTACTTCGGTATTATCCCTTGGGGCAGCTCTTCTATGATCCGGATACCTCAACACTCATCGTGGAGGTTGCTGCTTCCCAGATTGGCAATGTAGGCGGCGAACCCTACTGGCGATGGTATGGCTTCACAGATCATGTGGAATGGTGCGCCTGCTTTGTCAGTTGGTGTGCAGATCAATGCGGTTATCTGGATACCGCCATTCCCAAGTACGCCGGGTGCGTGATCGGAGCAAACTGGTTCAAAGGTCGGAATCAGTGGGCTGACCGAAGTATCTCCCCGGAACCAGGTATGATCATCTTCTTCGACTGGGGCGGCGACGGTATCCCGGATCATACCGGCATCGTAGAAAAATGCGAGAATGGCTATGTCTACACCATCGAGGGCAATTCCTCCGATAGCTGCCGCAGGCGGCAATATGTTGTTGGAAGTAGAACCATTTACGGTTATGGTTTGGTTGTTTATCCATAGTTTATAGCCAGACTTGGTATCATTTCCTATGCTTATGGATAAATCACGCATTTAATTTAACAAAAAGCTCGTACAGCTTATCCTAGCTGTACGAGCCTGCATCTGTGCGTTTAGCAACCAAATGTTGAGATTCAACGGAAATCAAACCTGTCGATTATCCAAGTCAATCAGCGAATATAGCCATCAATAACCCAAGCAGCCGCAATGACGCATCCTGCAACAACAGCTCCAGGGGCAACTGCAGCACCTGCTGCGCCCAATACAAAAGCTAAGCCACCGAGACCAACAAGAGAGGACGCATACCGTACAGCTGCCTTAACCTTACCGCCACCGGCAACCATATCTAATCCCGTTTCAGTCAACTCACCAGTTTCGGTATCAAAGAGTTCTGTCATATGCTCTTCACCTTCGGCACTCATCTCCGCAACTTCCTCAACTGTGACATTAACACCATTGGCCTTCAATAGCTCGCAGAGTTCGATAGGACTGTGCGTTTTAGCTGCAGCAGTTTTAAACTCTTCATTTTCCAGCACTTCTACAAACAGATTGGCCAGTTCAACCATACGATTATCTGTCATTTTTTAATTCCTCCAAATAGTATGCTTATTTCTCCAAGTACTTTTCCATTTTACTGTTTTTGTTTACATCTTTCTACACACGGCAAACTCAATATTTTTGAGAGTCACCAATTAGTTAAGCATTTGAGTTTAAAAGCCCAGCAGATGCTTAACAATATGCCACACCATATTTCCTTTGGGCTCCTTGGCACAAAACAGACACTTTGCGCCACCTGCAACCTCATCCAGATTATCTTCGGATAACTCGCCGCAATCCTGAATCTTATTCAAGACTTCCGATGCTGTATCATCTGACACAGCGATGCCTTTTGTCGCCATAATGGCAGTTACTTCTGCAACGCTCTCAGCGTTACACAGAGCGTTGATAAAGGCAGAATCCTTTTCCAGTTCCTCGAAATTAATTGCATTGTTCATAAATAACACCTTTCTTTTCAAATTATTTTGCTTGATTGTTTTCGTTTATAGATACACATCAAAAATTTATTTGTTACATTAGTTTTTGAGAAAATTGTTTTGAACATTTGCGACTTGATGGTAAGGCGGACTGTATTGGTCAGTTTGGATAGGCATAGAAAAGGACTCAAAACTAATATTTTACCATGTTGTATTTACCGCATTCGGATATCCAAACACACCACATAGTTGCTGATAATACTTTGTTTTTGTCTCGTTATCAGCTTCGTAACGCCAGTATATTCCATACTCATTTCCCGAGAAACAATACCTTGTTTTGAATTCTGATTCAGCTTTAGATTTTGTTAATGCGTTAATTCTGTTAATCTCAGTTTGCGTTATACTGGTTTTGACAGCCATTACAACTTCCAAATCTGAATAGTCCAACGGACTCAAATCTGCTACTTTCGTATAGCTGATATTTAACATTTTCAGGTTTTTTAGTCCAGAAAGCGGATATATATCCTTAATATATGCGCAATAGGCCGCCTCTAAAAATTCCAGGTTCTTGCATTCCAGAAAGGGTTCAAAACTATTAATTGCAGAACCCGAAATAATAATGGCCTTAAGATTCTTCATGTTGGATACCCATGAAATATCTGACAAGTCCTCATTATGACCAAGATCAAGATACTCTACATCTTCGCAAAAAGCTAATTCTTTACAGTTTGAATCATTCAAATTATATGTATATCTAATAGTTTTTCGATCTGTCAAGCAAGAACCCTGATCTGCAAACCATATTCGCCAAACGATTTTTGTCCTGTCTCGATATTCATCACGTATCTCCGCCATCGTTTCATTAGACAATCGCACATAACGATCCATCTCAAGAACGAATTTTTTACAGTCGGTCAAAATATCAAGTGCATCTCTCAAGTATTGTTCATCATCCGAAGTATGCACTCTATATTCTATTTCAATTTCTTCATCAGTTGTGCTGACTTTTTTCCCAAATAAATCAAATGAGTACCGCACCTTCGCTTTCGGCGCAGCAGTCATGATTTTCTTAACATCAACTACCGTTAAGTTAGATTTTTTCTCATAGTCCATCACACAGACTTCATTTACATTCGGAATTTTACTCAGCAGGTAAGCACCAAGATTCGTATCTTCCGATTTTACCCAAGAATAGTCCACTATCAATCCTTGTCCGTCTGCAGTTTTATTTACAAATGTAAATACATTTCTAATGTCTTCCTCCGCAATTTCCGAAAAGATTTGGTCGATTTCTTGTGTCGTAGATGGAATGTAATTATATATTTTAGGTGAATCTTCAGGCTGCACAGTTGTAACTGTAGGTATTATCGGCGGATTTTTCGCTGCCACAGCAAATACATCCTGATTCATCATCTTGGAGTAGCCAAGTATGCCAAGCAACAAAATTACCACAACAGCTAAAGGCAGCGTAAATAGGATTCGCCTATTATTTATAAAATACCATGCAATCCATTTTTCCTTAAGAGCCTCTGCCTGCTTCTGTATTCTCTCATATGATTCTATAACAGACTGATTTTTTTCATCGTGAAGAGTTCTTTCTGAAAAGTCTTTATGAAAAATCTTTTCACTGTTATCTGTCACCTCGGTATTTCTGTTTTTGAATAGAAGAGTGTTGTCCGATGTTTCGCCCGGATGTGTATTATCGCTCTGTCTATGTTCTGCTTTTATATTTTGTAAGTCGTATGCCAAATCCAGAACAGAGGTATAACGATTTTGGGGAGAAAAAGCACAAGCTTTCAAAACAATCTGTTTCAAACGCATGCTTCCATTTACCGGTTCCGGGATTTTTTCTCCCAAGAATCTTCGTTCCTGTGCCTGTTGTTTTTGTGTTACAGTAGGAATTCTGGGATAGCGGGGCAAAAACGGAAGTGTATATTCATTCATCATCCAGTACATCACTAACCCCAAGGAATATATATCAGCGGATGCTCCATAATGCTGATGATTAAATATCTCCGGTGCCATATAGCTGTAGGTACCTGTCAATGTGCCCGTTGCAGTTTTTTCAGAGATTTTGGCAATACCAAAATCACCCAGCTTATATTTCCCTTCCGGGGAAACCAGAATATTTTCCGGTTTGATATCCCGGTGAATAATGTTGCGCTGATGGCAGCCATTGAGCGCTCTGCACATGTCCATCGCCAGACGAATAACATCCGACTCTCTATATACATCCGTTGCAACTTGCTTCAATGGTGTGAGCAGCTCCATTCGGATAAAGATATCCCAACCAATTCCATCCTGATGCTGAATTGTTTGCATATCCTGACAATGCACCACATTGGGATTATTCCCTAATTTTTGCATTAGGGAATATTCCTTCACCAGATCCTGCATTTGCTCACGAAAATGAGCAGTAATACTTTCATTGTCATAGTGGTGAGAGCGCAGCTCCTCAATCTCTGCATGTTCCTTTGGAACCGTCAGCTTTTTCAGCGCAGACTTCTCCACCGTCCCATCAGGCAGAGTTCGTATAATTTCATATACACCACCGAAGCTTCCTTCGCCTAGCTTTTTTACGACTTCCCATCCGTGAAAACTGATATCTTTATAATCTTGAGGCATACCATCACCATCTGTCGATTTTTTCCTGCTTCACCGCAGCGTTCATTTTTTGTTAATTGTTTTTACAAGCTTATTTCGCATTCATTCGAATATTTTTGTATACATAAAGATTTTTCGTTTCTCTTGTAAATATTTTTGATATCGGGGTAGCCAACTCTGTCCCTTTTACGATGTCAAATTGCCGTTAAAAAATCATCTTTATCCTAAGCAGGGATTTGCAGACTCTGTCTAAGTAATCACCAACACATTTCTTATATCCTCAGTGTCATTACTCAATTCACAACAATATGTATACTTCTCTATTGAATCCAATTGAACACAAGCAACGTATTGTTTTCCATTAGATATACACGGCATATCTATATAGACAATTCCATCTTGCATCACTATAAAATGAACATTAACATTGTCTGGTGAGCCTGAAACAGTAGCTGTAAAATCAACCATAATGCCTTCTTCCAATGGTGTTGTAGTAATGTCCCACGACTCTAAAAAAGGCGACTGATAAATAGCGCATCCATCGAACATTCCATCTTTATCGATTACATTTTGCATATCCCAGCCCGAAATATCTAATTCTTTAATATTTCTACATCCTTCAAACATTTCTCTCATGGATATCACATTTGAAACATCAAAATTAGATATATCCAATTTACTTAGGCTACTACAGCCACTAAACATCTTTTCCATGTTCACTACACTAGGAGTTTGAAAGCCTAACAAATAAATGCTAGCCAGCTTATTGCAATCTTTAAACATCCAACTCATATCCGTAACATTAGAGGTGTTAAACCCGGATATATTCAAATTCCCAAGGTTTATACAGCCAGAAAACATTTGGCTCATATTAACTACATTTTCTGTCTCAAATCCTGATAAGTCTAGATATTCCAACTGGAAACAACAGGAAAACATTCCACTCATATCTGTTGTTTTTCTCGTGTTAAATCCTGATAAATCAAGACTATTGAGTTTTTTGCAAGCAAAAAACATCGCCGCCATATTGGTAACATTTTCAGATAACACTGCATCTCTCCATTGAATTTCTCTTAGATTCAAAAAATTGGCAAACAAATATGATGAATTCTCAGGAAGTGCAATATATCCGTTTGCTGCTACAGTTAAGGTACTACCATCCATCCATGCTATTACTGTACAATCACAGTTTTCTGAAACATCCCATGCCTCCACCGGATAATTCTCAAGTGTTTTGCAAAAAATAATACTCTCAACTTCTTTTAATGTATGTTTCGTCTGCCCCCAGAAAAATCCATCTTGCATCACTTTTTCATCTAAAAAAACAGAATTATTCTCTCTTCCCAAAGAATTTCGCATGTTATTAACTTTTTGTATCGGCACATTGATAGGCAAATCATGTACTACATTGTCAAGTTCATTCATAGAGTCTTGTATAGCTTCTTTTTGCGATAATTTCCAGTTTCCCACCCAACCTATTGCGCATATCAGCACTACTATAGCAAGACCCGTTAAAGTTCTTTTCCATCCTTTTGTCCATGCTTCCAACGACAAATTAGATTGACATTCTTTGGCAAACCAGTTTATGTTGTCGTGTGAGATTAGCATAGAGTAATTTCGAATCTCATCCATCATCTCTACAATGGAGTGATATCGTTCTTTCGGGTTAAAAGCGCAAGCTTTCATAACGATTCTGGTTAAGCCCCTGCTTCCAAATAACGGGTCAGGAAATCTTTCTCCATTGAAACGTCTTTCCTGCGCTTCCTGCCGCTGGGCTGCTGTGGGAATCTGCGGATAGGGCGGCAAAAAGGGCAAGGCACGTTGATTCATCATCCAGTACATTACAAGGCCAAGGGAATACACATCTGCTGAAACGCCGTAGTGTTGGCGGTTGGCAATTTCCGGTGCCATATAGCTGTAAGTGCCGGTCAAAGTTCCGGTAGCCGTTTTTTCGGAAATTTTGGCAATACCAAAGTCACCCAATTTGAAGTGCCCGTCCGCATCCACCATAATATTTTCGGGCTTAATATCCCTGTGGATGATATTCTTCTCATGGCAGGAACGCAGAGCATTGCACATGTCCAGGGCAAGACGAATCACCTGTTCCTCATCGAATATGTAGTCCTTTCCCAAATATTGTTTTAGCGGAGTCAGCAGCTCCATGCGGATGTAAATATCCCATCCAATGCCATCCTTGTGCTGAACCGTCCGCATGTCCTGACAGTGCACCACATTAGAGTTACTGCTCAATTTCTGCAAAAAGGAATATTCTCGCACCAGCTCCTGCATCTGCTCTGCAAAGTGCGCGGTAATGCTGGCAGTATCGTACTGCTGAGAAACAAGCTCTGTAATCTCAGTGCGATTCCTGGGAACGGATAACCGTTTCAGGGCAGCACGCTCAACCTCCCCACCGGGAAGTGTGCGCTTGATTTCATACACCCCGCCAAAACTGCCTTCGCCAATCAATCGGACAATTTCCCAGTCCTGCCATGTATTTCTCGTTTCTGCCATGTCTCATTCCTCGCAATTCAGCACAATCTGCACAAAATCACAGTAACATTATCTCTGCCGCCATTTAAAAGTGCTTGGTTTACTAACATCTGGGCAATATCTGCCACATCATTTCCAGAAAGGAGGATATCCACAATTGCATTATTATCTACCATATCGGTAAGACCATCGCTGCAAATCAAATAGATATCATCCTTTTGCAGTTCTCCCTTTGCAATATAAGGCTCAAGACGAATTTCGTTGGAAGGCATGCCCAAATGTTGGGTCAGTGGTGCCTTTTTCCCCTGATAAAGCGCACTTTTGGAAACATGATCCTCCGAGAGCTGGGAAAATACTCTATCCCGCAAACGATAAATGCGGCTATCTCCCAAATTACAGCAATACACATTGCGAGGAGTAAAATACAACGCAGCCATCGTTGTGCCCATGCGGGTAGTCAGCAGTTCTTCCGCCTTCTGCACAACTGCGTCATTTAGTACCATTGTCATATTCTGCAAATACTTTCTCTCCGGGATATAGAATTTCGGAGGAATGGTTATAAATTCCTGCAGTTTAGCGGCAGCAGCAAAGGATGCAGATTCCCCATAGTTTTCTCCGCCCATACCATCAAAGACTGCCACGCAGAATTTATCACGCAAAGCATGCTCGCAGCAGAGCGGATTATGCGTCCCATCATTCACTTCTTCCATGCATAAACCATCGAAGAAAAAATTGTCTTCATTGTTGGCTCTGCGCTTTCCGATATTAGAAATGCATGCGCCCTCAAGAATAAAGCCCATCTTGTTCTCCTTCTTACAACTTTAATCCGCAATTTGCTCAAGAGGTCGGACTTGTGCCCGACCTCTTGTTTGAGTAATCTATACCTGTATTTTTCAAACTGCTTCTTCTACTGTACTTCGTATTTGACACGGTACATCGTTCGCGTCTGCACTTCTTGTTCATCGGATGCAGTGGCACTATCAGATGACCATGCACTCCACGAAGACCATTGGTAATACTGATACAAAGTCTGATAACCACGCGTACGATAGCTGTATTGCGTCTTATACTCGGGGTTTACATATCTGGATTGTTCCCAGAAATATCGGTCCGCAAGAGCCGTACTTCCATTGGCAAAATAGCCATGCCACCAGGGTTTATTATTCTCATAGTAAACAACGCCTTCGTGAATATGTTCGCGGCTGTCAAAAGACAGATTTCCGCATGTCCAATCATTTCCAATCAGTGGAAATCTTGTCGCAGACCATGGACTGTAATAAATCTGTGGCTCAACTCCCCCGGCCGCAAACCGTGCATAGCAAAAGGAATTGTTAGTGGCATCCTCGCCACGCTGCCAACGACCGTATCGATATTCGGTATAACCACCATGTGCCAAAACTTGATCCGTTTTTACATCGTAGTAGTCGTTGCTGTAGACAGCATCATCCTGCCATGCGCTCCATTCACTCCACGGAGTAAATCCACTCTGAGATTGTAAGAATTGCCAGCCGTTCTTACTGCTTTCAGTCGTCCATTCTGAAATAACCTTAGTTCTGTAGGCATACTCTGTTTTGCTCTCAGTGTCAACCACAGCGAGGGTAAACGCCTGATACTCTGCTTCTGTCATCCATCCGGACCATGCGAAGTCATTAGGCTTCAGCCCATCGCACATTGAGCAGCGCTGCTTACCGTCCGATGCCAAAACATAATTGTGATTTCCCGTGACTGCGCACTCCGGTGCGCCGCAGCGTATACAGATTCCGCTTGCATAGTCATGGGTTCCGGTAATTGCGCACTTACTCCTATTGCAAATCGCGCACACATTGTTCACATAGCTGTGCTCTCCCTTTTCTGCACACTTGGGCGAATTACAGTGGATGCAAATCAGGCTGTCGTTATACGAATGATGCCCCAACTCAGCGCAACTGAATTGTTTTCCGCAATCCAAGCACTTGATATTCTCATCCAATGTATGGAAGACTTCACCACAGACCTCACAAACATTATGGACACCGTCATGTACAGTCCAGTGCGGAGTCTGTCCTGCGCCACAAATCCAGTCTTCACCACAGACCGTGCATTTACCATTAACAGGTCTCAAATGCTCTATTGCGACATATCCCGGCCGATTAGGGCCGCAATAGGCCCATACATTTCCGCATACGCTGCAAACGCCGCTATCCAAGTAGGTATGTGCGCCATTTCCCGGGGTTAGAACTTCCGCATCCGTCAGAAGCGCCGATGTATCGGAAGCCTTAACTTTTTGTCCGCAGACTGTGCATTTTTTGTGGGCAATATTACCGGGGGCACAGTTATCGGAAACCGTCGCCGGAACATCTGTAAATGCCAGATGCCCATTTTCAGCGCAGCTTCCTTGGTCGCCGCAGACCTTGCATTTATAAGTTGTGCTGTCATAATTGTGTTTCCCCGCATCTGTACAGCCAAAAACATTGCGACACAAAATGCATTGCCATGAGTAAATCTTTACGCTTTCACCTACTGTGTCTTCCTTCAAGGCGTACTGATGTCCGGTGACGGCACAAATTGCGGACTGTCCGCATACGCTGCAAATGCTGGTTGTTCTATTGTACCGATGCCCATCAACACCGCATGAATAGCCATGGCCGCATATTATGCAGTTGATTCCGTTGTCATAAACGTGCTGTCCAACCGCCTCACAGCTGAAATATCGATTGCATTTGCCACATACCCATTTACAGCTTGTTTTAACACCGCCAGTATTCAGTTTAACCGCTATCGTGAAGGAATGCCCGTCAGCATCGGAACAAGTCATGGACTGTCCACAGGCAGCACAGATATCCGTCCCAACATGGCCCAAAGTCGCACAATTCCAGACGATATCACAATTCTTGCATCGTCCGTTTGCATAAGTGTGGCTGCTGCATACCCAAGTCTCACCACAGGCGGCGCAGACTCCATTTCTGGGCGAAGCATGTGACCCCTCCGTCACACAGTTATAGATATAACCGCACCGACCGCACAGGTAATTTGCATCAAAACTGTGACCATCCGCTGTGCAGGTGCCATGTGTGTAACACACTACACAGGTATTATTGATGAATCTGTAATGGTATCCCTCTTCTGTGCAGTTGAATACGGCGCTGCATCCTATGCAAACACCATTTGAATTATATTGATGCCCCTCTTCGCTGCAAACCAATCGATGTCCGCAAACGACACAATTAGGCTGCGAATGATATCTATGGAAGTTTCCGTCGCAAAGTAAAGATTCACCGCAAAAAACGCATGTGCTACTGTTTTCAAAATATACACATCCATCAATAGCGCAGTCATGTTTATGACCACACATTCTGCAAATTCCATTTGAGGAACCTGAACCATTAAAACTGTATTGGTGTCCATCCTCAGTACAGCTTCCCTGAGCGCCACATACTCCGCAACGATAGTTATTTCCCCACATGTGATAGCCGTTAGCAATGCAGTCTACTCTCTTTCCGCAAGCTCGGCACACATAATTCACATTATAGTGATAGCCCATAGCTGCACAATCAAATCGCAGGCCACACACATAGCACTGAATGCCAAGGCCATTGTCCACAAAATAGTGATCATCTGCAGCACATGAATAGGCATGTCCACACGCAACGCACTTCATTGTGCGCAAATTATATAGGTGATAGCCTTCTTCTGCGCAATTATACGCTTTCCCGCATACTCTGCACTTGCCCGTTGTGTATGTATAGTAATGCTGTCCCAATGCTTCACAATCAATTCTTTGGCCGCACAGAGTACATTTTCCGGTCTCAAAATCAATACGATAATGGAAACCTTGTGTTGCACAATCATACTGCAACGCACAAACTACGCATTTCCCGTTTTCGTCATACCGATGATAACCTTCTGTCGCACAGCTTGCAACATAACCGCAATATGTACAGGTTATTCCATCGTTTATATACACATGTCCGTAGTTTTCACAGGTTGCCTGAAGTCCACATATCGTGCACCGGCGACCATCATCAAGATCATGTCCGTCCATCCAGCAAATGCGCGGAGTACCACACAGGCCGCAATTCGCCCCCACCCATTTATGCCGGTTTGCATTGCAGTCGTATCCTTCATTCGGATTGGGCTCCGTGGGAACGGTCGGCACCGTAGGCTGAGTTACAGGTTGAGTCGGAACTATCGTTGATTCCGGTTCCGTTGTTGGAGGAACTGTAGGCTCTTCTTCAACATCTGTTGTCTCTTCAGGAACGGTTGCAGGCTCCGGATTTGTTGGAAAAGTGGTCGGCTTTCTGTCTTCCATCTCCTCTTTTTTATCTCGAATACGGTCAGCCTCTTCTTCGTCCCCCAAACCATCATAGATATCTGCCAAATCATCAAGACTATCGTCAAAGTTCAACTCTTGATTATCATCATGATCATATGCATCATCGAAGTCCTCTTCGGCCTTCTTCGCAATTTCTCTGATGCTATCCTCGTCCT
Source organism: Faecousia sp. (assembly GCA_045599455.1). Lineage (GTDB taxonomy): Bacteria > Bacillota > Clostridia > Oscillospirales > Oscillospiraceae > Faecousia. Next base: position 23,312 of record JAZRVX010000158.1, on the reverse strand, counting down.
CGCCATTGGCAAGCATCTCCTGCGCAATCTGGGTGTAGGTTGTACCACGCAGGAAGTAGGCAACAGGGTTTTTCGGATCAATCTCGATTGCACGTGTGAACGCAAGCACTGCTTCCTCATAGTTTCCTGAAGACAGATACTTATAACCCAGTTCAATCTGCTCTTGCCACTCCGCTGAAATATCTGCGCAGGCACTAAGCAGCAGTACCACCGCAATTATTAATGCCACAAGTCTTTTCATTTCGTTTTTCTCCATTTAGCAGGTTTATTTCGGAAGCCACTTTCCATCTCGCAGCTGGTTGATAAGTCCATCCAGCTGTGTCAGCAAGGACTGATCATCCGAGGACACCGCTGTACTGCAGGCATCCTGATATAATGCGAAAGCTTCCTCATAATTTCTCTCATCGGACTTTTTACTGTTTTGAAGCAGTATCTCCGCCATAGATGCCCATGCATAGCCCGTATAATCCCTAGGATATGTCAAAGTCATTTTTAGTGCTATATCCTTAGCTGCATCATAATTTTCATCGCTAATGTATGCTATAACTGCATCCGCATAGATATTCGGCTTGCCCATTCCCATTGCTGCACACTTTGCAAAGGAATCTGCCGCCTGTGCATAATCGCCCAGTTGGTAGCAGGCTTTTCCCAAGAATTCCAGAAGAATTGTGCTGCCGGGGAACTGCACCAGTCCACGCCGAGCTGTATCCTGCATGTCTTCAAACTGCCCCATCACATTGTAACATTCAGCCAGAGAAGCATAGCAGCGTGACAGGAGCTTTGTATCAGAAGATGTTGTCAGAACCGACGAGAAGCTTCTAACTGCATTTTCGTAATCCTGCTTTACATAGTACGATTCACCTAAGACATATTCCGTAACATCCAGAGAAGCGCCGCGGTTGGTCAGCATCACAAAAATTGCCGTAGCTTCATTGAGTCTTCCCAATCTGCCCAAGCAGACTGCATAATCCCGAAGATTATCTACATCCAAGTCTTCCTCATTACTCTGCGCAATTGTGTAATAAACCTGAGCTGCGTTTGCATAATCTCTCAATTCAAAGTCTGCTGATGCTCCAATCAGTAATGTCTCTTTGTCTGCACTCTTTAATTGATGCACATAATCGCTGCACTGTTGGTATTGCCCATTTTGATATAGGATATATGCATACTCACGATATGCCTCCGGGCGATCCGGTGCAATCTCAATAGCCTCCGCTAAATTCTCCAGTGCAGATTCGGCATCCGCCGGTGCCACTTCTGCTGCATCCTGAACTTTTTCAATGTAGCTGTTATTCCTTTTTGATTTTATTGAGAAAACAACAATCAATATAACGGCAATAAATGCAATCGCTGCCGCAATCGTAAGCACCAACTTTATCGGCATTTTCTTTTCCGGTGCATCTACCGCATCAGGCAGCTTCTCTTTTACATCTGTATCCGGAGTAGTTGATTGCTCCAGAACTGTTGCTTCGTCCTGATCTGCCGACAGTTGATACGCTTCCGGAATACTCTTTACACTTTTTTTCTCTCTGCCGCTTCCTGTAGAGTGCTGCTCTGCTGTGTCACCATTGGGGAAAATATAGAGTGCCTCATGTTCTGTGTAGAGAATTTTGCTTAAATCCGTGTGTAAAATCCACGGTGATTCATACCGCTCCACAGGCGCATAGGCGCAAGCCTTCAGCACGATTTCCGCCAGCCGCTCCGATGCGATTGCCGGTTTCGGCAGAGGCTGTCCGGCCATTCGCAGTCCCAACGCCCGTTCCTTGTCCCGTGCCGTCACTTCCTTCGGATAGTCCGGCAGCAAGGGCAATCTGCCCTTGTTCAGCAGTCGGTACATTACAATACCAAGGGAATAAATGTCCGCAGAAGGACCATAGGGCTTGCCGCAGTAGATTTCAGGAGCCATATAGGAATAGGTTCCCTTTTTGGACATATAGTCATAGCGGCTTTCCATCGTTCGGGCAATACCGAAATCTCCCAGTTTGAATTTCCCCTGAGCGGACACAAAAATGTTCTCCGGTTTGATATCCCGATGGATTATATTAAATTTCTGGCACACTTCCAGTGCCATGCATATGTCGATACCCAACTGCATTACATCGCGTTGGGTAATTGTTTTCTCTTTCAGATACTGCCCCAGAGGAGTCAGAAGCTCCATGCGGATAATAATATCCCAGCCTCGGCTATCCGAATGGGGGGAAATCGTATGACCCTCATAGCTGACAATGTTGCTGTCACCTTTCAGCTGATACATCAGGTCGATTTCCCGCAGCATTTCTTCCACAATCTCGTGGCAGTACTGCATATCCATATCTTCCCCGGCATCCGGAGTAATGGTAATGATTTTTATAGCTGCCTGATAGCTTTTCCCCGAAAAGGCATCCTTCTGCTCTGCTTCAAAAACCGTACCGAAGCTGCCTGCCCCGATTTTGCGGACAAGCTTCCAGTTATCAAGAACAATATCACCCAGCTGATAATTTCCGTCCACCGCTTCTTCTCCTGTTACTTGTAATTGTCAGCGTTCATACCGGGAAAGCATCCCTTTTATCTATGGTTATATGATGCCGTCGGGTTTGAAAAGTTTTTGGCAGGTGCCTGACTGCAGCGTGCAGCAGCAACATAGTCCATGTCATCCTCAGAAAGTTCTGTTTTCGCAAGAATATCGTTAACCAGTTTCCCCAGTGCATCCATGGACTGAAACATCTTGTTATAGTCGTTTGCACGAGCAAGCATTGCATCTAAATTACGCATATCTATACCCCCAATTATTCATAAACACAGATAACCACCGCAGAATTGTTGTCTTTTTTTCTATCCGGGCTTTCCAACACCCGGGTATGCAGTTGTCCGGCAATGGAAGCCGCTGACTCTCTTTGCCGGAGAATCTCCTGCATCTGAGATTCCGTAACCAGTTCCCAGAGTCCATCGGAACACAGGAGAAATACATCTCCCGGCTGCACAGAAAGAGCATGGCAGTCAATTTCCACCTCTTCGTCTGCGCCGATTGCGCGCAGAATACGGTTTCGTCCCGGGAAAGACCGGATTTGCTCCGATGTAATTTCTCCATTTTCCACCGCCAACTGAGCCACACTGTGATCTACGGACTGAAATACAATCTGTTCATTTCGGAATTGATAGATACGGCTGTCTCCAACCGTAGCCGCCAAGCTTTTATCATCGCTGAGCCAAACCAATGCCAGTGTTGTCATCATGGAAGCATCTTGGACTTTCTGCATATCCCGGATTTCGGCATTGGCATTCTCCACCGCTTCGCAAAGAACGGTTTCATTTACCCCATTGGCTACTGCAATCCCGGAGATAGTCTCTACTGCACTGCGGGACGCCATATCTCCGTGTCCCATGCCACCCAAGCCATCGGCAACCATTGCCAGGAGGTGCCCATTGGACTGAGAAACCCAGATTGAATCTTCATTGACTGCTCTGGTTCCATAATCCGAATATTGACTAATTTCAAAACGCATTTCCATCACATCCCGACAGCTAGTTTTCTCCTACGGGTATATACACAAAAAATCACAGGCTGTTACACCTTTTATTTCAATTTTTCAAAAAAATAATATTCTCCAGAATACTTATCCAGAAGTCTGCTTTTTTTGCTGCTTCTGCAAGCTTCTCCTGTGACACATAATGCGTAATCCTGCCGCCGCTTTTCACAGAATCTCCATCCAGTCCTAAGCATAGTCTTGCATGTGATGCATCGTAATGGCCGAAGGCCGCACGGATTCCGCAAAAATCAGCCAGCACCTCATCCCGGATTACATCCACATCTCCGGGATAGCACCTGCGGTAGATAAAATGGGTCAGCTCATGGTATTTGCGAATATGGTAGGATTTTTCCTTCCATTCTTCTTCGGATAATCCCACCGCATTGGCAGGCAAATTGCTGTAGTTTCCCATGGACAGCAGAATGATACTGTCCGTATAGTTTTCTTTTTCAGCGGTAAATCGTTTCCATTCTGCCGCCCAATCGCCCCCACCGGAGCGAAAAAATTCTTCTTTATGCCTGCGGATTTTCTCCCAATTGATTAGTCCGCCGATATAGTTTGCCCCCACCGAGGCCGGAATTTCCACCGGCTCGCAGCGATAGGCCAACGCCCGCAGGGCATGTTCAAAATCCCGCCGATCCCCAAGCCGCCAGATGCCGATTTTTCCCGCCACCGTTTCTTCCTCATAGAAACAGTCATACGGAGAGCCGAAAAAGCTCGGCTCCCCGTTGATTTCCAGTCCACGAAGGACTGCATTGCGGTATTCATCGGACTTGCTGATGCCCTCCCGAATGGGAAGCAACAGTTGGGGATAGCAATTAGATAATTTCGTAATTGCTTCCATTATTTCAGTTTTATTTGTGTGTTGTCTTTTTCACAACAATATATGTTGCAATTCCAGTCGCGAGCCCAACTACAAAATTTCCTGAATAGAACCCAGCCAAAAGTCCTGCACCAAGAGCTACACTGAAACATTGTTTGCACCCGCCAGCAACCAGTTCCAACTCCGCTTCCGTCAGTTCTCCATTTTCTGCATATTGGTTCAAACGTTCCTGAATAACCTTTACCGAAGTATCATCCAGTTCAACGCCTTTCTCTAAAAACATCATTTTAAGAGTATTCTCATCAGTATTTGTGCAGATTTTGTCAACAAAATCCTGATCATCTAAAAGCACATCCAGTTTTTCAATCATATTTTTCTGAATGTCGTTCATTTCCATAATAAAGCTCTCTTTCATTCTATTTTAATTTGTTATTATATAATTACCCTTTATCCAATCGATAGAGGCAAAACTCATTATTTATCTTTGTCCACATCAATGAAGTGCCGCCAAGCCGAAGCACGCAAGCGCAAGGCCTCCGTTACCAAAGCATAGGCAAACAATACCAGCAGCAGTCAGAATTTTTTTCCCGCGAGCACTTCCTCCACTGACCAAATCTAGCATTTCAGGACTTAACTCGCCATCCTCAGAAGCAATATTCATTGTACTCACCATTTTTTCCGCTTCCTTAATGTCCACCATAAAATCTTCATAGGACGCATCCAAACCGTTTTCACTGAACAGCTTGTATATAGCCTCAGTATTATTCATGTTTCTGAGTTTTTGCATAAATGCTTCATCAGCAATGAGTTCATACATCTTTTTGTAATTCATTTCGGTCATAAGTCATAATCTCCTTTTGTATTTCGTTTTTTATTTTAGTCAACTCGCTTTGTTGACTTGCTTACATACCTATATACACAGGTCATTCTGTAGTGTTACAAAAAAATCAATTATTTTTTGTTTCTCTCAGCTTCGGCCAATAGAAATGAGAATCGTTAAATGAGTCTTTCTCTTTCTTGCAAATATTCCACTGATATTTGTTCTGACATTCCACATCTTTAATTCTGTTTGCATTCATCATGACGAAATGTCCAACATAATTCAGCGATGCGGGCAAATAAATGTATTCAATATTTTCGCAACCGGAGAACGCACGGTCTTCAATGCGTTCGACATTCTGGCCAAGTATAAGATTCTTCAGGCCCGTACAGCCGGAAAATGCTTTGGGGCCTATAATCTTGCAGGTTTCCTCAAAAGTGATTTTCTCGAGTGCAACGCAGTTCTCCATCGAACTTTCGCCCACATCGGAGGCAATAGAAATTGAGCGCAGTGCTTTGCAGTCGGCGAACAAACTGCGACCCATGGAAGTTATTCCCTGTGGAATATCTGCACTCCATAAAGACGAGCATTCCAGGAATGCATAATCGCCGATTTCCTGCAAACCTGTTGAGAAATATACCTTATTTAAGGCTGAACATTTTGAGAATGCATTATTTCCGATTTTAGAAACACTCTCGCCAAGGTAAACTTCCTGAATTGTGCTCAGGTCACTGCAAGTGCCATCGCCGACTTCTTTGACATTTAAGCGCAAAACTGTTACATTCTTCAAAATCTCGTTGAGGGCATTTTCTGTCTTCAAACTGGTGGATAAGTTATCGCCGTCCAGCTCCAGCTCATTGGCAAAAAACAGCGTATATGCCGTCCCATCGGAGAGCTTGCCCTGAGTTTTTACGCTTTTCATATCCTCAGCAGCTTCGTGCTTCTCCCCTGCCGGGCGAACAGTCTCAAGCGCTTTCAATGAGCTCTCATCCGGCTGGCTGCCATTAAATCCGCTGCAACCGCTTAGAAGCAACGCCGCAGCCAGGATTGATGCTGTCAATCTCTTTTTCATGGATTAATCTCCTTAAAGTCCGGGAATCCGGATTAATTTCAGACTGTGATAGCTGATTTTTTCCTCACCGCAGATGATTTCATCTTCGGAAGTAAGGGTACAGCAATCGCCACTCGGCACTTTACCGTTAACCAGAATGCTCTCCCCATCGGTTATCATAAGCTCCGTTTTCTCGGCTTTTGCAATAATCTTTGCGCACTGCTTTTTCATCTGCATGCCGTCTTTCACCGTTGCATCCAAATCCACCATTGCAAGCAAATGTGGTTCTGTTAAGAAATCGCAGCTTCCATCCTGTAGTTTTAAGTACTGTAAAACCGTACCGTTTCGCAATACTGCTGCAGTCTTATCAAACGCTACAAGCAGTCTTATTCCCGCTATCTCAACAATTGCACTTTCGCCAACTACGACAGTACTGCCCGCTTTCAATGCCACTCCATTCACTACTGTTCCATTGGAGGAATTGCAGTCTTTAATTGTGTTTTTCCAGGACTGCGCAATAATTTCCACATGGCAGCGGCTGAGTTCTGCATTCCCGGAAAATACAATGTCACACATATTCGCTTTTCTGCCGATTTTGGTGGAAGGAAGCTTTCCGGTGTACACTTCACCCGTTTTCAGATTGACAATCGCAGGCGGGACTGTTCTTGCTATACACACCGTTGCATCATCTTCTTCAAACATGCTTCCAGTTTTCTCATATGCCGTCAATTCTTCGTCATCCGGGGAAACTGTCCACGATTCAGCAGAGGCATGTTCTTTGTTCGCTGCCACTGTTTCCGATGTCTTTGGTTTCAAGCGCAGCATCTCTTTACACACATTACAAAATGCATCTGCCTGCTCCCAGCCGGGAAGTTTTTCGAACAATTCCAGTGCCACAGAGTATTGTTGCTTTTCCATGGCCGAAACCGCTATGCGGTAGTTTTCCTGCTTCTGTTGGTAAGTCTGTATTTTCTCCTGAAGCACAAGAACCTTTGCATCTGCGTCTTTCCAGCCGGGAATGGCGCGCAGAAGTTTAATTTTTTCCTGCCACGCTTCGGGATGTTCCCCGGAGATTGCCAGTGCCTCGGCATAGATACCATCACAATGAAGCCGGTTGGCTTGCTTCTGGCACTTTTCTGCGAGTTGCTGTGCCTCCTTGTAAGTGCCGCATTCGATGAAAGCTTCCGCAGCAGCTGCAAATGCAGCCTCATCCTGCGCTTCTTGCATCATTTGGTGCGCATCCTGATATGCTTTTTCCAGTTTATTTCCCAATTGCAGGGAAACTACATGGTAATTGAATTTTTCGCCGCCCATGCGAATGCTGTCACCATCCGAAAGAATGCGGGAAATACCCACAGGCATCCCGGTTTCGGGACTGACTTTTTTCAATAGCTCCTCATTCACATAAGAGCCGTTGCGGGAGGTATCCTCGAAATACATAGCACCGTTTTTTAGATGCAGACAGCCATGCTCACGCCCGATACGCATGTCCTTCATTGCCCCGGAATTCCACTTATGCCTGCGTCCCAGCGCGAGTCCATTGGATAGAATCGCTTTTGTTTCACCGGAATCAGTAAAACTCAGCGTATGTAATTCTTTGGTCTGCTCCAACCATCGCGCAGTTTCCCCCCAAGCAATGATAGCCGACATATCATTCACTCGGATGCAGCTTCCGGGATTCAAGGACATATCCTCCCCTGCATTCAGCGAAATGCCATCCACCACAACAGCATCTTTATCTGTTCTCTTCTGAATTCTAAATTGGCTGTCTTTCTTTTGGATTAGAATATCTTTCAGTTTGAGCACATTACAAGTTTCTACGCAATTATAGGGCAAATATTCCCCGCTTCCATTCTGCGTGGAAATGACCAAAATCAATTCGCCGCCGGCATCCTTCTGTGACTGAGTTGCTGGTTTTACATCCGTCACCGTTGCGTCGGCAAACATTTCTTCTGCGCAAAGCTTTTCCTGCGGAATAATCACCGCTGTTTTCCTCTGCTGCACACGCTCTTCGGGAACTTTCTGCGTAGCTACCTTCGGTTTCTCCTGTTTGAAACTTTCCGAATTTGGGGGAGCAGGCTTTACCTGCGGAGTTTCTACAGGTTTGATATCTTCCTGTGCTCTTTCGGGCACATGGATAGGAGCCCCTTTGCAGGACTGAAGTTTCTCACATTCTGCGATTTCATCCGCCCACCGAACAAAAGGTTTATCGTGCAGCATCATTTGCTGGTTACTGCTCAACTGAAGTCGGACACCAAGAGGAAGCACAAAGCTCTGAATAAGTGCCGCCACAACCGGTTTTTTATCCTCAATCCGAAAAGTCAATTCATTTTTACAGTTGTGCGATGCACAGTACGCCTCGGAAACTGCGCAGAAAAAGACCGCACAGTCCGTCAGCTTTTGAGCAATTACCTCTGGCCATTCCTCGCCAATGCTGATGCCATCATCGTACCAGATACGAAATCCTCTGCGGGTTAGTTCCTCAATTACTGGATAAACCAGCTTACTGTCCTGATGGCAATAGCTGAAAAACAGGAACGGTTCGCTGCCATTGTAGGGTACTGCATTGCATTTCATTACGCATTCCCCTTTCGAATTCTTAAAAGTGCGCCGATTCCCAGCTTTGCAATGGTTTGAATAACCGGCTGCGAAAGATTTTGCAGTTGTATGGTCTGCTGCCCATTCTGATCTACTGCATGCTGTCCGTCCAGAATTGCTTTGAAATAAGAAGGTGCAATATACTGCACTTCACTGAAATCAAGCTGAATACTAACTCCAACTGATAGCAGTGCCTTCAGCTCATCCAAAAAAATATAGACAGATTCTGCTTTCAATGTTCCGCCCAGAGCAATACAAACACCCTCATCGCATTCCTGTTCATCAAACCAGCACACAAGATTGGAACCATCCATTATATTCTGACGATTCCCTTCCCGCACAATACTCAGACTCATTTAGCTTTCCTCCGCAATCTGGCGTTTTGCCATCTGATAGAACATACCTTTTTGAGCCATCAGCGACTCATAATTTCCCTCTTCCTGTATTCTGCCGCCATTAAATACAAGAATTCGGTCACAGTTTTTAACAGTCGTCAGACGATGTGCAATCACAATTCGAGTTACATTCATCTTATCAAGGCTCTTACATACCATTGCCTGTGTGTTATTATCGAGGGCACTGGTAGCTTCATCAAAATAAAGAATCTTCGGTTGATTCATAATTGAGCGGGCAATCAAAATTCGCTGCTGCTGTCCTCCTGAAATCGTACCACCGGTTTCATTGAGGACAGTTTGCAGACCCATAGGCATCTGCGCAATGTCGTCCTTTAAACCTACAGCCTCAATAATTTCCTGCACTTTTTTCAGCGGAGTCTCGGGGGCTGTGATTGTCACATTCTCCAAAATGCTTCCCTCTATCAGCTTGCCATCCTGCAAGACAACGCCCAGATTGCGGCGCAGAGAATGAACATCCAGATTATCCATATTGATGCCGCCATACTGGATTTTCCCCGTCTTCGGCTTTTCAAATCCCAGCAGCAACTTCAGTAGCGTTGACTTTCCACAGCCGGAAGGGCCTACAATCGCCACATACTCCCCCGGCTTAATGTGCAGGGAAACATCGTGCAGAATATCCGCTCCATCCTTTGTGTATGCAAAAGTCAGATGTTCCACAGATACATCACCAGATAGTTCCTGAACGATTTGCTTTTCCTCTCCGTCTTCCGGAACTGCCTCAAACACAGGCTGTAGTCTGTCAAATGTCGGCTTCAGGCGATAAATTGCCAGACCACTCTTAACCAATTGCAGAAGCGCTGCCGAGAATGTTCCGAAAGCCGCATTAAATGCCATAAAACTACCGACGGAAATTGTCTGGTTCTTTTTGATGATTACCAGATACAGAACCATAGCAAACAGATAGGTTGCAGAATCCTGCAAAACCGCGGAGAAAGCAGAAATCCGATTTTCCTTAATGTTATAATGCTGCTCTTTTGTATAAGGAATCATGTATTCCAGCAGTACCCGCTCTTCAGCGCCTGCCATACGAATCTTGTCGATGCCATTGAGAAACTGAAAAAGCTTTGCGGCAGCATCACCATTGGCTTCCGCCTCCAGTTTCTCGTATTTCAGCGAGAATGATTCCAGCAGTAAAAGCAACAACGAGAAAACCAGCGACATCAATAATGCCCAAATCGTCAGTTTTCCGGAATACTTTATCATTCTCCACAGATAAAACAGTGAGAAAACCGTTGCAAAACCTGTGCCGACAATCATATTGGTTACCTGATGAACAGCGGGTCCCGCTTTCATCAGTCGCTGTCCTAAATCAGCACTATTGAATTTGCTGAAGAAGCTCTCCGGCAGTTGGAAGATGCGAAGATACAATGCATTCTGGAAATCATAGTTGACTCTGCAGGAAATGGTATATTCCGTCAGTTTTTTTACCATCGTAAAGAAAACATTGCCAACCATAAATGTGCCAATCAGCATGCACATTTGCAGCACCATGCCATAGTCGCCAAGAGCAATATAATCATCATAAATTTTCTGATTCAGCGTGGGTTGTAAAATACCGATTAACGTGCCCATGAGTCCGAGAAGCAACACCCCATAGATACTGCTTGCAGGAATGCTCTTCTTGCAGAATGCAAAAATTTGTTTTCTTGTTAACTTTGTCTTGGGAAGTGCTCGACCAATGACATAGCCACGCATAGACAGTCCCTTGGCCATTTCCGGTGTCAAAATCTGTTCATCTCGGCCATTACACAGGTAGTATTTTCCTTTTTTTCCACGATAAATTCCAACCGGGGCATCATCCATAAATGTTACGATATAACCACAGTCCCACTTCATCCAATCTGCATCCAAAGTGATTTTTCGACACGTGAAATTTGACAGTCTGCCAATATCCACTATGGAAGGCTTACTGCCACAACACTCCGTAATGCGTTTGCCTGAGCAAAGTGTAATCCCGGCCTTTACGCAAAGCTGTGTCAACACCGCATAAAGTGTATCACCGCCGTCAGAATCAACATTGGCCGCTCCGTCGGACATAATTCTTATAATGGCAAATGCAGACTTGGAGGCCAGTTCATCCCGATTTTCTTCGCTGGTTACAATGAAATTCTGCTCCGCAATATCGCCAGTAATATAGTGCTCCCGCAGACAGCTTTCAAAGCCTTCTACTTCATATCCTGGAATCTGCGCATTGTGGATAAAATTCTCCCGCAAGGGGATTGTCGCACCGTCTGCGATCTGCTGAAGCGTTACACTGCCGGAAGTCGGAATTACCAAAAATTGCCACCGTATGTACTCAGCATCACAGTAGTACAATGCCGGGAATATTTCCCCCTCTGTCATTGTTGCAATAAACTTACGACGGTTCGGCATACCTTTTTTCACCGGAACCAGATATATAAGAACACTGCCTTTACAAACGCGGTATGCATCCTTGTTATTGCCTGTCAAGAGTGCTTCCGGCGCAACAACTTCTATTGTCTGCGCCTGCTGAAAAAAATCCTCATCATCCGAAAGAACAGGCGTGAGTTTTCTCTCCAAAAGAATTCCTCCTTACATTAAACTTGCAAAGGAACGGTAAAAACCGTCCTCTTTCATCAAGCTGCGGTGTGTACCCCGCTGCGCAATTTTGCCGCTTGACATGACAATTATTTCATTACAGTCACGCACTGCGCTCAGGCGGTGCGCAACAATAATACAGGTGCAACCCCTGGCTTTGATATTGTCCAGTATCTGTTTCTCAACAATGGGATCCAGCGCACTGGTGGCCTCATCCATAATCAAAATCGTGGGATTCGTTGCAAGAGCTCTTGCAATCTCCATGCGCTGACGTTGTCCGCCGGAAAGATTTGCACCGTTCTCTACCAGCTCATAATTATATGCGCCGGGCTGTTTAAGAATAAAATCATGGATGCACGCATCCTTCGCCGCACGTTCCATGTCTTCATCGGACACCGCATTATTCCACATTTTGATATTATCCCGAATTGATCCGGAAAACAGCTTAATATTCTGACTGACGGTAGACACACTGGCATTCAATACCGACTTAGAAATACGGGACATTGGTTTCCCGTCAAACAGAACTTTTCCATCCCAAGGCTGGTATAAACCACTGATAACCTTTGACACCGTAGATTTTCCACTCCCGGATGCGCCCACGAACGCAATCGACTGCCCACTATACAGATGGAAGCAGAAGTCTTCAATCAGAGCCGGCTTCAATCTGCTATAGCCAAAAGATATGCCATCCAGCACGACCTCGCCGGACAGTTTTCGATACTGCTCGACCTCCGAATTTGTTTGATAAATGGAATCTTCTTCGTATTTTTCAATATCTTCCACACGACGGATGTTGGACTTTGTTTTTTGCAGAGAATGAATGAAGTTCACAACGGAATTAATGGGCGCACAGAAAGAGTCAAACAGTGAGTTGTACGCTGTCAGCATACCGACAGTTAAATCACCACGAATAACGAGATATCCGCCAATCAAAAGCAATGCGACATCCGATATCTGTCCTACAGCATCAGGAATACTGCTGACAAGCTGCTGGAAACGGTTCAGTTTCTGGTCCAATGTAGCATTCTTTGCCTGATGCCCCATGATTCTTGTACTGTATTCCGTTTCAACGCCGGATGCCTTTATCGTATCGGTAATGCTGAGTCCTGCACAAACCGCTCCGTACAGCTTGCCGCCCGTTAGCTGCATTTTTATTGTGGATTCCATAACAGTCTTATTGCTGATAAGCACAACCGCAATACAAATCGCAATATTCACAATGCCTACCATGGTCATCTGCCAACTATACAGGAAGAGGATAATCAGATAAAAGCATGCAATCAAAATATTAAGCGCAGTTTCTGCGAATTCACCGGACAGGAAGTTGACAACATCCGTATTATTCTCCATACGTGATACCAAGTCACCTGTGTCTCTCTGATCAAAGAAAGTGATAGGCAGATGAAACATATGCGTCAAAAACTGTTTTCCGGAGACAATAGACATGATACTTTTCAGTTTTTGCAGCAGCAAACTTCTGTAGTACATCAGTATTGTTTTGAACAGGATGCTGCACCCCATGAATACAAGGATTTTTGTGAGCCAATCCCGGTAGCCATTACAAAGTACATCATCAATGAATGTCTGAGACAAAACAGGTAGCACCAATCCCGGGAAGAAAATCAAAATGCCAATATACAGAAGCTTAAACAGAACACTCATTCGTCCCTGAAGGCGGGTACGGATAAAGGGAAGCAGTGTACTCTGCTTCTTTTCTTTCTCAAAGCTGTCCGTTGGTGCAAAAGTAAGCACGACACCGCTGAAACCGTCATCCAATTCCTGCATTGTCAGCTTTCTATGTCCAACCGCCGGGTCATTCAAATAGACATATTCGCCTTTGATTCCCTCAAATACAACAAAATGGTTGAAATTCCAGTGAATAATTGAAGGTACAGGCATTTGCAGAAGCTGCTCCAGCTCTTTTCTGTATCCATGACATTCAAATCCATATTTTTTTGCCGCACGCATGATATACTTCGCTGTAACACCATCTCGCGAAACACCGGTTTCAACGCGCATTTTTTCAAGTGGAATATATTTGCCATAGTATGCAAATATCATAGCAAGGGATGCTGCACCGCATTCGGTAACCTCCATCTGAAAAACTGTGGGCGTTTTGGCATAGTTTTTCATTTCCCCTTGCCCTCCCAGATTTCGAAGATTTTCTCAAACAGCTTCTCAATCGGTCGGACTTGTTTGGTAATAATTTTTACACTGCACATATCTCTGTTGTTAACCAGCAATTCATCGCCCTTTGTATTAGACCAAAAGTATCCGCTGGCTGATTTTGCGCTCGGATAAAGCTCGCAAGTCACTGCCGTCACCGCTTTCCCTTCGGCAGAGAAGGACTTCATCAAATTATTATCTCCACCGAGTAGGTTTTTCTGTGCTTCGGAAGATGCCGCACCTGTATCAATGTTTACCACACGGCCAACCATGTGCCCATACCGTTTGCTATCCGAAGAGGACAATGAAATGTATGCACTGTTTCCTCTTTTTACTTTCTGTGCATCGGAGGTAAGAACATAACACACAACCACTTGGGCGCTTTCTGTATCAGGAGAAATGCGCATAATCTCACTGTTTTGCGTTACAGTACTGCCTTCAGGTTTCACAATTTCTGAGATATATCCAACCTGTCCGGACACAATTTCTACTGTTTCACCCAAATTAGTCTGCAACTGCATCAGCACATCGTCTTCATATATTTTTTCACCGCGAGAGAAGTACACTTTTGTTACTGTACCAGCCACATTGGAATAAATACTATTGGTTCCTTCCGGAGCAGATACAATTCCCGTTGTAGACACAGTCATGGGAATTCTACCAATCACTGCCCAAATAAGCGTTACCACCACAATTAGTGTTGCACCAATCAGTGCCAACCAAGATAGCGGCGAGGAGATTTTCAGCATGGAATCCAACTGATCGGGAGAAGACATTTTTTCTAGTGCCGATTTGCGAAAAATCTGTGCCATTTTTGTACCCTCTTATCTTTCTAAGTTGTTAAGAATTTTTTGCAACTTGTCCATTGTTCTAAACAATTGAACCCGCACATTACCAGAGGTCAGTCCTAATTTGGTTCCAATTTCATCTGAAGAAAGACCGCCAAAATACTTTAAAACGACTATCGTCCGCTGCAGCTCCGATAATTGTTCCAGGGCTTTTACCAGCATTTCTCGTTCTTCTTCAACCTCAATCACTGTTTCCATCAGTGGTGTCGAGTCCGGTATAAAGTCTGAGTATTCATCGATATCTTCATGCACGCACTGAGAGCGAAGATAATTCTTGAATCGGCTGTTTACAATTACATACAGCCATGTTCTCACAGATGCTTTTTTACTATCATATGTATCGAAGATTTTAAAAGCATACTCAAAGATTTCCGATGCAAGGTCCTCCGCTGTATGGTAGTTCCCAGTCTTTTTGCTAAGATACCCTACAACCTGATGCCAATACTCACGGTATATCTCTTCGAAGTTCAATAATCCTTCTTTTACCGTCTCCATGTCAATCTCCCGCAAAGCTCCCATTGCTTGTTTTGAATTCACATGCATGGTTACAATCGTGGAGTATTTTAGCCACGGATTGTTGACATATAAAAAGCATAAATGTATACTAAAATAGTTGATTTATAGCTGGTTATAATACTCCACTTTTTTCCTCAATTTCATCTTCCTTTATCCAGTTAAGAAATGTTCTATGTGTTGTACCCAGCTGTCGAGCAGATTCTCTTGCGGAGATTTCATTGCTGCGCCACTTCTCAACCACATCATCATAGTTTGCCGGTCTTTTCAAAGGTGGCCTTCCAAATTTAACACCTCTGATTTTTGCTGCTTCTATGCCTTCACGCTGTCTTTGACGGATAAACTCCCTTTCTGTCTGTGCTACATAACTTAACAATTGCAATACAATATCCGCTATCAATGTGCCTGTGAGGTCTTTTTTGTTTACAGTATCCAGCAGCGGCATATCAAGCACAATGATTTCTGCTTGTTTATCTTTTGAAATCACCCTCCATTGTTCGAGTATTTCCTCATAGTTTCTTCCGAGCCTGTCAATACTTTTTACAACAAGGGTATCTCCTTTCTTCAATTTTCGCATCAATTTTCGGTAGGCAGGTCTGTTGAAATCTTTTCCTGATTGCTTGTCAATATAGATTTGTCTGTCCGAAATGCCATTTTGATTGAGTGCTATTCTTTGTCTTGTCTCATTTTGTTCTTTGGTCGATACCCTTATGTACCCATAACGCATAAAAGCCCCTCCTTTTTTAGCGAAATTGTAGAGTATCATTCTGCTGACTATGTTACAAGCAATATTCTTTTTTTCAGTACGCAAGCGCACTTGCTAAGGTTTACATTTTTCTGTAGCACAACACACAGTACTCACCGTTGCCTCAAATAGTACTGTAATCCTTGAGCCGCCCAGAGAAGTCATACATACCAGGTTATCTTATTATTTAATCTGAGACAACTATACATCGAAAAAAGCAGACCACAGTGGATGGTCTGCTTTTTCATTTTACATTCTAATATACTCACGCAGTTCAGATTTTGAATCCGCCACGCTCTGCTGTTTTTAAATGTATCTCATAATACGCAATCACTAGTTCCTGTTAAACTCACATTCTGTGTTTTCCTCCTATCAACTTTACAAAAACAAATCTTCTGTAACATTTAAGAGCATCATGTGTATACAATCATGTAAATAAAAACAATTAAAACTTTTACTAAAAAAGGAGTAAACAAAGTGAATACCAGAATTCATCGTCTTTTCGCCTTCGTGCTTATGATTGCAATGATTGCGTCTATGGCAATTACCGTTTCTGCTGCACCTGCCTATCAAAAATCCGGCTGGGTCATTACATGCGGTGATAGTCTTTTCCCTAAAAAATCGACTGTAACTTTTACAAATAAAACAAACGACACTCTTCTGGTCAGACTAGACAAAATCTCTGGTTGTAGTGCATCTCGTATTCCGAATGCCAAATGGGTTGGCTCTTTAACAAATCCCGAATTTCAGATTGCACCGTATGCAAAAGTCACCATGACTATTTACACTAATCTGGGTAAAGCCGGATGCGTTGATTACACAATTAAGAATTTGAATGCTGCAGCAGTATCCTGTACCGTTAAAGCTACAAACACAGTTGGTTATAAATAAACAACGCAAAACAGGACAGGTGCTCCATTTGGGCACCTGTCCTGTTTTTGTCATGTAGACCAGATCAATTATTTCAGTCTACACGCTCCAAAAATCATACAAGTTTCATTTTCGAAAACTGGTAATTACACATTGTACCGCATGCCGTCCAACGCTGTAATAACTCTATGTCCAGCTATACAAGGAGACGGACTAGATGCCGTTAGTAATGGAAAGGCTAATATTCCGCGTATTGCGCCAAAATCTTAAGAAATCCAATAATTATAAAAAACACAAACCGTGCATGCACCATTCGATAGTTCTCCTGATAGTGTACTGCATTAGGGTTAGCCAATATTGACAGGTATTTACATAAGCAAAGCAAAAGAATTTGGTAGGACATGAAAAATATATTTATTAATAACCAATGCTCGACCTTAAAGAGGAAATGTGTAAAACGCTTCTGAATATAATCGGAATTTTGTGAGCATTTGCGGTTGATTTGATTGGAATTTTGTGATAGGATGAAAGAAACCAGATGGGAGGATGCAAAGATGGACAGATTAGCCCGCAAAATCGATACATTTCTTGAAGAATGGAAGCATAATCCGGACAGATTTCCATTGATTGTAAAGGGCGCTCGGCAGATTGGCAAAACGAAAGCAATCGAGTTTTTCGCTGAAAAGCATTATAAGTCTGTCGTTGAAATCAACTTTGTTCTGCAAAAACAGTACCGAGGGATTTTTGATGACGGCTTTGATGTGGATACAATTCTAAAGAATATCTCGCTAATCAATCCTGACTTTGCTTTCCCCGTAGGTGAAACACTGTTTTTCTTCGATGAAATTCAGAACTGTATAAACAGTGCAACCAGTCTGAAATCCTTCAAGCTGGACGGAAGATATGATGTCATCTGCTCCGGCTCTCTAATGGGAATCAACTACAATGAAATTGAGTCCAACAGTGTTGGCTTCAAAGAAGATTATGAAATGCACTCGCTAGACTTTGAGGAATATCTTTGGGCCAAAGGGTACAAGCAGGCTCAAATTGAATCTCTTTACCAAAAGATGCTGACGGTGACGCCTCTAAGCAGTGTTGAGTTTGATGTGATGCTGGAAAATTTCAGGGAATACATGGTTCTTGGAGGAATGCCTGCGGTCGTATTCAGTTTCATAACCAAAAAGAACTATAGTGGCACACTGAAGATGCAAAAACAGCTTCTTCTGGACTATGAGGAGGATATTACCAAATACGCACACGGTCTGGACAAAGGAAAGGTTCTTGATGTCTACAGAAAAATCCCAGTATTTCTGGGGAAAGACAATAAAAAATATCAAATCTCCAAAATCAGAAATGGTGCTCGGAATCGGGAATATGTTGGAACAGTCGACTGGTTAAGTAATGCAGGAATTATCAATGTGTGCTATTGCATGGAACAGCCGGAATTGCCACTCAAAGGAAACTATAACCCGGATAACTTCAAAATCTACTACGCAGACACCGGACTTCTGGTGGGATCATTGGACGAAGAAGTGCAGCAGGATTTACGCGAGAATAAGAATTTTAATACCTACAAAGGTGCCCTCTATGAGAACATTGTCGCAGATATGCTTGTCAAGCAAGGCTGTGGGCTCTATTTCTATCGAAACGAAAAAGGTACATTGGAAATGGATTTCTTTGTTCGTGATGCTGATTCTTTGATACCTGTAGAGGTTAAAGCAAATGATGCATCCACGCCATCCCTGAACGCATTGATTACAAAGGAGAAATACGCCGATATTCAGTTCGGTATCAAGTTCGCCAACAAAAACATTGGGTTCAACGGTAAGTTCTATACCTTCCCGTATTTTCTGGCGTTCCTGCTTAAGAGATTCCTCTGTGATAGAATCAGAACATCCCCGGAAAACAAAACCGTATAATCTATACAAAGCCGTGAAATCATTATGCATGATTTCACGGCTTTGTTATGTGGGCGGGAATAGGTGGCATTTTTTACATCAGAAGAAATACAAAAAGCAATGCGCTGTTGTCTGTAATCAGCTGAATAGAACAGCTTCTCCCGTGTACTGCTTGTATTACCGCCAGCGTTTGCGTGGGAGACTGACATTTATAATACCATCCGCAGAAACAGTTTCGCATGATTGACTTCTTCTTGCCCATACTATACGGGAGGTGAATGTGATGAAATCGGTTTGGCAGGACACGGCATTGCCTGAGTTTGCGCAGCTTGACGGAGATATCAAGACAGATGTGCTGATTATCGGCGGCGGCATTGCCGGAATTCTTACGGCTTATTTTCTCCATCAGAATGGTATAAAATACATCCTTGTGGAAAAGAACCGCATCTGTGGGGAAAACACAGGCAATACAACGGCAAAAATCACGGTTCAGCATGGGCTCCTATACAACAAGCTTTTGCACAGCAGCGGCGAATCTGCCGCAAAGCAGTATTATCAGGCAAACGCTGCCGCATTTGATCGATACGCCGAACTGTGCCGTACCATCCAATGCGAATATGAAATCAAAGATAACTTCGTGTACTCCCTCGATAGTCAAAAGCTTGAGAAAGAGATGGAGGCTCTGCAGAAAATTGGGTGCTGCGCAGAGTTTTGCAAAGAAATACCCCTGCCGATAAAAACAGCAGGGGCAGTCAAATTTCCCAATCAGGCGCAGTTCAATCCGCTGAAATTTATTGCAGGAATCACAGACGGCCTCAATATTTACGAGCACACATTTGTCCGCGAGATGATTGGCTGCACTGCAGTCACAGACAGAGGGAGAATCATTGCGGATCAAGTGGTCTGCGCAACTCATTTCCCATTTATCAATAAGCACGGAAGCTATTTTGTCAAGCTGTATCAATCCAGGGACTATGTGATTGCGTTGGAGAATGCGCAGGATGTGGGTGGAATGTATGTTGATGAGTGTGATGGGGGAATGTCCTTTCGGAATTATGGAAGCCTGTTGCTTCTGGGCGGCGGAGGAGGCCGAACAGGCGGAAAAAACGGTGCATGGGCGGAGCTTCGCAGTTTTTCGCATCAGTATTATCCCCACTCCCGGGAGAAGTTTTTCTGGGCGGCGCAGGACTGTTTGAGCCTTGACGGGATGCCGTATATCGGGCAATATTCCCGAAGGACTCCCGGATTCTATGTGGAGACAGGATTCAATAAATGGGGCATGACAAACTCCATGCTGTCAGCCATGATTGTGAGCGATATGCTTATGGGCAGAATAAATGAATTTGCGGAGCTGTTCAATCCCTCCCGCAGCATCCTGCATCCGCAGCTTTTTGTAAATGCTTTTGAGTCGGCTTTGAATTTGCTGACCCCGTCCAGAAGGCGCTGCCCGCATTTGGGATGTGCTCTGAAATGGAATCCGGCTGAGCATTCATGGGACTGCCCATGCCACGGTTCGCGTTTTTCCGAAAACGGCAAGGTGCTGAATAATCCCGCAAACGGAAGTCTGTAACGCTTCGCAGCGAACATTTCCCAAACACCCGGTGATTTTCTACGGAGAAAACTCTCAGTGGGTAGACGCAACGGCAGAAGATGTCTCTTACACATTGCGTGACGGCAGTATTGTCACAATCAAGGTGTGCAAGGAACTTTTAAATTTGTTCCGAGAATATACGATGAAATAAGAAAAGACCCACACAATCAAAGAGTAAAAATCTCTGTTTGTGTGGGTCTTTGCATATCGCATAGTGCTGTAATGAATATTTCCATGTTGCGTTCTTCTGATTGCAAAAGAATATCCATTATGCTATGATTGCAAAAAAAGGAGGCGTTTGCATGATTCAGGATATTGCACCGCACAAGCTGTTTAACCAATACGACCCCCATGCGGCGGCGCAGGCAGACGACTACGCGCTCTGCTTTGACGGCAATCGGGTTGCCCTCATAGGGGAGGATATTCCGAAAGTGGCGGAGTTCCCGGGCTGTGATTTCACCTATCTATTCTGCGTGGACGATGTGCGCTTCTTTCTGGTGTCCGGCAGAATGCCGGACACGCTACATACGGAAGAGGTCTTTGCCCTGCGGCGGGAAACCAAGCTGCCCCAACATCTGATTTTCGCAATCATGACCGGAAAGCATTTAGCCGACTGGTATCGAGACACTGTCTACTGCGGTCGGTGCGGCGAAAAGACGCGGCACTCCGACACCGAGCGTGCACGGGTCTGCCCGAAGTGCGGGTATACAGCCTATCCGCGGATTATGCCCGCGGTAATTGTGGGTGTACGCAATGTGGACAAACTGCTTCTGACCCAGTACCGCACCGGCTATGGCCACAATGCGCTGATTGCAGGCTTCACGGAAATCGGCGAAACCATGGAGCAAACAGTTGCCCGCGAGGTTATGGAGGAGGCCGGCATCAAGGTCAAGAATATCCGCTACTACAAAAGCCAGCCTTGGGGGGTCGCCAATGACATTCTGGCAGGCTACTACTGCGATGTGGACGGCGACACCGAGATATACATGGATGCAAATGAGCTGAAAATCGCCCACTGGGTAAAGCGGCAGGACATTGTCCTGCAGCCCGATAACTTCAGCCTGACCAATGAAATGATGTCCATGTTCAAGGATGGGAAGATATAGGGAAAGAAGACGATAACTACGCTTCGATTGCATTTGTAAGTAGTCAGTTATCAGCTCTTAGAGAATACTTTCAGTTTTTTCGTTAACCAAAAAATCAATACCAATATTGGTCAAAAAGCGTAATTTTCTCATTTTGTTTGCTGATAACCGACAACCGGCAGATAAAATTCCTGCGTTATGGAACCTGCATGTCGGATTTCATCTTTCGAGTCATCGTCGCGCGTATAAAGAAGAAGAGAATCCCAATGGGATTCTCTTCTTCTTTATGGAGCGGGCGACGAGGCTCGAACTCGCTACCTCCACCTTGGCAAGGTGGCGCTCTACCGGATGAGCTACGCCCGCATATAAACCTAAATGGTGCCTCCGGTCGGAATCGAACCAACGACACGCGGATTTTCAGTCCGCTGCTCTACCTACTGAGCTACAGAGGCATATGAAAGAGTGAAGCTTACGCTTCACTCTTAATGGCGACCCGGAACGGACTCGAACCGTCGACCTCCAGCGTGACAGGCTGGCGTGCTAACCGACTGCACCACCGGGCCATGAATATTGCATCCAAGGCTCAGATATAATATCACGATTTGAAAGTCTTGTCAAGATGTGTCAGAAAAATTTTAGTCTTCGGTTTTCTCATGCAGTGCCGCCCGCACCAGATTTTGCAGCTCCGAGGAAATCACCCTGCGGGAATCTTCATCGGAAGAAAGGGTGCGCAGGAATTTATAGACCGATGCAGGCTTTATCAAATCCGCTGTCTTCTTGGCCTGTCCTGCTTCCACAACGCCGAACAGTTCTGTGACAAACCGACTTCTCTCGGTGTCATCCATACTGTCCAGCCAGCGGCGGACAGCATCGCGCAGAAAGACGGAATCCGCTGTCAGGCTGTCACGCCGCTCGAAGTGATTACCCATAACCTGCCATGTATGCAAATCATGCTGCATAATCCCCAGTGCATCACTGTGAATGATGACCGGCTCCTCTACCCTGTCCAGCAGCAGCCCCACAACGGAGGACTGAGGAATCATGGTGTGGATTTTGGGAAGGAGGGAACAGTAGCCGGGGATATCCAGAAGCGGCGCTTCAAATCCCGGCCCATCCATATTGTACACAGCGGTAACGCGCTCCTGCAAGCTGTCCTCCAGTCCCATGGCCGCAAAGACGGCCAGATTGCCGCCCTTGGAGTGGCCGGTAAAGACGGCATTTCCCGGGTGCGACTCCAGTATCTCCCGGGCGTATTGCAGTGCCATCTGCTGGGCAGGAACCACGCTCTGAAAGCTCATGTTGAAGTCCTCCCGCCAGCCGGTGATGGTATTGTCCGTGCCGCGGAAGGCAAGCACCAAGGTCCCGTCGGGCAGGTGCCAGCTCTCGGCGGAGAACTGGGCATGCCGCTCCTCCATGAGCACATCCCGGTAGCCGAACATACGGCATGTACCAAAACGCTCGGTCTTCAGGGCATCCTCAAGACGCAGATAGTCATTTTTATAAATACAACGCTCATCAATATTCGGCTGGTCAAAGAACGCATCGGCAAGCTCCTTGAGAGAATACTCTGCCTCAAAGCGAACATAGGACGGAAGCTGCAAATAGCTCAGGCAGGCAAAAATCAACGCATCCACCTCGTTGAGTCCATCGGATGCGAAGGACAAATCTCCCCGCCAGTTCAGATAATCTGCAATCGTTGCCATGGCACACCCTCCTTTTTCCCACAGTATAGGGGATATTCTTGAACAAATCTTGACAGATACCGAAATTCCTTCTATAATCAGGAAAAAATATTCGGAGGGAATGCCCATGAAAACATC
>JAZRVX010000157.1:0-1218 GCA_045599455.1 Faecousia sp. | reverse complement strand
ACTTACCCGACAAGGAATTTCGCTACCTTAGGACCGTTATAGTTACGGCCGCCGTTTACCGGGGCTTCAATTCAATGCTTCACCTTGCGGCTGACATCTCCTCTTAACCTTCCGGCACCGGGCAGGTGTCAGGCTGTATACCTCATCTTTCGAGTTTGCACAGCCCTGTGTTTTTGTTAAACAGTTGCCTGGACCTATTCTCTGCGCCTCCCAGAAGGAGGACCCTTTATCCCGAAGTTACAGGGTCAGTTTGCCTAGTTCCTTAACCATGAATCTCTCAACGCCTTAGTATGTTCTACCCGGCCACGTGTGTCCGTTTGAGGTACGGGTACCCAAAGGATTAAGCTTAGCGGATTTTCTCGGGAATATGATTACCAGCACTATTGGAATTGCCCGAAGGCGCTTCCATACTATCAGGTTTCAGCTCGGACGGTGGATTTGCCTGCCATCCTCATAACCTACGCCCTTCAACGGAGTATTCCGTCACTCCGCGGTGGTGTCACTCTTCCGTCTCCACAATCGCTCCATATGGTAGTACCGGAATATTAACCGGTTCTGCCATCGCACTCGCCGTTCGGCTTATACTTAGGACCCGACTGACCCCGGGCTGATTGACATTGCCCGGGAAACCTTGGCCTTACGGCGGGAGGGGATCTCACCCTCCTTATCGTTACTTATACCTACATTTGCTTTTCCATACGCTCCAGGATTAGTTACCTGCACCATTCAACGCATATGGAATGCTCCCCTACCGATACTTTTTAATGCTATCCCGCGCCTTCGGTATCTGTCTTAATACCCGATTATTATCCATGCACAGTCCCTCGACTAGTGAGCTGTTACGCACTCTTTGAATGAATGGCTGCTTCCAAGCCAACATCCTAGCTGTCACTGGGACCGAACTTCGTTAGACTAACTTAGACAGAATTCCGGGACCTTAGACGACGGTCTGGATTCTTCTCCTCTCGGGGACGGACCTTAGCACCCGCCCCCTTACTGCCGGACTGCGGACCATGAGCATTCGGAGTTCGTCAGGACTTGATAGGCGGTGAAGCCCTCGCATCCTATCGGTCGCTCTACCTCTCAGGGTAACCATCCGACGCGGCACCTAAATGCCTTTCGGGGAGTACGAGCTATCTCCAAGTTTGATTGGCCTTTCACTCCTACACTCGGCTCATCCGGAAGCTTTTCAACGCTTATCGGTGCGGACCTCCATCC
>JAZRVX010000156.1:0-2124 GCA_045599455.1 Faecousia sp. | reverse complement strand
AGATGTTTGAAATTGTCAGGGAAGGAAAGCAAACAACGAAATGTTCAAAGAAAAGGTAGAAGTTCAGTAGCGAGGCAATATGGCCAAGCGAAGTATAGGTCCATGGCGGATGCCTAGGAGCTGCCAGGCGAAGAAGGGCGCGACAAGCTGCGAAAAGCCGGGGGGAGGAGCACATATCCCTAGATCCCCGGATGTCCGAATGGGGTAACCCGGCGGGAGCGATCCCGCCACCCGGTGCGTGAATCAAATAGCGCACGGGAGCCACACTGTGTGAAGTGAACCATCTAAGTAACACGGGAACAGAAATCAAACGAGATTCCGCAAGTAGCGGCGAGCGAACGCGGAGGAGCCCAAACCACCACGGGTGGTGTTGTAGGGGCCGCAGGAACGAGGGGGAAGGACAGCCGAACCACCTGGAAGGGTGGGCCGCAGCGTGTGACAGCCACGTAGGCGAAATCCGATGACCCTTGCGGCGGACTCCCTGAGTAGGGCGGGGCACGTGAAACCCTGCCTGAACCCGGGTCGACCACGATCCAAGGCTAAATACTCGGCAGCTACCGATAGCGAAGCAGTACCGTGAGGGAAAGGCGAAAAGAACCCCGGTGAGGGGAGTGAAAGAGAACCTGAAACCATGGACCGGCAAGATGTTACGGGGGGCAACCCTTGTAGCGTGTCTTTTGTAGAATAAACCTGCGAGTTGCGTTGTGCGGCAAGGCTAAGCGATTGCAGTCGCGGAGCCGGAGTGAAAGCGAGCCTGAACAGGGCGGCAAGTCGCACGGCGCAGACCCGAAGCCAATGTGATCTTACCATGGGCAGGCTGAAGCAGGGGTGAAACCCTGTGGAGGGCCGAACAGTAATCTGTTAAAAAAGGTAGTGATGACCTGTGGTAAGGAGTGAAAGGCTAAACAAACATGGAGATAGCTGGCTCTCCCCGAAATGCCTTTAGGGACAGCCTCATATGGACACAGGCGGAGGTAAAGCACTGGACGGACGCGGGGGAGTCAAATCCTACCAACTCCGATCAAACTCTGAATGCCGCCTGTCAATGTATGGGAGTGAGACTGTGTGCGACAAGGTTCATAGTCGAAAGGGAAACAGCCCGGACCGCCGGTTAAGGTCCCCAAATCATGCTAAGTGTGAAATGAAGTGCGGATGCACAGACAGCCAGGAGGTTGGCTCAGAAGCAGCCATTCCTTAAAAGAGTGCGTAACAGCTCACTGGTCGAGCATCCGTGCGCAGACAATGTAACGGGGCTAAGCATGGTACCGAAGCCGCGGGCCAGCACCGTATGGTGCTGGCGGTAGGGGAGCATTCTGCCAACCCGTGAAGGGGCACCCGCGAGGGGCCCTGGAGGAAGCAGAAGAGAGAATGCAGGCATAAGTAACGAAAAGACGGGTGGGATCCCCGTCCGCCGAAAACCTAAGGTTTCCAGGGTAAAGGCAATCTGCCCTGGGTAAGTCGGCCCCTAAGGCGAGGGAGAAATCCGTAGTCGATGGGAAGATGGTCTACAATCCATCACTTTTCCTGGTTTCGAGGGCAGGACGCATGAGGCGAAATCCGGCGGGAGATTGGTTGTTCCCGTCAAAGCGGCAAGGTGCCGAGGGCTGCAGGCAAATCCACAGCCCGAGCCGAGCCGTAAGCGATCGGAGAGAAAGTCGAAGAGAAGCGGACGTAGTCAGGGTGCCGGGAAATACTGTCTAAGGCTAGGCCGGGAAAAACCGTACCGGAAACCGACACAGGTAGGAAGGATGAGTAATCTAAGGCGCACGAGCGACCTCGCGTTAAGGAACTCGGCAAAATGCACACGTAACTTCGGGAGAAGTGTGGCTCATGTTAGTGATAATTGTGAGCGGCAGAAAGCAGGCCCAGGCGACTGTTTATCAAAAACACAGCCATCTGCGAACCAGCAATGGGACGTATAGGTGGTGACACCTGCCCGGTGCTGGAAGGTTAAGGGGAGCGCTCAGGAGCAATCCGAAGGTGTGAACCGAAGCCCCAGTAAACGGCGGCCGTAACTATAACGGTCCTAAGGTAGCGAAATTCCTTGTCGGGTAAGTTCCGACCCGCATGAATGGTGTAACGATTCTGGGCGCTGTCTCAACGCGAGACTCGGTGAAATTTATG